>JBIOII010000001.1:0-91225 GCA_044449785.1 Candidatus Limnocylindrales bacterium
CGTTCGAGGCGGGCATCCGCGACAGGCTGGCGGGCGGGCCGCGTTCCGTCCGCGACCTCGGGGAGGGCGCAGAGCGGGCCGGTTCGCTGCGCCAGCTGCGCTCGATGGCGGCGCGAGGGCTCATCAGGCTTGAGTGGACTCTGACGGCGGCGTCGGCCGGACCCCGTTTCGAACGGTGGCTGACGCTCAGCGAGGAGGGGCGGGCGGTCACTGCCTCGCTGCCCGAGGCGAGCTCGCCCAGCGGCGGCTCCACGCCGAGTGGCGGCTCCGCACCCCGTGGCGACGCCACGCCCAGTGGCGACTCCACGCCGGCCGGCGCGCCGGCCGGCACCGCGCGCCTCGGACCGCGCCAGCGCGCTCTGCTTACCGATCTTGCGGAGCGCGAAGCTGCCGGCCAAGCCGGGCTCGCGGGACCCGACGCCGCCAACCGCCACGGGTCCGGAACCGCCACCGCGCTTGTTCGGCGCGGCCTTATAGTGGCCGAGGTAAGAGAACGGCCGCGCCGCCCCCTCGCGCGGCGGCGAGCCGGCCGTCGAGGAACGCGCCCCGAGGGGTCGGTGCTGACGGAGCCGCAGGCCGAGGCTCTGGCTACGATTCTCGCCGCGATCAAGGCTCGCGACCCAAAGCCACTGCTGCTCGAGGGCGTCACCGGATCGGGCAAGACCGCCGTTTACGCCGAGGCCATCGCGGAGACGATCTCGTCCGGGCGGCCGGCCCTCGTGCTCGTACCGTCGATCGCCCTGGCCATGCCGCTCGTCGACCGGCTGAGGACGCAGCTGGACGCAGAGATCGCGATCCTCCATTCGGGGATTGGCGAGGGCGAGCGTGCCGACGAGTGGCGGCGGATCAAGGCCGGTGCGGTCGACATCGTTGTGGGTACCCGCGTCGCGCTGACCGCCCCGCTTGCAGACGTGGGTTTGATCGTGGTCGACGAAGAACACGACGCCGCCTACAAGAGCGACCGGACCCCACGTCTGCAGGCTCGCGACGCCGCCCTGGCCCTCGCCCGGCTCTCGGGCGCGGCGCTGGTTCTCGGCAGCGCGACTCCGTCGGTCGAGAGCGTCGGCCGCGTGCGCCAGGGCCGTTATCGGCACGCGATCCTGCCCGAGCGGCCGAGCGGCGCCCCGCCCAGGGTCGAGGTCGTTGATCTCCGAGCCGAACTTGCCGCCGGCAATCGAGGGCTGCTGTCCCGGCCTCTCGTCGCGGCGCTCGCGTCGCTACCGGAGGGCGAGCGAGCTATCCTCGTGATCAACCGCCGCGGCACCGCATCGGTCGTGGTCTGCCGCGATTGCGGGCACGTGCAGCGTTGCCCGGAGTGCGACCGAACGCTCGTCTACCACCAGGCCGGTGTCACCCTGCGTTGCCACCACTGCGGCACCGCCTCGCCGCTCGCATCTCGTTGTCCGGCCTGCAGATCGCCCAGGATCCGATATCTCGGCGGTGGCACTCAGCGCGTCGAGGAGGAGGTCAAGGCGACCTTTCCACATCTCCGGGTCGCGCGCCTCGATCGCGACGTCGCCGAGCACAAAGGCGCCGCGGAGCGGGTCATCGACGCTTTCGGGGAGGGTCGGCTCGACGTCCTGGTCGGCACCAGTCTCGTCGCCAAGGGTCTCGACATCCCCGAGGTCACGCTCGTTGGAGTCGTTTCTGCCGACGTCGCGCTCAACCTGCCCGACGAGCGCGCCGCCGAGCGAACGTACCAGCTTCTGACCCAGGCCGTCGGCCGCGCCGGTCGGGGGGAACTGCCCGGCCTCGCCATCATCCAGACCTACCAGCCCGACCATCCGGCGATCCTGGCCGTGGCTTCGGGCGATCCGGCGGGCTTCTATGATTCCGAGCTGGAGATTCGCCGCCGCTTCAACTCGCCGCCGTTCGGCCGGCTCATCAAGCTGACGGTGGGTTTGCCCGACCACCTCGCGGCCGAGCACGAGGCCGCGACGATGGCCGACCGCTTGAGGACCGAGTCTTCGTCGCCGATCGCTGCCGCCGCCGGCATCCGAGTATCCGTTCTTGGGCCCGCGCCGGCATACGTGGCTCGCCGGGCTGGACGCTGGCGTTGGAACGTCGTGTTGAGGGGCGATCGGCCGCTCGAGGTTCTTGGGGCTCCGCCCGGCGCGCCCTGGTCGATCGACGTCGACCCCGACTCGCTCCTGTAGCATCAGTCGAGTCCCTGGATATGGCTCGGTGTTTCCTTCTACGCCTGGGTAGAGTGGTAAGTCGTCGGGCGCTCCGAACTGACCGATCCACGCGTCAGGATCACCCGGGAAGGTCGGCCTGTGACCGGCCGGATAGCCGCTCGCGACTAACAGCGGGGGGCCGTCCATGCCTCGACGGCCGATTGCGGTGAGCGTCCGTCCCGGCACTCGTCCCACACGTACAAGGAAACGGCGCCGTGGCACAGGGCTTCGAGCCGCTTCCGCCCCGCGCCCGACGGTCGTTTGAGTCACCCGCGACTGAAGGGGCAGCGGGCATTGCGACCAGCCCCTTGCCAACTGGGGCAGGCCGGGTTCCATCGCGCGGCCTCTCGGTATACTCTCGGCCATGAGCGTCAGACCTATCGTTCTGCTCGGCGACCCCCGTCTTCGGCTGAGGGGCCAGCCGGTAGAGACCTTCGGGAAGTACCTCCACGGGCTGCTCGACGACCTGGCCGATACCATGCGCAAGGCCCCCGGGGTCGGACTCGCGGCACCGCAGCTCGGCGAGGCCGCTAATGCCTGCACGATCGAGGTCGAGGGCCAGCTGCACGAGCTGGTCAACCCGCGCATTGTCCGATCCGACGGTGAGGACCGCGATCTCGAGGGCTGCCTCTCGATCCCGGGCTACGTCGCATACGTCACGCGGCGGGAGAGGGTATGGGTCGTCGCCCAGAACCGTCACGGCCGAAAGATCAAGGTCGCCGGGTCGGGCATCCTCGGGCGCGCGCTCCAGCACGAGCTCGACCATCTCGACGGCAAGCTGTACATCGATTATCTCGAGTCGATGGACGAGCTCATCCCGACCGCCCAGGAAGAGGAAGAGGAAGGGCGACCGGCGACGGCGCGCACCGCGGTCGGGTGAGCGGCGCCGCGGCCGGAAGCTCGTCTCCGGATCGCGCGTCCCCCGAATCGCCGGTTCGGGTCCTCTTCTTTGGCAGCGGCGGCTTCGCCGTCCCGATCCTCGATGCGCTTACAACCATTCCCGGCGTCGGTCTCGAGGCCGTCGTTTCAGCACCCGATCGACCGGTTGGCCGTAAGGCTATTCCGACGCCGACTCCGGTGACGGCCCGCTCCCGGCAGCTCGGCCTGCCCGTGCTTCAGCCGGTCCGTTTGCGACGCCCAGAGGCGATCGACGAGCTCCGCGCTCAGGCGCCCGACCTGATCGTCCTCGCCGATTATGGCCAGCTGATCCCCCGCGTCCTGCTCGATCTGCCGCCGCGAGGGTTCTTGAACCTCCATCCGTCGGCCCTGCCTAGGCACAGGGGGGCGGCGCCGATACCGGCCACCATCCTGGCCGGCGACACCGAATCCGCGGTGACGCTCATCGTCGTGACGGAGGAGATGGACGCCGGGCCGATCGTGGCGACGGAGCCGCTCGCAGTCCTGCCCGACGACACGGCGATCACGCTGGAGAGCCGGGCGGCCGAGGCAGCAGCCCATTTGCTGCGTCGCGCGCTGCCGGAGTGGCTGGCGGGTCGAATCGTGGCGCGACCGCAGTCACAAGACGGCGTGACGATGACGCGGCCACTTCGCCGGGAAGACGGCCGGCTGGATCCGGGCCGTTCCGCCATCGAGCTGGAGCGACAGGTGCGGGCCTACCAGCCGTGGCCGGGCGCGTACATCGAGAACGACAGGACCGGGGGCGAGCGGCTGATAGTCTGGCAGGCTCGGGTCGCCGACTCAGTTCCGATGGATTTGGCCGGTCGCTTCGTCTCCACGCCCGACGGCGACCTCGCGCTCGGAACGGGCGAAGGCCGGCTTGTCCTTGAGTTGCTGCAGCGAGCCGGAGGTCGGCAGATGGAAGGCAGAGAGTACCTGCGAGGCCATGCCGACGCGGTCCAGTCGAATCCGGCGTCGCCCCGGGCCGGCATGCGATAATCGCCGCCCTGTGAGCCATACCGACACGACCGGAGCTCCGTCCCCCGGTCGCACGATCGTCACGCCTCCATCCAGGCCGATCCTCGACCGAGCCGCCGGCGCTCGCCCCGCATTGAGCGGCCTGCCGGACGGCGTCCTGGAAGCGTGGCTGGCCGAGCAGGGCGAGCCGCCTTATCGGGCGAAGCAGATCCGAGATGCGGTCTGGCGGCATAACGCCACGTCCGCGGACGAATTGCGAACGCTGCCGGCCTCGATCCGCTCCCGGCTCGACGTCGCCTTTCGGGTCGACTCGATCCCCGAGGACGAGGTCAAGGTGGCGGATGGCGGGCTTACTGAGAAGACCCTCTACACGCTCTGGGATGGCGCCATGATCGAGTCCGTCCTGATGCACTACCCGCCGCGCGGGTTTGGCGGCAAGGGCCGGCCCACGCATCGCGAGCGGAACACGCTATGCATCTCGAGCCAGGCCGGCTGCGCCGTCGGTTGCCCGTTCTGCGCGACCGGTGAGCTCGGCTTTGGGCGCGATCTCGAGACCGCCGAGATTCTCGATCAGGTTCGCCACGCTGCACGCCGCCTCGCGACGAGCGGCCGTCACCTGACGAACATCGTGTTCATGGGGATGGGCGAGCCGCTGCTCAATCTCGATCGGGTGCTGGAGGCCGTGGCGATCCTCGCCGATCCCCACCGCTTCAGCCTTGGGGCTCGTCACGTGGTCGTCTCCACGTCCGGAGTCGTCCCCGGAATACGCCGTCTCACCGCTCTTGGTCCGCAGTTCACCCTGGCCGTGAGCCTCCACGCCGCCCGCGATCCGCTGCGGGACGTCCTCGTGCCCCTCAACCGCCGCTGGCCCGTGGCGGAGGTCGTGGCTGCGGCCCGCGATCATGCTCGCGTAACCGGCCGGCGAGTCAGCTACGAGTACGTGATGATTTCCGGTGTGAACGACACCGACATCGACGCGGACGCGCTCGCCACTCTCTTGCGGGGAGACCTGGCCCACGTGAACCTGATCCCGATGAACCCTGTGGCCCACACACCGTGGCAGGCGAGTGGTCCCGAGCGTGTTGCGGAATTCGCCGCTCGCGTCCGCCGCCGCGGCGTCGGCGTCACGATCCGAGCCAACCGAGGCCAGGACGCGGGCGCCGCATGCGGCCAGCTCGCCGCCGACAGGGCAGGGGAGCCGCCGGCCCCCGCCGTCGCGCGCCGTCGCGAGGCGATCGTTCGCCAGAGCGAGGCTGCCCTTCGCGGCACGCGCAGCTCGGAGAGCCTGCCGGCCGATCTTAAGGCCGCAGTCTCAGCGGGAAGGGCCCGCTGATGGCGGCCGATCGCTCGCCGAAGCCGGCGGTCTCGCGGACCGGGGCCCATCGCTCGCTGATCAGCGCCAGCGTCCTCGACGCGGATCTGGCCGATCTCGAGCGCGAATGCCGCCGGGCGCTCAAGGCGGGCGCGGACCGGATCCATCTCGACGTCATGGACGGTCACTTCGTCCCGAACATCACCTTTGGCCCGAGCGTCATCAAGCGGCTTCGAAAGGTCGGCAAGCAGCCCTTCGACGCCCACCTGATGATCTCCGAGCCGGGCCGCTACATGGATCAGTTCATCGACGCAGGTTGCGACACCATCACGTTCCACGTCGAGGTAGCGGAACCTATCGAGCCGACTCTGCTCAAGATCAGGAAAGCCGGCCGCCTCGCCGGCCTGGCGGTCAAACCCGCCACGCCTCTTTCCGCACTGGACCCGTACCGCGACCTGCTCGACATCGTCATGGTCATGACGGTCGAGCCCGGTTTCGGTGGCCAGAAGTTCATGATGGACGCAGCCACCAAGATCGATCCGGCGCACGAGGTTTTCCGAGACCGCCCCGGCGAAGCGCCCTCGCGGCGCGAGGTCCACGTAGACGGCGGCGTCAACAGGGCTACCGCCGCGCATTGTGGCAGCCTGGGGATCGATGTCATGGTCGCAGGGTCGGTCCTGTGGAAGAAGGGCCACGACATCGAGAAGGAGATCCGCGTCATCAGGACGCTCGCAGACGAGGCCTACCGAAGAAGGCGCCCGATCCCTGCCACGGCCAAGACGAACACCAGGAGAGGCTGAGTGAACGAAGAAGCGGCGCTCGGCGCCGCCGGCGCCGGCGTCGACGTCGGTGACGGAATTGCCGCGCCCAAGCGTCACGCCCACCTCGGACGGCGCAACGACCGGCTGCTGCTGGCGGCGGTGGCGGGCTACGCAGTCCTGCTCTCGATCCTGATGATCTCCCGCGGTATCTCAGTCACGCCGGACGTGGTCGTGGTGAGCTTCGGGCTGGCCGCTTTGCTGCTCGGCCGCGGCAAACTGTTCCTTCGCGACTGGATTCCGTTCGTGGCGCTGTTCTTCGCATACGAGCTGATGCGTGGCTACGCAGACAAGTTCGGCCTGCCGATCCACGTAACCGACATCATCGCCCTTGAGCGAATCGTGGGGCTCGGCGGGCTGCCGACGACCCTGCTCCAGAGCCTGCATTCGGGCCCGGCCTCGAACCCGGATGTGCTGGCATCGATATCGGTCATCTTCTACTTCCTCCATTTCCCGTTGCCGCTGGCCATCGGTTTCCTGCTCTGGATCCACCAGCGGCGGATCTACTACGACTATGTGGCCGCGCTGATAGTCCTTTCGATGGCGGCCTTCATCACATTCCTGCTGCTGCCGGTGGCACCGCCCTGGTGGGCGGCTCAGAACGGGTTCGTGACCGGCGTGCTGCACCTTCGCGACACCGGCTTCGCCGGCCTGTCGCACTTCTTCGGGTTCGGGAACTACTTCTACTCGTACTCGGTCTACAGCATCAGCTCGAACGATGTGGCGGCTTTCCCGTCGCTGCATGCCGCGTATCCGTTCCTGGCGTTCCTGTTCGCGCGACGGGCGTTCGGTCGAACCGGGTGGCTCATGCTCGCGTACACCGCCTGCGTCTGGTTCTCGGTCGTCTACCTGGGCGAGCACTGGGTCGTCGACATCATCGGCGGCGTGGTCTACGCGTATGCCGCCTACTTCGCGATCACCCGCGGTCCGGCCTGGACCCGCCGCTTCATGGAACGGGTCGCGGATGAGGAGATCGAGGCGGGCGTCGAGGCCGAGGATGAAGGCGACGTCGGTGCGCTGCGCCGCCTCGGCCGGCGCGTCCGCTGGGCGCTGGTGGTTCAGGGGCTTGGGGCGGCCCTGGTTGGCGCAGTCCTCGCTTACGGCATGAACAGGCTCGGCTGGGCCGGCGGCGCGGGCACCGTCTTCTACCTGGTGCCGTGGCTGGCCATCCTGGGCGGGCTCTGGCGCGGCTCGGCCGGCCTCGTAAGCCGCTAGGGACCCAACATGCGTGCCTTGCTCCAGCGGGTCTCGCGCGCCGAGGTTCGGATCGAGGGGCAGCGCATTTCCGGAATCGAGCGCGGCTTGCTGATCCTGCTCGGAGTGGCGCCGGGGGACGATGAGTTTGTCGCGGCCGGGCTGGCCGCGAAGGTTGCCGGGTTGCGCATCTTCGCCGACAACGACGGCCTGACGAACCTGGCGATCGGCGACGTCGGCGGGTCCGCGCTCGTGGTGAGCCAGTTCACGTTGTATGCGGACGCGCGCCGGGGCCGTCGACCGTCGTTCATCGGCGCCGCGGGGCCGATCGTCGGCGAGCGTCTGTACGAAGTCTTCTGCGAGATCCTGGCATCAACCGGGGTGCCCGTTCAGCAGGGCCGCTTCGGCGCCGAGATGGACGTCGATCTGGTCAACGAAGGCCCGTTCACGATCTGGCTGGACTCGGACGAGCTGGGCATCGAGCCTCGCCCGCCGGCCTAGCGAACTGGCGCCGCGAAACGAAATTGGCGCCGAGCATGAGCTCGACGCCGAGTGAGTGACGGATGACCGGCCGGAGGCCGGCTGTGGCTACCTTTCCGCCCGGGAGAGAGTGCGTATGCAGCGCGTGCAGACGAGCGCCTTCTCCGGCTTGCCGTTGACCTGGATCGTTGTCTGCTGCAAGTTCGGCTGGTAGCGGCGATGGGCGCGGACCCGGTTCATTCCGGACGACTGCGGGTTGAAGCCGTCCATTGAGACCTTCCCGCAGACTGCGCAGGAGCGAGCCATGAGGTCCTCTCGAATACGTGGTTCGGAATGCGCGGTCCCGACCGGGACCGAACGGGGCGGTATGATAGCACACCGTTTCCGCCGCTCAGGCTGGAGGTTGTACAAGCTCATGCCGGAGCGTTCGGTGGCAGGCAAATCCGTCGTCACCCGCCGTGCCATCGTTGACATCGTTCGAACTGCGGTCCAGAGCAGCTACGGCGTCACCGGCTTCAGCGACCCATCTTTGGGCCGCCGGATGCTGCGCTGGGTAGGCCTCGACAGGCCCGGGATCAAGCTGACCACCGAAGGCGGGCTGCACCTCGACCTGTACGTCACGGTCGCGTTCGGGGTGCCGGTCGCCGAGGTGGCACGACAGGTCGATTCGGCGGTTCGGTACTCGCTACGCCATTACGCCGGCGCGGAGGTCGCGGCGATGACGATCCACGTCGACGGGTTGCGCTATCAGCCGGCCGCGATCGAGCGCGCGGAAGCGATCGAGCGTACGGAGACGGCCGAGAGATCCGGTTCGACTCCGGAACATTCAAAGAGTCGAGCAGGGGCCGAGGGGGAGTCGGCTTCGAGGAAACGCAAGCCTAGATGATCAACCGAGCCCATCGATGACCCGCCGAGTCGGCGACGGTTCCGGACTGCTGGCAGCGTTTCGGGCCGCTGTGGACAACCTCGCCGCCCACGTCGACGAAGTCAACGCACTCAACGTGTTTCCCGTCCCGGACGGCGATACCGGTAGCAACATGCTGGCCACCGTTCGCGCGGCGCTGGCGGAGGCCGAAGCCGTAGTCGACCCCACGGCTGATCGCGTTGCCCAGGCGATCAGCTTCGGCGCACTCATGGGTGCCCGAGGTAACTCCGGCGTCATCGCCTCGCAGATCTTCCGAGGCATGGCCGAGGCGCTCGGCGGCAAGCACCGGTTCGGCGGTCCCGAACTGGCCAACGCGTTTACCCAGGGAACGGCGACGGCCTACAAAGCGGTCGCCAAGCCGGTCGAAGGCACGATCCTGACGGTAGTTCGTGAGTCCTCGGCAGCAGCCGTGGCGGCCGCGGAGATCGGCGGTGACCTCGAATTGGTGCTCGAAGCCGCGGTGGAGGGTGCTCGCCAGGCTGTGGCGAAGACGCCGTCGTTGCTGCCGATCCTTCGCGACGCGGGCGTCGTCGATGCAGGCGGTCAGGGCCTCTACCGGCTGATGCAGGGAGCTTACGACTACCTCGCCGCGCGAACGCCAACCGTTCGAACCGCGCACGTGCCGGGCTCGACGGCGGTCTCGATCCGTCCGCCGGCGGCCGAGGATTTCGGCTACGAGACTATGTTCCTCCTTGAATCGTCGAGAGCGCCGATCGACGTCGACGAGCTGCGCGCGGCGCTCGAGAAGATGGGCGAGTCGGTGCTCGTCGCCGGCGACTCGCGGGCGGTCAAGGTCCACGTCCACAACGACCGGCCCGATAACGTCATCGCCCTGGGCCTCTCGCTGGGCTCTCTGACGCGGATAACCGTCGAGAATCTCGACGCCCAATCAAGCGAGGTTCGCGAGAAGAAGGCGGCCGAGACTGTCGGAGTCCCCATCGAGGCGCGTCCACGCGAAGGTCACGCCGGGGGTCGTCCACATGTCGATCTCGAGACTTACGGGGCCGAGGTCGAGGGCGACTCTGCACGCGAGGGATCCAACGGATCGTCGGCCTCGAACGGCGTCCAGATGCCGGTCCAGACCGAGATCGTGCCGCTGGCTGTAGTTGCAGTCGCCGCCGGCGACGGACTGGCCCGGATCTTCGACTCGTACGGCGTTGCCGCCGTCGTCCACGGCGGTCAGAGCAACAACCCATCGACCGGTGAGCTGCTCGACGCCGTCGAAAAGATCGCCGCCGAGGAGATTCTGCTCCTGCCCAACAACCCGAACGTTGTGCTCGCCGCGCGCCAGGCCGCCGAGCTGACGACCAGGCGAGTCCGCGTGGTCCCGACCAGGAACGCCGCGGAAGGTTTCGCGGCGTTGCTGGCACTCGATCCGGACCGCGATGCCACCGCCAACGCGGAGGTCATGACGCTGGCCGGCCGAGCCGTCCAAACACTCCAGCTTACAGAGGCTGTCCGTGACGCGACGATCGGCGGTCGCAAGGTCAAGAAGGGCCAGACCATCGTCCTCGATCCGGACGACGGGCTTCTGGCGGTCAACAACGATCGACTGAAGGCCGCGCTGGCCGCGCTAGAAGCTCTCGAGCCGGGCTTCGAGTTGATCACGCTCTACTACGGCGACGGTGCGGACCTCGCCGAGGCGGAGGCTGTTGCGAGACGGGTGCGGGAGTGGCGGGCCGGTGTCGAGGTCGAGGTGATCCACGGCGGCCAACCTCATTACCGGTACCTGATTGCGGCAGAGTAGGGAAGTGGCCGGGCGGGGGTTCAACGCGACACGAGCCGGCGGTGGGCCCGTGGCCCGAGGCCGCACACCGGGCCGCGCGCCCGTGCGCCGGGTAGGGCCGGTAGGTCCGGACACGCCGATCGGCCTGTCGGGATTCCCCGGCGCGACGGTGCTGCGGCGAGTTGGCCAGCGGCTCGGGATTAGAACCGTACGCGACCTTCTCTTCCACTTGCCACGCCGCTACGACGACCTGCGCGATCTGAGCAATGCGCGCGAGCTCGCCTGGGTCTCGGACGGTCAGTCGGCCAGCGCCCGTCTCCAGGTACGCGGAGTCCGCGCCGAGCAGACGTTCCGCCGGCGCGTCCAGCGGACCACCGCGTACCTCGGCGACGCGACCGGCGAGGTCGAGGCGACGTGGTTCGGCCGCAGGTACATCGAAAGGCGATTGCGCGAAGGCGATTGGATCGTGGTCAGCGGGAAAGTGCGCCGGCGCGGCTTCACGACCACCTTCGACAACCCCGAGTTCCAGGCCGACGACGGTTCGGCGCTGTTGCACGCCGGTCGGATTGTCCCCGTTTACCGGCTCACCGCCGGGCTGACGGCCAACACTCTCCGGCGGGCCATACGCCAGGCCCTGAACGTGGTCGGCCCGACCTATCCCGAGTACCTGCCGCCGGAGGTCTACGAGGCGGGCCAGGCGGGTGAAGGTGAGGCTTCGGCCGCAGCGAGCCAGGCGCCGGGCCCGGACCTCGTCGCGGCGCCGATGCCAATAGCGACAGCGCTGGAGAATGCCCACTACCCCGAGACATTCGCCGCCCGCGATGCGGCGCTGAGTAGACTCGGCTTCGACGAGTTGCTGGCTCTCCAGATCGGCATGGTTGCCCGCGACAGGGCCCGGCGGGCCCGGGTCGGCGTCCCGCTGGAGGTACCCGAGTCTCGGTTCCGGCACGCCGTCGAAGCCGTGGAGGCTGCGCTGACCGAACAGGTCCGGGCCCGAACCGGAGCGGAGGAAGCCGCGCGCCTCACCGACGACCAGGCCGCTGCTGTGGCCGCCGTGGCCGCCGACCTGGGCGGCACGAGACCGATGATGAGGCTGCTCCAGGGCGACGTCGGGTCCGGCAAGACCGCCGTGGCCGCCCTGGCACTGGCCTTCGTGGCCGACGCGGGCCGGCAGGGGGCGCTCCTGGCTCCGACGGATCTCCTCGCCAGGCAGCATGTCGTGGCGCTGCGCAGGCTCGTCGAGCCGCTCGGCCATGGCGTGACGTTGTTGACGGGCACACTTCCGGCGGCCGAACGTCGAGCCGCGCTGGAACTGCTCGCGGCTCCGGCGGCCGGCAACGGTCTGCTTGGGCTCACCGCCGGACGGATCGTCGTCGGGACCCACGCTCTGGTGCAGGAGTCCGTCAACTTCGCCGACCTGGCGCTAGCCGTCGTCGACGAGCAGCACCGCTTCGGCGTCGCTCAGCGCGAGGCTCTCGGCGCCAAAGGCCGATCGCCGCACGTACTACTGATGACCGCTACCCCGATCCCGCGGACCCTCGGGCAGATTCTGCTGGCCGATCTTGACGTATCCGACCTGCGTTCGCTCCCGGCGGGGCGGATCGGCATCAGGACCGGGATCCGGCGGACCGAGGACCTGGCCGGCGCCGCCGCCGATCCGTCGCGCGGCGCCTATCCATTGATCGTTCGCGAGGTACACGCCGGCCACCGGGGTTTCGTCGTGGTGCCGCTCGTGGAGGAGGACGAGGAGACGGCCGCTCGCTCGGCGGACGAGGTAGCCGCAGCCCTGCCTCTCCGGCTCGCCACCGCCGCCGAGCGGCTGGGCTTGCCGGCCGAACCGGCGGCGCGCGTGGGCGTCGTCCACGGTCAGATGAAGGCTGCGGCGCGCGACGCGACGATGGACCGGTTCCGCCGCGGCGAGCTGGACGTGCTCGTAGGCACGACCGTCCTCGAGGTCGGCGTGGACGTTCCCGAAGCCACGGTCATGCTGATCCTCGACGCCGATCGCTTCGGTCTCGCCCAGCTGCATCAGCTGCGTGGCCGCGTCGGCCGGGGGGAGGCCCAGGCCTACTGCATCCTCGTATCCGACTCGGCCGATGCCACTGCCCGCGCCCGACTCGAGGCCCTGGCAACGCACACCGACGGCTTCGAGCTGGCCGAGATGGATCTCGAGCTGCGTCGCGAGGGTGAGCTGCTCGGCCTGCACCAGAGCGGTCTGCCGACGTTGCGCATCGCATCGCTCCGCGACAAGCGCGACCGCGAGCGTGCCGCCCAGGCCCGCAACATCGCCGAGAGACTCGTAGACGGTGCGGGCGCGCTGAGGCCCGGTCACGAGGCTCTGGCGACCGAGTTGAGGACCGGCTGGCTGGCCCGAGTTGGGGCGGGCGAGGTCCTGGCAGACATCCCGTCCGACGACGGCGAGGCGGCACGTGATGCCTGACGCCGGCCGGGTCATCGCCGGATCGGCCCGTGGAGTCCGGCTCCGCGGCTCCGGTGAAGGGACGAGGCCCTTCGCGGACCGTGTGAAGGAGACGCTCTTCGCCATTCTGGAGCCATATCTGGCGGGCGCCAACGTGCTGGACCTGTTCGCCGGGTCGGGGGCGGGCGGCATCGAGGCCCTGTCGCGCGGGGCGGCGAGCGCCACCTTCGTGGAGCGGGACGCCGACGCCGCGAAGGTCATCGCCGAGAACCTGGTCCGGGCCCGCCTGTCGGAACGGGGCCGTGTCGTCCGCGCGGACGTCCTGTCCTACCTCGGAGACCGTGCCCGCGCCGACGGGCCGTTCGACGTGGTTCTGATCGATCCACCGTACGCCGAGGCGGCCCTGATCGGGGCCACTCTGTCGCGGCTCGGGACGGCGGATCCGGCCCTCGTGACGCCCGGCGCCTGGATCGTGGCCAAGCACTTCTGGCGAACGCCTCCCCCGGAGGTCGCCGGGCTGCTAGCATCCGTCAGGAACCGCCGCTTCGGAGAGACCGCCCTGACGTTCTACCGTCGGGCGGACTCCTCGCTCCGGCGCGGGCAGTCGGTCGAGGACGTCACGCCGGATCGATCGCCGGCGGGGCCCGAGGAGGCAGCCAGGTGAAGATCGCCGTCTACCCGGGTTCGTTCGACCCGATCACATACGGCCACCTCGACGTCGTCGCGCGAGCCGCCCTGGTATTCGATCGCGTCGTTCTCGCGGTGCTGGTCAATTTCCAGAAGGCGCCGACTCTCTCGACCGACGACCGCTTGGCCGCCATCAGAGAAGCGGTGGACGAATGCTGCCCGGCCGAAGTTGCCGCGCGGGTCGAAATCGAGTCGTTCGACGGTCTGACGGTCGATTTCTGCCGCCGTCGCAAGGCAACCTTTGTCGTGCGAGGCCTGCGGGCGATCTCCGATTTCGAATCTGAGCTGCAGATGGCACACACCAATCGCAAGCTCGCCCCGGAGGTAGACACGGTCTTCTTCATGACAGCTCTCGAGCACAGCTACCTCAGCTCGAGCCTCGTCAAGGAGATCGCGGCTTTCGGCGGCGACGTGACTCAAATGGTGCCACCGTCCGTCGCCAAACGTCTGGCGGCGCCGGGACGAGGTCTATAATCCGAGCCAACCGGCAGCCCTTGCTACCTGCCCCAGGAGGGCCCGACCGATCGACATCATCGTCCTGATCGAGCGCCTCGAAGCGCTCGTGGCGAATGGCAGGAAGCTCCCGCTCACAAACAGCGTGATCATCGACCAGGCGGATGCCCTCGAATGGATCGATCAGCTTCGGGTGACTATCCCCGAGGAGATCAAGTCTGCCCGGCGCGTGACCAACGAGGTCGAGCGGCTGCTCGAACAGGCGCGCGAGGAAGCCGAGCAGATCCTGGCCCGGGCGCAGGAGCAGGCTACGTACCTCATCGAGGAGCGTGAGCTGACGCGCCAGGCCGAGGAGCTGAGCCACGAGATCATTCGCCAGGCCCAGGTGGAAGGCGACGAGGTCCGGCGCGGCGCCGATGACTACGCGTCCGAGGTCCTGGTCGGTCTCGAGACACAGGTGATGCGCACCCTGAGGACGATCAAGAGCGGCTTGGAACTGCTCGACGATCGACGCTCGGCCGCCACGGCAGATGCCGCTTCGACCGAGGCCATGGCGAGCGACGGCCAAGGAGACGTCGACGAATACGACGAATCGGACGCGGGTGAACCGGTCCGCGGCTGACGATCTCGTCTTCAACGTCGCCGGGCTGCTAGCGGAGCCGGCTGGGTCCGTCCGGGACTTCGTCGTTGCGGTCGCACCGCTGGACCTCGGGCCGGACCTGCGCCAGCTTCGCGACATCGAAGGGGAGTTGCGGCTGACCCGGACCAACCGCGGTCTTCTGGTGACGGGCCGTCTGACCACGGCGATCGAGCAGACCTGTAGCCGCTGCCTGGGCGAGATCGAATGGCCGGTTGAGATCGAGCTCGAAGAAGAGGCACTGCCGAGCCTGGACTTCATCACGGGGCTGCCCGTCGATATGGCCGACGAGCCGGACGCCCTCCGCCTGACGGACCACCACGAGTTGGACCTCGAGGGCGAGGTCCGCGACTGGATCGTCCTCGCCGAACCCATAGCGCCGGTATGTCGCGACGACTGCCCCGGCCTGTGCATCGAGTGCGGTGAGGAGCTGGCAAGCGGTCCGCACCACCACGCCGGCGACGAGATCGATCCCCGGCTGGAGACGTTGCGCGGTTTCGTCGAGGCTTCGGAGCGCGACTGAAGCCGTCGCCGGGCCGATCGCTCGGACTCGGGACCGCGTCGTGCCGGCTCACGATGACAGTCAGCCGCGGAACCGCTAAACTCCCGCCTCGGCCCCATGCGCGAGGTATGCTTTGCCGTACCCGTCACGGATCGGATCACCGCGCCCCGGCGCCTTCCCGGCCCAGCCATCTGGCCACGCGCCGGAGCGAAAGGAGTAATCAGTTCAATGGGTGTTCCAAAGAGGAGAGTCTCGCACGCCCGTCAGGGTGATCGCCGCGCTCACCACGCGATAACGGTCCCGCACCTGGAGCCGTGTCCGCATTGCCACCAACCCAAGCAGGTGCACCATGCCTGCCCGGTTTGCGGCTTCTACGCCGGCCGGCCCACGGTCGAGATCAAGCAGGAAAAGCCGCAGCAGCCGGCCTGAGCCGGTGGATTTGAGCACGGTTCGCCCGGTCAGCGATGGCTCCGTCCGCGTCGCCGTCGACGCGATGGGCGGCGATCATGCACCTCTGGAAGTGGTCGCCGGAACGCTGGCCTGGGCGCGAGCCCACCCGGCCGATGCCGTGCTGCTCGTGGGCATACCGGAGCGGATCCGGGCCGTGGCCGACGGGCCAATGCCGTCCAACGTCGAGATCGTAGCCGCGAGCCAGGTCGTGGAGATGGACGAGTCGCCGGCGCTGGCATTGAAGGCCAAGAGGGACTCGTCGATCATGGTCGCGATGGACCTGGTCAAGCAAGGTCGCGCCGACGCGCTGGTCACGGCGGGCCATTCGGGCGCCGGGATGGCCGCCGCGGTCCTGCGGCTGGGCCGCCTCCCGGGCGTGGACCGGCCGGCGCTCGCCGTCCAGATGGTGACCGAGACCGGTCCCTTCGTGCTCCTCGACATCGGCGCGAACATGGACTCGAGCGGACTCAACCTTTACCAGTTCGCCCACATGGGATCGCTCTACGCCGAGAGAGTCCTGGGTGTCAACAAGCCACGCGTGGCGCTGCTTTCGATCGGCGAGGAGAAGGGAAAGGGCGATCAGGCAGTCCAACTGGCGACGCAGTTGCTCGACGACGACGGCAGCCTCAACTTCATCGGCAATGTCGAGGGCCGGGATCTTGTAAAGCATCTGGCGGACGTCGCCGTTTGCGATGCCATGGTCGGCAACGTCACGATGAAGTTTTTCGAGGGTCTGGCCACGTTCATCGCCAATCTGTGGCGGCGCGAGTTCAGTCGCCGGCCGCTGGGCCCGATCGGCTACCTCTTTATGAAGCCGGGCGCCGATCGTATACGCAGCCTCTTCGACTACGAGAAGCTCGGCGCGTCGCCGCTCCTCGGGGTCAAGGGCATGGTCTTGATCACACACGGCTCGGCCAAGCGCAGGATGTTCGAGTTCGCTCTCGAAGCCGGGGCCGCGGCTGCGCGAGCCCACATTCCGGAGCTGATCGCAGACGCGTTCCGCGGCCAGCCGCGCCGTCCCGAACAAACGGCGCGGTAACGCCATGACCGCGCCGCAGCCATCGAATCCGTCCCCGCCGCTGATGCCCGATCCTCTGACCGTCAGCCACTCCGTCGTGGTCGAGATGGTCCGAGTGGCTGCTCTGGAGGTCCCCGGCGTACTCAAGGTCGGCCGTGGCGGACCGCTGGCCTGGCTCGGCGGTTCACCGGTTCGGGCGCGAGTGGGCGACGGCAAAGTCTCTGTCCGAGTCTGGATAATTGCCCGCCCCGGCCATGCCCTCGGCCCGCTGGCCGCGCAGGTCCGTCAGGCAGTCGGCGCGACGGTGGAGCGGCTGCTGGGCCTTGAGCTCGGCGAGGTCACGGTCGTCGTCGATGGGGTGGGGGGCTGGGGCAAGTGACCCCGCTCGCGGACGGCACGGGCTCGGGAGCGCACCATGTCCGGGGCGCAACGGACGAGGCCCGTTCGCATGGTTTGGGCCGCCGGCTGGCGCTGGCGGCGCTCTTCGAGGCCGAGTTCGGCCAGCGCACTGCCGCCGCGATTCTCGAGCGCCATCTCGCTGAAGCAGCCGCCGACGCCGCCACCGCGGACTTCGCCCGTGAGCTCGTCGCGAGCGTCATTGAGGATCGCGAGTGGATCGACGCGACGATCGAACGTCTCGCCCCTCAATACCCCGTGGTTCAGCTCGCCAAAATGGATCGGAGTCTGCTGCGTAGCGGCATCGGCGAGGTGCTACACTCCGGCACGCCGTCCCGGGTGGCGATCGCTGAATGGGTCGAGCTGGCTCGCACGTATAGTGGCGAACCGGCTCGGCGTCTCGTCAACGGTGTACTCGGGCGGATCACTCGCGACTCCGAAGCCGGTGCGCACCGCGCCCCGGAGCCGGGGCCGCAGTAACCGTCAATTGCAAGCCCAGGAACCCGAGGAGGGCGTCAGTGGCCACTACCTACGAGCGACTCAAGAAGATCGTCGTCGAGCAGCTCGGCGTCGACGAGGATGAGGTCAAGCCTGAAGCCTCGTTCGTCGACGATCTGAACGCCGATTCGCTGGACCTCGTCGAGCTGATCATGAGCCTCGAGGAAGAGTTCGGCACCGAGATCTCCGACGAAGATGCCGAGAAGATCCGGACCGTGCAGGACGCCGTCGACTACATCGACGAGCACGCGGCCTAGCCCGCGACCTGACTGATGCGCCCCGCTGCCGCTCTCGTCGAGCGGCTGGGGCTCCCGGTCCGTGACCTCGCCCTGCTTCAGCAGGCACTGATCCACAGCAGCTATCTGCACGAGCATCGGGACCTGGCCGCCGGCCATAACGAGCGCCTGGAATTCCTGGGCGACTCGGTTGTGAGTCTGGCCATTTCGGACGCCCTCTATCGTCGCCATCCTGACGACGACGAGGGCGTTCTCTCCGCCCGGAGAGCCTCGATCGTGAGTACGGCCGGTCTGGCCCGTCTGGCCGGCCGGCTTGAGCTCGGCGAGTATCTGCTGCTCGGTGAGGGCGAATCGCAGCGTGGCGGCCGCCGTCGGCCCGCACTGCTCGCGTCGGCCTTCGAGGCCTTAGTCGGCGCCATCTACCTGGATCTTGGTTTTGACGCCGCCAGCGGGTTCGTGACAGCCCTTGCCGCACCCGAGCTGACCAGCGATCGTCCGCTCGGGTCTTTGAAGAGCCCCAAGAGCCGGCTCCAGGAATACACCCAGCGGTTGACCGGCGAGCGGCCGCAATACCGCGTCCTCGATGCAGTGGGCCCTGATCACGACAAGGTCTTCCGGGTCGAAGTCGCCATCGGCGGGCGGGTTATCGGGGCTGGTGAAGGCCATTCGCGCCGACTGGCCGAGACCGACGCAGCCGCCCACGGCATCGAGGAGTTGAGGCGGACCTCTGGTGAATCCGAGTCCGGAACCGGCGCTGCCCCGGAGCTGGCTGAGTTTCCCGCGGACGAGCCCGACGACGTCCCGATTGATTGGGGCGAGTCGCAAGGGAGCGCCGGCGGGCAAGCTGAGCCCTGGACCGAGATCGACATCGAAGTGCTCGGCATCGCTCGAGAGGCCGATCTTCCGAGTGGTAGCTCGGAGCGCGGCTCCGCCGAGGCCAGGAAGCGATCGGGAGGAAAGCGGCGATGATCCGGCACCGGAGCGGTGGCCGGCCCAACCACCCGCCCTCAGACGCCGAACGCCCAGCCGGTACGCGTAAGTGACCGCGCCGGCGCGCCTGCTGGCCCTGCGGCTGCAGGGCTTCAAGTCGTTTGGCGAACGAACGCTGGTCGAGTTCGGACCGGGGATAAGCGCCGTCGTCGGACCGAACGGCTCGGGCAAGAGCAATCTAGCGGACGCCTTGCGCTGGGCGCTCGGCGAGCAGGGCCGGGCGCTCCGACTGCGCAAATCGGAAGACGTCATCTTTGCCGGATCTGAGAAACGATCCGCCCTCGGCATGGCCGACGTCACCCTGGTCTTCGGCAACTCGGATCGACTGCTGCCGATCGACTACGAAACGGTCGAGCTGGGACGGCGTCTCTTTCGGTCGGGTGAGAACGACTACTTGCTCAATCGCCAGCGTGTTCGGCTCAAGGACCTGGTGGATCTCCTCGACTCGGCCCACCTGGCCGACAATGCGTTTCTCTTCATCGGCCAGGGCATGGTCGACCAGGCGCTGGCGTTGCGACCCGAGGAACGCCGGCCGCTCTTCGAGGAGGTTGCCGGCGTCAGGCGCCATGAACGACGAAAGGCCAAGGCCGAGGATCAGCTGCTCGAGGCCGATGCGAATCTGGCCCGGATCGAGGACGTTCTCGCGGAGCTGCGGCCCCAGTCCCGACGGCTGGCCGCACAGGCCGAGCAGCAGGCCTCTCGTCAGACGGCGGGCCGCGAGTTCGGGCGGGCGATCATCGCCCTGGCACGAGGCCGCTGGTCGGAAGCCGCGGGCCGCGAGCGCGAGGCCGCCGTGGACCTTTCAAGCGGACGCGGCCAGATCGACGCCGCCCTGTCGACTCTCCGCGGGTCCGAGGAGGCGGCTGCCGCGATCGCGCGTGAGCTGGCGTCGGGCTCGGAGACGGAGGCGGACCTGCGGGCGGCCCACGAGGCCGTGCGGGCACACTTGATCGAACTCCAATTGCGCGACGCCCGTGCGTTGTCTGACGTCGCCGCCGCCCAGCGCGACCGCCAACGCCTCGAGGCGGAGCTTGCGGCCGCGGAGGCCGATCTCGCGGTGCAACGGCGCGAGCAGGCGGCGCCGGTTCCGGCGCGCGACCTTGCCCTCGCGGCTGCGGTTGCCGAGGCCGAGCGATCCTTGACCGAAGCGCTCGGGGAGCTGGGTGCGATGCGCGCGGCACAGCAGGCCGAGGGCGAGGCGCTCGCCGCGCTCCGACGTGTGGAAGCGGCCCGCGCGGCCGAGATCGAGACGGCCAGACGCATGCTCGCCGAAGCCGAGCGGGCCGCCGCCGATGAACGCGCCCAATCGATCGACGCCGACCGCCGGCTCGCGGATGCCGAGGAGGCATGCGCCGGCCCGCGGACCGCGCTGGCAAATGCGATCGAGACCGAGAAAGCGGCGGTGGCAGCCCGCGAGGCAGCCCGGGCAGAATTGGAGGGTAGAGAAGGGGCACGGCAGACGTCGGCGGAGAAAGCGGCCGCCGCGTCGAGCAAGGTTGCCGGACTGCGCGGCCGGCTGGAAGCTCTTGGGACGCGGCTGGGCGAAGAGGAGAGCCGCGGCATCTCAAAGGCCGCGCGCCGGGCTGGCGGCCGATCCCTGTCGGAAGGGCTGGAGGTCGAAGCCGGTTTCCGAGTGGCAGTGGAAGCGGCGCTTGGCGAGGCGCTGCGCGGGTACGTCGTCGGGCTCGAGGCCGCGCTGGGCCTCGACGGGCAGCGCGGCGTGCTCATCCTCGACGCGGCCGGCGACGAAGGCCGGAGGGCAAGTGGCGGTCGTGACGGACGCGACCACTCCGAGGCCGACTGCGAAACGGCGACGGCTGCGGCATCGGGCGAGGGCGGCGGACGCCTCACCGATGCGATTCGGGTGGATCCTGTCGGCGCAGCGACGCGCTTGCTGGCTCGCTCGATCTGGGTGCCCGACCTCACCGCTGCGCTCACCGTTCGAGCGAAGCTGCCGGCCGGCTGGGTCGCGGTTACGCGGGACGGGGCCGTCGTGACCTCGCTCGGCGTGGTGAGCATGGGCAGGGCCGAGTCGTTGCTCGAACGCCGGGCGGAGCTCGAGCGGCTCTCCGACGACGTGGCGAGGCTGGATGCCGACTCCGGCCTGGCGGCCACCGAGGCGGCGGAGATGAACAGGGCAGCGGCCTCGGGCCGCGGCGCGCTCGACGACGCGCGAGCGACAGAACGGAAGGCGACGAACGCGCGTCATGACGCCGAGGAGGCAGAGCGGCGCGTGACCCGGGCGCTCGAAAGCGCGGCTCGGGAGGCGGCGTGGCGTTCGGCGCAGGCGGCCCGGCTCGAGGCGGATCGCGATCGACTCGCGGCAACCGTGCGCGTACAGACCCCGGGACCGGCTGCTGCCAGGCCCGGTTCCAGTGCCGAATCCACGGCCGGCGGTGCTGCCCAAGACTCACCAGGATCGGCGTCTTCTCCGGATCCCGCGGAACAGAGGGACGAGGCGCTGCGCGAGTGGGAGGCCAGGGCGGCATCTCTCCGAGCGCGCCGAGACGGGCTTGCAGCGGAGGATGCGTCGCTGGAGGCGGTTCGGCGCGAAGTGGAGGCGCGCCGGGCCCGCGCTTCGGCCGCCGCGAACCTCGACCAGGAGCGGATTGCCGGCCTCGAGCACCAGACGTCCGAGCTGGCCGGTCGAGAACAGAAGATGGGGGCGGAACGCGAGGGGTTGGGCGAGGAGCTGGCAGCCGCGGGGCTGCGAGAAGCTTCGCTCCGGGCAGACCTCGATGCGCTGCGAACCGCAGCATCTGCGGCGCGAACCAGGCTGGCCGAAGCTGAAGTGTCCGCGGCGCATGCTCGCGACCGTCTGCGCATCTGCCAGGAGCGAGTCCGGCGCGCCGAGGTGGCTGAGTTAGAGGCGCGCCTGGCCCTGGACTCGATCCGTGAGCAGGTCCTCGTCGAACTGGCGGGCCTGGGCAATCTCGGCGTTCGGCTGCTCGTCGAGGAGACGAACCTGAACGCCGAACGGGCCGACATCGGTGCCTTTGACCGCCAGGGGAGGTCGTCCGTAGACGGAGAGTCGTGGATTGCGCCGGCGGGAGACTCCGAGGATGCATCGGCCGCCACGATGGAGACCCTGCTCGCCGAGGCGACCGCGCGCTGGGCCGAGTCGGCGGCCGCCGAGCCGCCCGGCGTCTCGAAGCTGGCCGCGCTGCGGCGGCGCTTCCACGAGCTCGGGGCCCCGAACCCCTTCGCCGCGGAGGAATACGATGCGATCAAGACGCGACTGGACGGCCTCGAGGCCCAGCGCTCGGACCTAACCGCGGCAATCTCCAAGACGCGCGCTCTGATAGAGCAACTCAACGGCATGATCGCCACCCAGTTCAGGGCTACTTTCACGGCCCTCGAGGCGGCCTTCGACGCCCGTTTCCGCCAGCTCTTCGGTGGCGGGTTTGCGCGGCTCACCCTGACCGAGCCCGAAGACCTGGCCGCGACCGGCATCGAGATCGTGGCTCGTCCGCCGGGCAAGAAGGCCCAGCCACTGAGCATGCTGTCGGGTGGAGAACGGGCGCTTACGGCGGTGGCTCTGCTCTTCGCGATGCTCGAGGTCCATCCTGTGCCGTTCTGCGTCCTCGACGAGGTCGACGCCGCACTCGACGAGGCCAACGTCGGGCGGTTTGCGGAGGCCCTGCGCGGGCTCGCCGACCAGACGCAGTTCATCGTCATCACGCACAATCGCGGCACGATCGAAACCGCCGACGCGTTGTACGGCGTGACCGTCGGAGACGACGCCATCAGCCGCGTGGTCAGCCTGCGGCTCGAGGAGGCGCGCGACCTGGCCGACCAGGTCAACAACGAGAGCAAGGCCGCGACAGCCGGCTGAGCGGGAGGTCAACCCTGTTCCTGCGACGCAAACCGAAGGACACGGACCCGAAGGACGGGTCGCTCGAGTCGGAGAGGCCGGCCGAGCCTGCGCCCGAGCGCGCCCAGCCGCCCGCTGCAGAGGTTGCGATCCCCACCCCGGCGGTTGAAGCCGACCAGGCTTCGGGCGATCTCACGGCGGGTCTCGAGCGCAGCCGCGGCGGGTTCATGTCACGCCTGCGCGGGATCCTCCGGAGTGGCCCGACCCCGGCCGACTGGGAGTCGGTAGAGGAGCTGCTGATCTCCGGCGACGTCGGCGGGGCCCTGGCGGTGGAAGTCGTCGAGCGGGCGCGCGCCCGCAAGGACGAGCCATCGGCGGAGGCGGCCGTTCGGGCCGAGCTGGCGGCCCGTTTGCTGCCGGGTGACAGGGGGTGGCGTCCGGGCTCGGCCGAGGCCGGGGCACCCGCCGTGATCCTGATGGTCGGCGTCAACGGAACGGGGAAGACCACCACCATCGGCAAGCTGGCTCACATGTACAGGGCCGAGGGCCGCTCGGTCCTCCTCGCCGCGGCCGACACGTTCCGGGCCGCCGCCATCGACCAGCTCCGCATCTGGTCGGACCGTACTGCCAGCGATTTCGTGGCGCATGCCCCCGGGGCGGACCCCGCGGCTGTCATCTACGACGCGATCGACGCGGCCGTTGCCCGCCACATGGACGTGGTGATCGCCGATACGGCCGGACGACTTCACACCAAGTCGAACCTGATGGACGAGCTGGCGAAGATGCGCCGCGTGATCAATAAACGCCTGCCCGGAGCGCGGCCTGAGGTGCTCTTCGTTCTCGACGCCACCACGGGCCAGAACGGTCTGTCGCAGGCGAAGGTATTCCACGAGACGGTTGGTCTGACGGGCATCGTCCTGACCAAGCTCGACTCGACCGCCAAGGGCGGCATCGTCTTTGCGATCGAGGACACGCTCCACGTCCCGGTGCGGTTCGTTGGAGTCGGGGAGAAGCTCGGCGACCTCCTTCTGTTCGATCCGGAGGCCTTCGTCGGCGCGCTGTTCGCCTAGCGGCAACACGTCCCGCACGAGCGACCCGGGGGACGATCGAATCCTGGCCTGGCTAGTCCTCGGCGTCCCTCGCGCGCCTCTCAGCCGAACGCGAGAGCGCGGCAGCGATGGCCATCGGGATTTTCGAAACCAGGAACCCAGCCAGGACCAGCGGCGCGGCGGTGAGGGCATTGAGCCGCCAGACGGTGCCGCTGCTGCCGACCGCGAGGGCGAGAACAAGGCTGAAACCGGCCACGGCCAGGAGCCAGGCCGGGCCGTGGGTACGGAGGACGCCGGTCAAGGCCGCCGCTACCGCTATGCCCAGGACGACGGCCAGGTAGGCGCCTGTCTCGGCATCCGAGCCGGTCGATACCTTCTGCGCGGCCAATACCTGGAACGGCTCCAGCCAGTTGAAGGAGAGCAAGATGCGAACGGCGATCAACGCTAGCGGCGCGTAACCGATGATGGCCGCGTACTTGTCGTCTGTGTACTCGGGCACACCTCGCGACGACAGCCAGGTGACGCCGCCCCGCGACGACCATATGCGGACCAGCTGAGCGGAAAGGAACCAGGCCGGAAACCACCAGTAGCCTGCAATCAGCCCAGCCACCGCGAGAACGAACACGGTGTACGGCGATGGAACGTCGGCCAATGTGGTCGGAGAGGCTTGTTTCGCCCCCGTGGTGCCGGTCATAGGTCCCTTCGCGGAGCTGGCGTTGGAACGGCGGTTTCGATGCGGACTCTAGCGCACCGAAAGGGGGCGCCGGCCTCCGCTCGAGTCCGTACTAGGCCCAGCTTGCACCGGATGGCCGTAGAGCCGGAGATCGGGACGGGTGACGGAGCGAGGGCCGCGAACGGGGACCGCGAGCTTGGTGCCTCCTGTGCGCGTGGCGCTCGATGCGGTACACTCCGCGAGCCTTCGGTGCCGCCAGAATCCGCGGCCCAACGTCGCCCCTTCATGTCGGGGGCGGCGGGACGGATCAGGAGAGTCCCAGCCACCCATGTTCGACGCCCTCAGCGACCGACTGCGCAAGACGCTCGGTGCCCTGACCGGGCACGGTCGCGTCAGCGCGGCCGACGTCGACGCGGCGATGCGCGAGGTCCGGCTGGCGCTCCTCGAGGCCGATGTCAACTTCAAGGTCGTCAAGGACTTCATCGCCCGCGTTCGTGAGCGCGCCGCCGGCACCGACATCCTCGAGAGCCTGACGGCCGGCCAGCAGGTCGTGAAGATTGTGAACGAGGAGCTGGTTGCGCTGCTCTCTGCCGGCGATCGAACCTTCCGGTTGACCGGCAACCCTTCGGTCGTGCTCCTCGTCGGCCTCCAGGGCTCGGGCAAGACCACGAGCGCAGCCAAGCTCGCCCGGCATCTCCACAAGCAGGGTCGACGGCCGCTCATGGTGGCGGCGGACCCGTATCGTCCCGCCGCGGCCGACCAGCTCGAGACGCTCGGCAAGGCGCTGGATATCCCGGTGTACCGCGCCCCGGCCGGGACGAACGTCCTCGCCATCGCAAAAGGCGGCCTTGATGCCGCCCGCAAACAGGTTCGCGACACGGTCATCCTAGATACGGCCGGCAGGCTGACCATAGATGCCCCACTGATGAAGGAGATCGCGGATCTCTCGGCGGCGGTGAAGGCGTCGGAGACGCTCCTGGTCGTCGACGCGATGACCGGCCAGGAAGCGGTCAACGTGGCCGAGGCGTTCCACGCCGCCGTCCCGGTCACCGGTCTGATCCTGACCAAGATCGACGGCGATGCGCGAGGCGGCGCGGCCCTCTCGATCAGCGCGGTCACGGGTTTGCCGGTCAAATTCCTCGGCACCGGCGAGAAGACCGACGCCCTCGAGCCGTTCCATCCGGACCGATTGGCCAGCCGGATCCTCGGCATGGGCGATGTCCTGACCCTCATCGAGAGGGCGCAGGAGCATTACGACGAGAAGCAGGCCACAAAGATGGCCGAGAAGCTGCGCAAGAACAGCTTCACGCTCGAAGACATGCTGGACCAGATGGAGCAGGTCAGGAAAATGGGCCCGATGGGCCAGATCCTGGAGATGATCCCGGGCATGGGCGGTATGGCCAAGCAAGCCCAGGAATCGGTGGATCGGGGCGATCTCAAGCGCGTCGAGGCGATCATCCGGTCGATGACGCCCTCCGAGCGGCGCGAGCCAAGTATCCTGAACGGGGCCCGGCGGCGGCGCATCGCTCAGGGATCGGGCACGCGGCTGCAGGACGTCAACCAGCTCGTCAAGCAGTTCGGCGAGTTCCAGAAGGTAATGAAGCAGATGACCGGCGGTCGGCTTGGGCGGCGCATGCCGGGAATCTTCGGGTAGGGGAGGCCAGATGAGCGAGTATCAGAATCCTGGACGTGCGCGGCCGCCGGTCCAATCCGAGGTGCAAGGCACGGTCGTGCCGATTAGCGAGGCCTGGGCGGCGGGGGTCAACCCCATCCCGGTCTCGCCGCGCTCACGCCGGTTGCGATGGGCGATCGCCGGAGCCGTCGTCACGTGCGTGGTCATCGCAAGCGCCGCCGGCGCGTTCGTGCTTTCCGGCGCGGCCGGGGCCAAGTCGCTCACTGCGAGTGCCGCTCCCAAGAACGCGATTGCGTTCCTGGAGGTCCGGACCGATCTGCCGGGCGACCAGCACGCCAACCTGGCCGACTTCATGAGCCACTTCCCGGGCTTCGCCGATCGCTCGCAGTTCGATAACGCTCTGGACGAGCTGCTCAACAAGCTGACCGCCGCGGTCTCGCCGGACCTCACATACTCGTCGGCCTTCAAGCCTTGGATGGAGGGCGAGGTTTCGGTCGCGTTGATGGACGTGGGCTCGATGGCGGGCATGATGTCCGGCGGTCCGATGATGTCTATCGACTCGCCGGCCCTCGCGAGCTTCACGCCGCCGAGTGCCGTCTCGATCTTCGCCCTCAAGGATCGAACCGCGGCTGAGAGCTGGGTAAGCGGCGAACTGACCCGCACCGGCTCGAAGGCCACGCCTCAGGCGTACGCTGGGACAACCCTCTATGTGATCGGCTCCGGCGCACAGGCGGGTGCGTATGCCTTCACCGACCAGGACCTGCTCGTGGGCACCGTAAACGGTGTCAAGGCCGCCCTCGACAGCAAGACCAACGGCTCGCTTGCCGACAACGCCAACTACCAGGCGGCGATGAAGTCGCTTTCCGGCGACAGCCTGGCCCGGTTCTATATCGACTCGAGTGCCATGTTCAGCGCTGTGGCCAATGACTTGAAGGCTGCTGCCAGCTCAATGGCCGGCAGCGGCAGGGTAGTTCCGCCGATGGTGGGCATGTCCTCAAGTGGCGTCCCCGCCTGGGTCGCGGGTTCCGTGCGGGCGGAGTCGAACGATATGGTCGTCAATCTCGTCGAACCGGGCGTTGCCGGCAGCTCGACCGACAACCACACCAGCCGGCTAGGCTCTGTCCTGCCCGGCAGCACCGTCGGCGTCTTCGAAGTGCATTCGATCGGAGCGCTGGTCCTGAATGGGCTGTCGGCCCTTCAGTCGCAGCTGCCGGCCACTTCCCCCGACCCGGTGCAGGGCATCAAAGACGGTCTGGCGGCCATCGGCGGTCTCGACTGGCTCGGTGACGGGGTTGCGGTCGTGACCAGGAACGGCTCCACCTATGGCGGCGGGCTCGTTGCGGAAGCCACGGACGCCTCGACGGCCGCATCGAAGGTGGCACTCGTCAGGCTCGCGACACTGGCCGGCGGCAACCTGCAGATCGCCAGCCGCGCCGAGACCTACAAGGGCGTGGATATCACGGTGCTGTCGATCCCGATCGGGTCGGGCCGTGCCCCGGTGGAGATCGCCGTGGCCGCGAAGGACGACCTGATCCTCGCCGGATACACGGACGCGTTCGTCAAGGCCGTCATCGACACTACGGCGTCGACATCCCTCGCTGCTCAGTCGGACTACTCGACCGTGATGGCGGCCGCCGGCGCCAGCAACCAGGAATCCTTCTACATCAACGTCCCCGCCCTGGAGGACCAGATCGGCCAGGCCGTCTTCGCGGAGTCGCCATCCCGATGGACGGTGGACTACAAGCCCTACTTCGATCACATCGGCGGCGTCGGCTACTCGGTCGTCGGCGGCAATACGGTCACCCTGCGGCTCGTCGTCACGGCCAGATAGCTCGCCGGTCGCACGCCGTATGTAACTCTGGAGGAAGAGACTCGCACATGGCAGTTCGAATTCGCCTCAGCCGCGTCGGGGCCACCAAGCAGCCGGCCTACCGCGTCGTCGTCATGGACGGCCGAAGCGCTCGCGACAGCCGCGCCATCGAGACCCTCGGCCACTACGACCCCAGGGCCGACCCGATCGCGTTCGTGGTCGACGCGGAGAAGGTCAAGAAGTGGCTCGCCCAGGGGGCGCTGCCGTCCGACACGGTTTCAAGGCTTCTCCAGAACGCCGGGATAATCCCCAAGGTGGCTCGTAAGGTCGGCCCGACCGCCAAGTAGGTCGAGCCGGCGCCGCGTCCCACCTAGTCTGAAGACAGAACAAGAGGAAGCGAATGGCAGCCCAGGATCTGGTCGCGTATGTCGCCCGCAATCTGGTCGACGACCCAGACGCTGTCGTAGTCGAGGTCCACACCGGGCCCGACGGGACGGTCATCGAGCTCCACGTCGCCGAGGATGACATGGGCAAGGTGATCGGCCGGAACGGCAGCGTCGCCAAGGCGCTCCGAACCTTGCTCAAGGTCATGTCCGCTCGCGACGGTGAGCCCGTCTCCCTGGAAATCAGCTGAGCCTCCGGCTGTGAGCGCCGGGGACCGGCTCGTGGTCGGCCAGGTGCGTGGCTTCCACGGGTTGCGTGGAACGGTTCGTATCGAATCCCTGACCGACCGCGCCGATGAGCGCTTTTCCGTGGGTCGAACCCTATTCAGAGAGGGCGGCGACCTCCGGCTGACGATCGTCGAGGCGAGCGCCGACGGCGTCGGTTGGCGCGTCCGGTTCGCGGAGGTTCCCGACCGGACCGCAGCCGAGACGCTTCGGGACGCCTATCTCGAGGCCGTGGTGGCCCCCGGCGAGGAATTGCCGCGCGGCGAGTTCTACTGGCACGAGGTCGTCGGGGCCAGGGTGAGCGACGTGGACGGCACTCATCTGGGCGACGTCGTCGACATCTACCGTGCCGGCGGAGCCGAGGTCGTGGTCGTACACGGTCCGGCCGGCGAGCTGGACATTCCGCTGGTCCGATCGATCGTCCGGATCTTCGCGCCTGCCCGGGCCGAGATCGTGGTCGACGGCGATGCCCTCGGGTTGCGCGCGAAGGACCCGGACGCGGGCGAGACAGACGCCGAATCCCAGGGCGCAGTCGAGGCCGATGAGGCGCACGAACCGCAATGACGCAAGATGCAGAGGCGGGTTCCGGGGTAGCCGTCGACGAGTCGGTGCCGCCGGCCTCGCGCGCCCCGCTCGAGATCGAGATCTTGACCCTCTTCCCGGGCATGTTCTCCGGGCCGCTCGCCGAGAGCATCCCGGGCCGCGTCCAGACGCGCGGCCTGGCCACCGTGCGGGTCCACGACCTGCGCCAGTGGGGCCTGGGCCGTCACAAGACGGTCGATGACTACACCTACGGTGGGGGAGCGGGGATGGTCCTGCGGCCCGAGCCCGTGGCGGCCGCCCTGGAGGTCCTGCGACGGCCGGATAGCACGGTCATCCTGCCCGACCCGGGCGGCGAAGTCTTCGCGCAGGCCCGCGCCCACGATCTTGTGGAACGCGGCCACTTGATCATCCTGTGCCCACGGTACGAGGGCGTGGACCACAGGATCCGAGCCATGGTGGACCTGGAGCTGTCGATCGGGGACTACGTCCTATCCGGCGGTGAGATCCCCGCGCTGGTCGTCGTCGACGCGATCCTGCGGCTGCTGCCCGGGGCGATCGATGCCGAATCCACCGCCGAAGAGTCGTTCAAGGCCGGCCTGCTCGAGTACCCGCAGTACACGCGTCCGCCGGAGTTTGGTGGCGTGGCGGTGCCGTCGGTGCTGACCAGCGGCCACCACGATGCCGTCCGGAAGTGGCGCCTGAAGGAAGCATTGCGCCGGACGCTGAGGGGACGGCCGGAGTTGCTCAAAGCCCGGACTCTGAGCCGGGAAGAGGCGGAGCTGCTGGCCGAAGTCCGGGCGGACGAACGAGCCCCCGCCGAGCCGGCCGCGGATCTGAACGCCGAGTAGCGGCCTCGAGCCAGAGTCGAGTCTCGCGGGTGATTTCGTTGACATACTCTGGCATCGCCATTCGTTGACCATTGCAGGGAGGTCCGAATGACGATCCCGCAGCTGTTGGGGGAGCTGAAGCTGGTGGTCGATGAGGAGCGGGCCGCCGAGCGCACCGATTTCCGGCGCATCTACTCCGAGACCTGGTCGGATGTCTTTCGCTACGCCTGGGTACTGCTGCGGCACCGCGAAGATGCAGAGGACGTTGCCTTGGAGGCATTCCGCCGGGCCCTGGAGTCGTGGAATGCCGGGCACGGGCCGAAGGGTGACGCTCTGCCGTGGTTGTTTCTGATAACTCGGCGAGTCGCGATAGACCGGCTTCGCCGCAGGCGTCTGATCGGCTGGCTCTCACTCGAACGCGCGCCAGAACCCCAGATATCGGCCGACGAAGCCGCCTTCCGGCGCTCGGAGGTCTGGATCTGGTTCGAGCAGCTTTGCCGCGCGATTCCGGCCAACCAGCGGGAGGCGTTGCTCCTGCGCTTCCAGTTCGATCTATCCGACACTGAGGCCGCGAAGATCACGGGGACCTCGGCCGCGAATGTCAGAACGAGGGTCTCACGCGGCCTGGTGGCGCTTCGAGTTCGAGCCGGGGGTATGGAGCGATGAGCAACCGGGACGGCTTCGAGATCGACGAAGAGGCTGTTGCCCGCGCGATCAAGAGGCGGATGAGCGGCCTCGACCCGTACCTTCCGAGTCCGCCACCTTACGAGACGGTGGACCCGAAGGCACGGCTTGCGGGCGCCGCCGGCTCCGGCCCGAGGGTGTCTTCGCGCCTTCGGCCGAACTTCGGCGCTTCTGTGGCGCTGGTCGGGATCGGGCTCGTCGTGGCCTTGGTGATGGCTTCCGGAGCCTTCCGAACGACGCCGACGGTCGGGCCGTCCAGGAGCGTCCCGCCTGCCCCATCCCGGACGTTGGCGCCGTCATCGGTCAGCTCGGAAGTCGCTCAGGTTACGCCGACGCCGCCTCTGGCGACCGCCTCGCTGCCGCCGGGCGTCATCTTCAGCGGGCCGGTTCAGAACGTGGAATGGTCGCCGGGTGGAACCAGGATCGCGATCACCGAAGGCGCCAGCGGCAGCTCAATCGACGTCAAGATCCTGACCGTCGGCGGCCGGACGATCGATACGATAAGCGCCTGGTCGCTGGGCTGGCTGGACGACGATTCGTACGTCGCAGTCGGGGAGTCGGGGGCCTTCGTCGGGTACGTGGGCAGTTCGGAACGCGAGGCGATCCCGGGCGACTACGTGGTTTTCATCCCCGCCAGCACGGCAGGCGCCGTCGCCCTGGAGCTCAACGTGACCGGCAGCAACCAGTACGTGATCTGGAGCGCGGCGGCCGGCCTCAGCGCCCCCAGAGATGGAGTGCCGGTAGCGTTCTCGCCAGATGGAACGCTGCTTGCGGTGGTCCACTATCCCCGCGATTGCTGCGCCGGGCTGCCCTCTCCGGAGCCGACGAACCCTCCGGGCCCCACGACACTGGATATCGTCCGCACGGACTCCGGCAAGTCCGTCCACACCACTGGAGACGTCGTCATGGCCTACGGACTGCCGGTCTCGTTCAGCCCCGACAGCCGGTTGGTCGCCTTCCGCCGGGACCCCGCGAACGGCCCCGAGGACCTGGGCATCCTCGACATAGCCACCGGCAAGGTCTGGGCGGTGGAGTCCGGCGGACTCGATATCGTGCCGCAGCACTCACTTGCGTGGCTGGACAACACTCATCTGGATCTGCGGTCGGCGGGGCCTGCCGGCGCTGCGCCGGTTGGTCTGAACGTCGTGGTCACGTATTGGCCGGCGGATGTCGCCGCCAGGAGTGCCTCCGCTCGCGGAGACCTGGCGACCGCGCGAACCGGCTCTACGCAGATAGTGATCCAGGGTGGTGGCCGGCAGGTGACGCGAGATATTCTCGGGACCTTCGACTCAGTGCAGCTCGAGTGGTCCCCGGATGGATCTGCGCTCGTGGTCGTCTGCAATACCTACGACCTCTATACGCCCGGGCAGGTGTTCCTCTTCAAGTTCTGACTGTCCGGACGCCGCAGGTCGTGTGATGCCGCAGGTCGGATCGGTTGTGCTATCCTTCGCCGTCGGTCGCGCTGGCGGCCTATTCCATTTGCCTTCACCGCGGCCGGGCTGCGGGCCACATAAGCTATGAGCGCAGCGCAGCCGCGCCGCTTGACGAAGAGTAGGGACCGATCGTGAACGTGCTCGAAGAGATCACCCAGGAACAGATCCGGACGGACATCCCCGAGCTCGCGCCGGGCGACACGGTCAAGGTTTCGGCCCGAGTGATCGAAGGCACCCGCGAGCGCGTCCAGGTCTTCGAAGGCACGGTCATGCGCTTGCGCGCCGGCGGCATCCAGAAGTCCATCACGGTCCGTCGCATCGCCAGCGGCGTCGGCGTGGAGCGCACCTTCAAGGTGAACAGCCCCCGCATCGAGAAGATCGAAGTCGTCCGCCACGGCCAGGCCCGCCGCGCGCAGCTGTACTTCCTGCGCAAGCGCATCGGCAAGGCCGCGACGCTGCGCGAGCGCCGCGTCAACAGCTAGCGAGCCGGAGCGACATGCCGGGCGCCCGTCGCTCCTCAACCTCGGTCGAGGACCCCGTCCGATCGCCCATGGCGGCGCGGCGGGGTCCCACTGTTTCCGCCCCGGGTTCCAGCGGCGGGCGGCTCAGGGTCGAGGCCTGGCACAGGTCGCGGCTCGATCCCGATTTCGCCGAAGAGCGGATCCTGTGGTCACGCGGGTACCGCTACGTTGCCGGGATCGACGAGGTCGGGCGGGGTTGCCTCGCCGGGCCCGTTGCGGCCGCTGCCGTGATCCTGCCTCCTGACTGGCAGCCGGCCGGTCTGCGGGACTCCAAGCTGCTCAAGCCCGAGGAACGGCGGCGCCTCGACGGCCAGATCAGGGCACGGGCGCTGGCCTGGTCGATCGCGTTCGTCGGGCCCGAGCTTATCGACCGCATCAACATCCTTCAGGCCACTTTGCTGGCGAGCACGCTCGCGGCGGCACGGCTGCCGATTCGGCCGGACGCACTCCTGCTCGACGCGGTTTCGCTGCCAGAAGTGCCGCTCCACCAGCGTGTCCTGGTTTCCGCCGATCGGTTGTGCGCTTCCGTAGCGGCGGCGTCGGTGATCGCCAAAGTGGCCCGCGACGCGTTGATGCAGGAATACGAGCTGATGTACCCCGGCTACGACCTGGGCCGGAACAAGGGTTATGCCGCACCGGAGCATCGGGCGGGGCTCGAGGCCTACGGACTCACCCCGATCCACCGGCTTTCGTTCGCGCCGTGCCGTGATCGCGAGCAAATGACACTGTGGCAGGATGGCGCCGCGGACGCGAGCGACGCAGCCGAGGATGCCGACGAGACGGACGACCTCGTGGCAGCGGAGCTGCCGGATTAGCGCCCGCCGGAGCGGGCTTGCGGCGGACTGAGCGACAAGTTTCGGGCGACTCGGCGGAGTCGCTGGTCGCCGATCGGCTGGCGGCCCGTGGCTGGACGATCCTCGGTCGGAACGTACGCCTCGGTCGGAGTGAGCTCGACATTCTCGCGGCAGACCCGGGCCCGCCGGCGCGGCTCGTCATCGTGGAAGTCCGGTGGCGCCGCTCCCGGGCGTTCGGCGGACCCGAGGAAACATTCGATCACAGGAAGCGCACTCAACTCCGAATTGGCCTCGCGCGCCTCCTCGAAGGCGGCCTGCTGCCCGACGGTTCGCCGCTGCCGAGGCTGCCGGTCGCGGTCGATTTCGCGGTGGTCGAGCCAGATCCCGCCGGAAACCCGATCGCTCGGTTGTACAGGAACGCACTGGAGGGTTGACGCAGGCCAGATCTAGGCCACCCCGCGGGCCGAAGCCGGCGCTACCAGTCGATGAGCTGCCGCGACGCGGCGTGAATGGCGACAATGACGGCACGCCCGTCGCCGGCGGGGCTCATCAGGGCGACCTGGGCGCCGTCGATCATCACGGTCGGATCCATGGCTACCTGGACGAGCCGCCTGCCTGAGAAGGTGAGGGTCAGGATGACGCCCTCCTGGGCCTGGACGTCGTGATTGAGGTCGAACAGCAGATCGCCCATCGAGTAATCGACGAACGCCGGGCCATCCGGTCCGTCGACCGACTGGATTGCTCCCACCCAGTGGGAGTGGCTGCCGAGCACCAGGTCCGCGCCCGCGGCGATGAACGCGGCCGCTTCGTTCTTCTGGTCGCTGCTGAGCGCGTAGCTATATTCCTGTCCCCAGTGGGGCATCACGATCACGATGTCGGCGCCAGCTGTGCGCGCGGCTTTGATGTCGGCCGTGATCGACGCCGGGTCCAGCGGCGCGGCTCCCGGGTGATCCCCGGCGGCCCAGTTGTCCGAACCGACGGCCGAGTAGGCCAGCACGGCGACGCGCAGGCCGGCGGCGTTGAGCCAGGCCGGCCGGCGAGCCGCCGTCGTGTCCGCCCCGGCGCCTGCGTGGGCAATGCCGATCGCATCGAGGTTCTTGCAAGTGTCGAGCACGCCCTGGTCGCCGCCGTTGCGGATGTGATTGTTCGCCAGCGAGACGGCGTCGATCCCGGCATCTCGCAGGCCGGCCAGCAGGGCCGGGTCAAACGTGAACACCAGACTGTTGGCGCGGTAGGCAAAGTCGTCCGGGGCGGATCCCTCGAGGTTTACGAGGGCGATATCCGCCTGCTCGAACTTGGCGCGGAGCGCTCCTGCCCCGCCCGTGTCGCGAGCGACCGCCAGTGACGCCCCCTGCCAGCCGCAGCACTCGTAGTGGGCGACCTCGGCGTACCCGCCGGACCACGGGAAATCTGGCCCGTAGCCAAGAGAAACCGCCTTGACGTAAACGGCCCGGTCCAGATTCACGTCGCCGCCGGCGGCAAGCGTCCACTCGCTGGCCGTCGAGAAGGCCGGTGGGGCAGTCGACGCCACCATCAGAGGCCAGCGCGCGACGTCTCGGAGCCTGTCCGAGCCGAATAGCGCGACGCCGTCCACGGACAGGGCCCGGACGTCCGGCGTCACGTCGTCGACTGCCAGCAACCCGAGCGTCGAAGGCGATGCTCGGACGGCGGCTTTCACCTGTGCCGCCGAGAGCACCCGGATGCCGGCGGCCGGTGGAATACGGAAGGCCTTGGCGAGCGGGTCGGCGACGCCGTCCGCCACGACAATCGAACTGAACTCCGTGTCGGAAACCGCGTCGGCCAGTCCGGCCCACAGCCTCGCGACCTCCACGAGGCGGATGCTGAACGGCGCCGACCAGAACGAGACGACCGGCACGATCGGCTCGAGCGAAGCCGTGACAGGAGTGGCCGTCTGCGAGGGAGCGGGGTTGGCGGCCGGCGATTGCGCGACCGCGGGGGCGGCCGAGAGGCTGGGCGTGGCTGCCGCCACCTCGATGTTCGACGGCGGGGCGCCGTGGACGCGCGATATGAGAACACCCGATGAGATCACGGCAATTACTGCGACGACGCCGCCGGCAAGCAGGAGCGCGCCGCCGACGGCGGTTCTCGAGGTGCCGCCCGACGCGCCGTCTGCTTTCCTGGGTCCTGTGAGCGCCGGGACCTTCATCGCAGGAGCGTACGCCCGCGCACGGCGCCCCGTGATGCGATGCCGGCCCGCCCCACGGCGTCTCCAGGACGGTCGGGACCCCAGCGTCCCGGGGAGGTCGTGGGGCCTGTGCTACACTCCGCGCCGGTCGTCGCGTTTGCGAGGGCCCCCTGGCCTCACCGTCTTACGGCGGCGGCTCGGAGATCACACGCAGTGCCGCCGTGTCGAGAGCGGTGCCGGACGAGCCGACGGGCTCCCGGTTCTCGCCAGGAGCGCTGCGGAGGAAACAACCGCAGGAGGTTCGTTCATGTCGTCCGTTACGATGCGACAGCTCTTGGAGGCCGGCATCCACTTCGGCCACCAGACCCGTCGCTGGAATCCCAAGATGCGCCCGTTCATCTTCGCGGAGCGCAACGGGATCCACATCATCGACCTTGCCCAGACGAAACAGCGTCTGGAAGTGGCGCTCGACGCCGCCCGCGACACGGTCGCGCGAGGCGACGGCGTGCTCTTCATCGGCACCAAGAAGCAGGCCCAGGAGCCGATCTCCCAGGAAGCCACGCGCGCCGGCCAGCCGTATGTCAATCGACGCTGGCTCGGCGGCATGCTCACCAACTTCGTGACCATTAAGAAGCGCATCGCCCTCCTCGACCAGCTCGAGGCCCGTCAGGCCAGCGGCGATTTCGACCGCCTGACGAAGAAGGAGACTGCGAAGCTCGTCGAGGAGATGGAGCATCTGCGCGACGCCTTCGGCGGCATCCGCAAGATGAAGCGCCTGCCCGGAATGGTCTTCATCGTGGACCCGCATCGCGAACGAATCGCGGTGACGGAGGCGCGCAAGCTCGAGCTCCCGATCATCGGCACCGGCGACACCAACGTGGACCCGGACGAGCTCGACTACATCATCCCGGCCAATGACGACGCAATCCGGGCCATCCGGCTGCTTTGCCAGCTCGTGGCCGACGCCTGCGTCGAAGGTCAGCGCGAGCGCGGCGCCCGGTCGGGTGTCGAAGCGGAAGCACCCGAGCCGGCGATCGAGGTCGAGATCGAGGAGCGTGCATCCGAGGAGCTAGTCGCCGCCCTGGCCGGTGGCGCGGCCCTCACTTTCGAGCCCGATGTCGACGAAGAGGAAGTCCTGCTGCCCGGCGTGCGGATCCCGTCTCATCCGCGCGACGCCGAGGCGGAAGAAGCTCCCCGGGCACGCTGAGCCAGCACCAACTCGCCGGACCGGGGCGCGCCGAAGAGCGTTGAGGCCCGGGCCGGGCCGACGACAGGAGATACGGAACAACTATGGCGACGATCAGTGCGGAGACAGTCAAGATCCTCCGGGAGCAGAGCGGCGCGGGCGTCATGGAGTGCAAGCGCGCGCTCGAAGAAACCGGCGGCGACGTCGAGAAGGCTGCCGTCCTGCTTCGTGAGAGGGGCCAGGTGGCTGCGGCCAAGAGGGCCGGCCGAGAGGCCAACGAGGGCCAGATAGCCAGCTACATCCATACTGGCGGCAAGATCGGCGTTCTGATCGAGGTCAATTGCGAAACTGACTTCGTGGCGCGCACCGACGAGTTCCAGAAGCTAGTCCGCGACCTGGCCATTCAAGTGGCCGGACTCCGGCCCCTGTACACGACGGTCGAGGCGATCCCGACCGAAGACCTCGAGGCCAAGCGGGCCGCGCTGATGTCCGATGAGACCATTCTCAAGAAGCCGGAAGCCGTCCGCGCGCAGATCGTCGAAGGCCAGCTCAAGAAGTGGTTTGCCGAGGTCGTGCTCGTAGAGCAGCCTTTCCGCGATCAGGACCGCACGGTGGGCGAATTGGTCACTGAAGCCATCGCCAAGACAGGCGAGAATATCCGTGTCCGGCGCTTCGTCCGGTTCGAGCTGGGTGAGTAGATGAGCGAGGCCACTGCGGCCAGAGGCGAGGCCGGCGGTTCGGTCCAAACCGAGCCGGCGGCCGATGTTGCGAAGCGACCCCGCTACCGCCGCATCCTGCTCAAACTTTCCGGGGAGGCGCTTCTCGGTAAGCGGCAGTACGGCGTCGATCCGGACTTCTGCGCATTCATCGCCGCCCAGGTCGCGGAGGTCCATCGCTCTGGCGTCGAGATCGGCATCGTGGTCGGTGGCGGGAACATTTTCCGGGGTCTCGCGGCGGCCGCACGCGGCATGGACCGGGCCACTGGCGACTACATGGGCATGCTGGCGACCGTAATGAACGGCCTGGCCCTGCAAGACGCAATCGAGAAGGCGGGCGTGGCGACCCGCGTCATGAGCGCCATCGCGATGAACGAGATCGCGGAACCCTACATCCGGCGGCGGGCGGTCCGCCACCTCGAAAAGGGTCGGGTCATTATCCTCGCGGCCGGAACTGGCAACCCTTACTTCACGACGGATACGGCAGCCGCGCTGCGGGCAGTGGAGATCGGGGCCGAGATCATCCTCAAGGCGACCAGGGTGGACGGTGTCTACGACTCCGATCCGCTCTCTAATCCGGACGCCAAACGCTACGAGCGGCTCACGTACTCACAGGTCCTGGCGCAGAGGCTGCGCGTTCTCGACGCCACGGCCGTGTCGCTGTGCATGGAGAATGACACTCCTATCGTCGTCTTCGATCTGAACACGCCCGAGAACATCACCCGCGTCGCAGCCGGCGAGCCGGTCGGCACCTTGATAACGGGAGGCAGCCCCGCATGAGCAGCGAGATGTTGTCCGCCACCGAGCACAAGATGGCCCGGGCGGTGGAAGTTCTCGAACGCGACCTGCAAGGCGTTCGCACCGGTCGTGCCTCGACTTCGCTGGTCGAGCGGGTCATGGTCGAGTACTACGGGACGCCCACGGCACTCAACCAGCTCGCCGGAATCAATGTCCCCGAGGCCCATCAGATCGTCATCCAGCCGTGGGACCGCGGAGTGCTGAGTGCCATCGAGAAGGCGATCATCAAGAGCGACATCGGTCTCGTGCCCAACGTCGATGGGGCCGTGGTCCGCCTGAACATCCCGCCGCTTACCGAGGAGCGCCGCAAGGACCTCGTGAAGGGCGTCCACAAGCGCATGGAGGAAGCGCGCGTCGAGATCCGGAACCTGCGCCGCGAGGCAGCCGACGGGCTCAAGAAGGAGGAGCACGACGGCACGCTCGGCGCCGATGAAGCCCGCCGCGAGCTCGAGCACCTCCAGCGCATCACCGACAAACACGTCGCCGACGTAGATCACATCGGCGCCGCGAAAGAGCAGGAGATCCTGGAGGTCTAGTGGCCGGCCGGATTTCCCGCCCAACCGACGCCCCGGCGCTAGTTCACCGGGAGTCGCAGGCGGTGGCCGATCAGCGGGTCGCAGGCCCCACGGCTCCGGACGCTGCTCCGACCGAGGCATTCGCAGTGCTCAATGAAGAGTTGCCGCGCCACGTGGCGATCATCATGGACGGCAACCGGCGCTGGGCAAAGGCGCGCGGGCGGCCCGAGATGGACGGCCACACCGCGGGCGTCGAGGCGATCCGCGAGATCATCCGGCACTCGGTCCGGCGAGGCATCGAGGTCCTGTCGCTCTACGCGTTCAGCCGCGAGAACTGGGCACGCTCCGACGAGGAGGTGAGCGGCCTGTTCATGCTCCTCGAACAAGTGATCCGCAATGAGACGGCCGAGCTGCGAGAGCAGGGCGCGCGCGTCAGGCTTCTGGGTCGGATCGACGAGCTGCCCCCGGCCACGCGAGCGTCGATCGAGCGGGCGCTGGAGGCCACGGCCCGTGGCACCCGGCTTCAGCTCAACATCGCGTTCAACTACTCGGGCCGGACCGAGCTGGTCGATGCCGCGCGCAGCCTCGCGGCGCGCGGTCTCCGGCCGGAGGAAATCGACGAAGACGTCCTGGCCGGCGCCCTGTACACCGCCGGGATGCCGGACCCGGATGTGGTGATCCGGACCGGGGGCGATGAACGGCTGTCGAACTTCCTGATCTGGCAGGCGGCTTACGCCGAGTTCTACTTCAGCCCGATCCTGTGGCCGGATTTCGGCCCGGCTGCGTTCGACGCCGCTCTCGTCGAGTACGCGAGCCGGCAGCGCCGGTTCGGCCGGTAGGATCGGGTGCGCACGCGGGCGCTCAGCGCCGCGATCTTCGTTCCGCCGTTCCTGATCGTTCTCGCTCTTGGCGAGCCATGGTTCGCAACGCTAATCGCCGTCTTCGTCGCCGTGGCCGCATGGGAGGCGGTGAGGCTGTTGCGAGGCGCGGGTTACGCCGCCGTCCCCGCCCTGGCAGTGGTCGGCGCCGTGGCCGTGGCCGCCGACGTCGCCTCGATCGAGCAATTGCGACCTTACGCGGACCTGGCGGTGGCAGCGGTGCTGGTGGCGGCGGCTTTCGGCGTCTTCTTCCAGCCCGACGTGAAGGTCGGGTTCGCCGCCTGGATGGCGACCGCCTTCGCAGCCGTGTACGTGGGGATGCTCGGCGCCCTCGTAAGACTCGGCGAGGTTGCCCCGCCGCTGGCGCGAACGGCGCCGCTCGCCCAGTTGGGAGCCCAGCGAGGCTGGATCATCCTGGTGGTGCTGCTCGTCTGGTCATTCGACACCGGCGCATATTGCGTCGGCATCGCCCTCGGCAAGCGGAAGTTCCTTTCTCACATTTCGCCGTCGAAGAGCTACTGGGGGCTGGTCGGCGGCCTCGCGGCCTCGACCGCAGTGGCGGTCGCGGGCCTCTGGTCGCTCGGCCAGCCGGCCGTCCTGGGGTTGGCTCTCGGTCCGGTTATTGGACTGGTTGCGCAGGCGGGCGATCTGGCCGAATCGATGTTGAAGCGCGCGGCGGGCGCAAAGGACTCCGGCCGGCTCATCCCCGGGCACGGGGGCATACTTGACCGCGTGGACTCGTTCATCTTCGCGGCACCCGTCGCTGCGCTGTTCGTGACGGCACTGGTCCGGTGAGATGACCGCCGCGGCGGGGCAGGGGAGCCCCGGCAGGAGCCCGGGCCCGATCCGCGTGGCGCTGCTCGGATCGGGTGGCTCGATCGGACGCCAGGCCGTGGATGTCCTGGCTCGCCGCCCCGAGATGTTCCGGGTCGTGGCCCTGGCTACCGGCTCTCAGGCCCAGATGCTCGAGGAGCAGGCCCGGCTGCTCCGGCCGGCGGCGGTCTTCCTGGCCGACGCCCGTGGGGCGGAACGGCTGGATCTACCTGAGGGAACCGCGGTCGTTGGCGGGCCCGACGCGCTGCAAGAGCTGGCTACTGGGCACGACGTCGACCTGGTCGTCGTGGCTACCGGTGGTCTCGTCGCCCTCCGCTCCGTGCTCGCGGCGCTTGAGTCGGGCAAGGTCGTCGCGACGGCCAACAAAGAGACGCTCGTCGCCGGCGGGCACTTGGTCATGCCCCTCGTCCGCCGGCTGGCCGCGGGAGCTGTTGGAGCCACGGGCGACGCCCACCATCCCCTCGGAAGTCCGCTCGGCTGGCTCAGGCCTATCGATTCGGAGCACTCCGCGATCTGGCAGTGTCTCGCCGGGGAAGAAGGCACGGCCATCGAGCGCCTGCTGCTCACCGCGTCCGGCGGCCCGTTGCTGGATGCAACCGCGTCGGACCTCGCAACGGTGACGCCCGAGCAGGCGCTGCGGCATCCGACCTGGACGATGGGCGCCAAGATCACGATCGACTCCGCGACCCTCGCCAACAAGGGGCTGGAGATCATCGAGGCGCGCTGGCTGTACGATGTCCCACTCGCGAAGATATCCGTGGTAATACACCCGCAGAGCGTCGTCCATTCGGCGGTCGAATTCGTGGACGGCTCCGTAAAGGCACAGCTAGGTACGCCGGACATGCGACTCCCGATCCAATACGCACTCACATACCCCGAGCGACTGCCCTCGCCGGCGGCGGCCGTGGACCTGATCGCGGCCGGCCGGCTGGAGTTCCGGGCCCCGGACGAAAGTCGCTTTCCGGCCCTCCGTATAGCCCGGGAAGCCGGGCTTGCCGGCCCGCAGGCAAGCGCGGCCCTGATATCGGCCGACGAGGTGGCCGTGGAGCGGTTCCTCGGCGGCAGCCTGGACTTCAACGGGATACCGCGCCTGCTGGGCGCAGCGGTCCAGCGCTTCGGGGCGACAACGCCGGGGGAGGCGGCCGGACCTTCGCTCGAGCAGCTCGTGGCGCTCGACGTCGAAGTTCGGCGATTCGCGGAGGCCTACCGATGAGCCTGGACGGGGTGCTCTTCTGGGTAGTCGCGATCCCGCTGTTGCTGCTCGTCCTGATTCCGCTGGTGATGGTCCACGAGCTCGGCCATTTCATCATGGCCCGGCTGGCCGGGATCCGCGTTTTGGAATTCGGGCTCGGCTTCCCTCCCCGCGCCAAGGTCATCGGTCATGACCACGAGACGGAGTACACGCTCAATTATCTGCCGATCGGCGGCTTCGTGAGGCTCGAGGGAGAGGAGACGAATTCGGACGATCCGAGAGCGTTCACCAATGCGCCGCTTGCCAAGCAGCTGATCGTGCTCGTGGCCGGTGTGTTCATGAACCTCGTGACCGCGACCGTTCTCTTCTTCATCGTCGCCTGGGCATTCAACCCGCGCGTCCAGCCGACGATCGCCGGGGTCGTAGCCAATTCACCGGCGCAGTCGGCAGGTCTGCAGGTGGGCGACGTCCTGATATCGCTCAACGGCAAGACGTACGCCGCGCCTTCGGTTCTGGAGTTCACGAACGCCGACAACGTCGATCAATGGAGCACCGAGCTCCGGGCCCACGCCGGGCAGACGATCGACCTCGTTGTAGCCGACTCGTCCGGCAAGCAGCGCAACCTGGTCGTGACGCTGCGGGTTCCGACGGCGAATGAAGGTGCGCTCGGCGTCCAGCTCGGGGCTTCGCTCGTCAACTCTCCCGGTGATCCGGTGAGTGCGGTCGGGATGGCCGTCGGCGGCACCGGCAGGGCCATGGACTTGATCATCGGAGCGCTCGGCGACATCGGGCGCCAGCTGTTCACCAACCCGTCACAGGCACCGCCGGGCGTACAGGGTCCCGTGGGCATCGCCTCGGACGTGGGCCACGCGGCCTCGCAGCCCGACGCCGTGATGCTCTTCCTGCTTCTTGCGGCCGTGCTGTCGGCCAACCTGGCTCTCGTCAACATCCTGCCCGTTCCCGTGCTGGACGGCGGCAAGATGGTGATCATGGTCGTGAAACGGATCTTCGGCGCCAGGGGCGTGAGCGCGGTCGAGACATTCGCCTACGTCGCCAGCTTCGCGCTCCTGTTAGCGTTCGTAGGCTGGATAACCTACTTCGACATCGTGCGCGGCGGCGCTCCGTAGCCATGGACGGGTCCGGTTTCGCGGCCCGACGCCGGTCCGTCGCCGTTGACGTCGACGGCGTCCTGGTAGGGGGCGGTCACCCGATCGTCGTCCAATCGATGACGAACACCGACACTGCCGATGCGGATGCGACCGCCATTCAGGTGGCGCAGCTGGCTCACGCGGGGTCGGAGCTCGTCCGGATCACGGTCAACACCGACGCCGCCGCGGCCGCGGTGCCGGAGATCGTGCGCAAGGTTCGCGGACTGGGCGTCGCCGTCCCGATCGTCGGCGACTTCCACTACAACGGCCACAAGCTCCTCGCCGAATTCCCAGAGACGGCGCGGGCGCTGGCCAAATACCGGATCAATCCCGGCAACGTTGGTCCCGGGCGTCACCACGACGATCACTTCGCCGCGATCGTCCGTGTGGCTATCGAGAACGACAAGCCGGTGCGGATCGGAGTCAACTGGGGCTCGCTCGACCAGGACGTGCTCGCCGAACTGATGGACGCGAATGCCCGGCTCGCGGAGCCTAAGGGCGCGCGATCGGTCATGATCGAGGCGATGGTCGAAAGCGCCATCCGGTCCGCCGAGCTGGCCGAGGAAACGGGCCTGGCACACAACCGGATCATCCTGTCGGCCAAGGTGTCGGGCGTGAACGACCTGGTCGAGGTCTACCGAAGTCTGTCGGCCCGCGGCGACTACGCCCTGCATCTTGGCCTGACCGAAGCCGGCATGGGAATGAAGGGCATCGTGGCCTCCACGGCCGGCCTTTCTTTGCTGTTGGCCGAGGGAGTCGGTGACACGATCCGAGTCTCCATCACTCCGGAGCCTGGCGGCGACAGGTCCGAGGAGGTGGCGGTCGCGCAGCAGGTCCTGCAATCGCTCGGGCTGCGATCGTTCCTGCCCCAGGTTTCGTCCTGCCCGGGCTGCGGCCGGACAACGAGCACCTACTTCCAGGAGCTCGCCCGCGACATCCAGACGTACTTGCGCGACCAGATGCCCGTCTGGCGCGATTGGCACCCCGGCGTGGAGGAGCTTCGCGTCGCGGTGATGGGCTGCGTGGTCAACGGCCCCGGCGAGTCCAAGCACGCCGACATCGGCATCAGCCTTCCCGGCGCGTTCGAGGAGCCGGTGGCGCCGGTCTTCATCGACGGAGCACTGGATCGCACCTTGCGCGGGGATCACATCGTCGATGAGTTCAAGGTGATTCTTGACTCGTACGTGGCGCGGCGGTTTCCGTCGGTGGGCGTGCGCTAGCCGACCAGGCACGCGTCGCACGACTCGCCCAGGCCCGCGAGGACGGGCCAGGCGCTACGATTGCGCGAAATCACCGTGGTCGGATCGTCGGAGGAGTAATAGTGCCCAGCGAGGGTTTCGTCACCAGCATCACCCACCAGACCGAGAACTTCCCGGAGTGGTACAACGACGTGGTCCTGAAGGCGCAGCTCGCGGACTACTCCCCGGTTCGAGGGTGCATGGTGATCCGGCCGTACGGCTACGCCATCTGGGAGTCGATGCAGGCCGAGCTGGACCGGCACATCAAGGCGACGGGCCATAGCAACGTCTACTTCCCGCTCTTCGTGCCCAAGTCGCTGCTCGAGAAAGAGGCCGCGCACGTCGAGGGCTTCAACCCGCAGGTCGCATGGGTGACCCACGCCGGCGGCAAAGCGCTCGACGAGTGGCTGGCGATCCGGCCCACGAGCGAGGCGATCATCGCCGAGAAGGTCAAGGACTGGATCCAGTCCTATCGCGACCTGCCGCTGCTGATGAACCTCTGGAACAACGTCGTCCGCTGGGAGTTGCGAACGCGGCTGTTCCTGCGGACAGCCGAGTTCCTGTGGCAGGAGGCGCACACTTTCCATGCCACCGAGAAGGAGGCGGCCGACGAAGTCGCCACCGGCCTCGAGTGCTACCGCAAGGTCTCCGAAGACTGGCTGGCGATCCCCGTAATCAAGGGTCGCAAGACCGACAGCGAGAAGTTCCCGGGCGCCGACTGGACGTGGTGCGTCGAAGCGATGATGCGCGACAAGAAAGCCCTGCAGGCCGGCACGTCGCACATGCTCGGCCAGAACTTCGCGCGCGCCGCCGGCATCGAGTTCCTCGATCGCGACAACGTGCGCAAGAACCCGTACGGCACGTCGTGGGGCTTCTCAACCCGGATGGTCGGGGCCACGATCATGACCCACGGCGACGACTCGGGGCTCGTCCTGCCACCCAACGTCGCGCCCGTCCAGGTCGTTGTCGTCCCGATCTTCCGCAAGGACGAGGACAAGGCGGCCGTCGCCGGTGCCATCGATCGGTTCCAGGCTGCGCTGGCCGGGACACCGGAAGGTGCGGCCGTGCGGGCCAAGGTCGACTGGACGGACGACTCGCCGGGCTTCAAGTACAACCACTGGGAACTGCGCGGGGTGCCGTTCCGGCTCGAGATCGGGCCGCGCGACGTGGCGGCCGGTCAGGGCATGCTGGTCAAGCGCGTCGACCGTACGAAGGAAGCGGTTCCGCTCGAGCGCCTGGCCGCCGAGCTGCCGGCTCGATTGCGCGCCTATCAGGCCGAACTGTTCAAGCGAGCGCTCGATTTCCGTTCAGAGAATACCCACAAAGCCGATACGTACCAGCATCTCAAGGATGGCCTGGACGGCGAAGGCGGGTTCTTCATGGCACCGTGGTGTGGGGATGCGAAGTGCGAACGCCAGGTCAATGAAGAGACCGGTGCCACCATCCGCTGCATTCCGTTCGACTCGCCCGACGAGCCAGGCAAGTGCATCGTCTGCGGCGGCTCGTCGCCGCGTCGCGTTCTCTTCGCCAGGGCTTACTGAGGCCGGTCGGCATCGCAGCAGCGGCCGAGGAGCGGCAGCAGAGGCATTGACAGATGCCGGTCTGGCTGGGCAGCCGGACCGCCTCGGGGCATGGCGCCCCTTGGATGGTCCAGGGGTGCCGTGTATACTTGCCGCAATCTACCGGCCGCTCGTGACGTGGGTGACCCCCACGTCTTTTGTTGAGCGGCCATAGGCGTGCCGGTCGGCGAATCGACCGGATGTTTGACGGCGGTGGCCGCATCGGCGGCCGCCGAACATAGCGGACGGGAGGCGCGAAGTGAGTCGGGATTTCGTCGGCGCCCTCCTGCAGCTGAACGCGGAGAAAGGTGTCTCGCGGGAGCAGCTGGTTCGCACCGTGGAAGAGGCGATCCAGTCGGCGTACCGGCGCACGCCCGGTGACGAGGACATCCAGGTCCGCATCGACGCCGAATCGGGCAAGGTCCGGGTCTTCCGGGCACGCCTGGTCGTAGAGGAGGTCGACGACCCGGCGACCCAGATGACGCTCGGAGAAGCCAGGGCCGTCGATGCCGCGGCAGAGGTCGGCGATCTCGTCGAAACCGAGCAGCTCGACCAGGAAGCGTTCGGCCGAATCCACGCCCAGACCGCCAAGCAGGTGGTCCTGCAGCGGCTCCACGAAGCCGAGCGCAACGTCGTGTTCGACGAGTACGCCAGCCGCGAAGGCGAGCTGATTACAGGCACGGTGTCGCGCGTCGAGCCGCGAGCCATCATCCTCGATGTCGGCAAGGCCGAAGCCATCCTGGCCACGACCGAGCAGTCGCCGCTCGAGCATTACCGCATCGGCCAGAACGTCAAGGCCTACGTGCTGGAAGTCCGCCGCAGCGCTAAGGGTCCGCAGATCTACGTCAGCCGCACTCACAAAGGCTTCCTTCGCCGGCTCTTCGAGCTCGAGGTGCCCGAGATCCACGCCGGCACCGTCGAGGTCAAGGCGATCGCCCGAGAGGCCGGAAGCCGCTCAAAGGTTGCCGTTGCCTCGCGACAGCAGGGCCTGGATCCCGTCGGCGCCACTGTCGGCCAGCGCGGGGCGCGGGTTCAGGCGGTCGTGGCGGAGTTGGGCGGCGAGAAGATCGACGTGATCGAATGGTCCGAGGATGCCTCTACTTTCGTCGCCAAGGCGCTCAGCCCCGCGCAGGTGATCGAGGTCCGGATAGACGAAGAGCACCGCATCGCGAACGTCGTCGTGCCCGAGCGGATGCTATCGCTCGCGATCGGCCGTGAGGGTCAAAATGCCCGGCTCGCGGCCAAGCTGACCGGGTGGCGGATCGACATCCGAAGCGATGTCTCCGTCGCCGAGGCGGCCAGGGCCGAAGCGGCCGCAGGATCGGCTGCGGCGCTTGTCTCCCAGGCGTCCGAGGCGCCTTCCACCGAGATCGTCGAAGCGGTCGCGGCGACCGACTCGGCGCCCGTCGCCGAGGTCGCGGCCGTCATCGGGGACGAGGCTGCGGCCAAACCGAAGCGGCGAAAGACCGCCAAGTCGACAGAGCCCGACGCTGACGGGCAGGTGGCCCCGTAGTCCGGGGAGCGCCTCCGCGGCGGTATCCGACAAGATCTTGCGTCGTCTGCCGGACGGCGCAGCAAAAGCGCGAGTTGCTGCGGATCGTCCGGACGCCGGACGGCCGAATCGTCCTCGACCCAACCGGCAAGATGCCGGGCCGAGGCGCTTATGTTTGTTCCAAACCAGAGTGCCGCGTCGCGGCGCTCGACAAAGGATCGCTCCAGCGAGCTCTCGAGGTGCCGATCCCGGCGGAACTCCGGGCAGAGCTGACAGGGGAGGCGAGCGGGATCGAAGGAGGAGATAGTCGTGGCCAAGAGTAGGAGCGGTACGCGGGGCCGACGTGGACCGCGCAAGCCGGTGCGCCGCGACGTCGGAGCCCAGGGCGGCGCCCCGCAGTCGTCGGATCCGCGCGAACGCGGCGCGATAGAGCTGCCGTCGAGCATCACCGTCAAGGACCTCGCCGATCTCCTCGGCGTCAACCCGGCAGACGTCATACGCGAGCTCATCAAGAGCGGCATCTTCGCGAACATCAACCAGGGCATCGACCGTGAGACCGCATCGCTCGTAGCCGAGGAGCTCGGTTACGAGGTGACCGAAGCCGCCCAAGCGGGAGCCGGCGCACCCAGCGGCGACGGCACTCAGGGTGAGGCTGCGCCGGTGAGCGCCGCGACGAAGGAGCAGCTGTACGAAGAGGACGAGGAAAGCCTCCTGCAGCCGCGTGCGCCGATCGTGACGGTCATGGGCCACGTCGACCACGGCAAGACCTCACTGCTCGACGCGATTCGGACCACGAAGGTCGCGGCCGGCGAGCGCGGTGGCATCACCCAGCACATCGGGGCGAGCGAGGTTGTCAAGGACGGCCGCCACATCGTCTTCCTGGACACGCCGGGCCACGAGGCCTTTACGGCGATGCGCGCCCGCGGCGCCAAGGTCACCGACATCGCCATCGTGGTCGTTGCGGCCGACGATGGAGTCATGCCGCAGACCCTTGAGGCGATCGACCACGCCCGGGCGGCGAAGGTGCCGATCATCATCGCCCTCAACAAGATCGACAAGCCAGACGCCAATCCGGACCGCGTCAAGAACGGGCTGGCTGAAGCCGGCGTGGTGGTCGAGGAGTATGGCGGCGACGTGCCCATGGTCGCCGTCTCAGCGAAGGCCCGCCTGGGCTTGGACGAGCTGCTCGAGATGATCAACCTCGTGGCGGACTTGCAGGAGCTCAAAGCCAATCCAAAGCGAGCGGCCGTCGGGACGATCGTCGAGGCAGAACTCGACAAGGGACGGGGCCCGGTCGCTACCGCGCTGGTCCAGACCGGCACCCTGCGAGTGGGTGACGTCATCGTCGTCGGCGAGACCTACGGCAAGGTTCGCGCCCTCGAAAACGCCCTGGGCAAGCGAATCACCAAGGCCGGCCCCTCGAGTCCGGCCGTGGTGTTGGGCCTGGCGGACGTTCCCCAGGCAGGAGACATCCTGCGGGTCGTGGCTGACGAGAAGATCGCCCGGGCCATGGTCGAGGAGCGCAAGACCGCTTCCGCGGCCAGGACCGAAGGCAGCGGCCGCGCCACGCTCGAAGACCTCTACGCCCAGATCCAGGCCGGCCAGACGAAGGAATTGAGGATCATCCTCAAGACCGACGTATCGGGCTCTCTCGGCGCCATCACCCACGCCCTCCAGCAGCTGTCAACCGACGAGGTCCGGATCAACGTGCTCCATGAAGGCGCCGGCGACGTGACCGACAACGACATCATGCTGGCGGCCGCCTCGGACGCGATCGTGGTCGCGTTCAACACCAAGGTGACGGATACAGCGCGGCGTGCCGCCGAGTCGGAGAAGGTAGACGTCCGCAACTACGACATCATCTACAAGCTGACCGACGACATCAACGCGGCGCTCCGAGGTCTGCTCGAGCCGGAGCAGGTCGAGACCGTCGAGGGTCGAGCGGAAATCCGCAAGATCTTCCGGGTCGGCAAGGTGGCGGTCATCGCCGGCTGCTACGTAACGGACGGACGGATCGTCCGGGGCGGCGGCGCCAGGGTCTGGCGTGGCGGCAAGGTGATCACCACGGACAGGATCGAGTCGGTCCGGCGCATGAAAGACGACGTCCGCGAAGTTACTACCAACTTCGAGTGCGGGATCGGCCTGGCCGGATCGAACGACCTGGTCGAAGGTGACATCATCGAGTGCTTCACCCAGCAGATGGTGAGCCGGGCGGCCGGTTGAGCCGGAGTGGCGGGTCTCGATGACGCAAAGAACTGATCGGATCGACGAGCTCCTTCGCCAGGAGATCGGCCAGGCGCTCGAGCGCGAGATCACCGATCCACGCATCGGATTCGTCACTGTCACAGACGTGGAGACCGTGCCGGATCTCTCGCGCGCCCGGGTCTGGGTGAGCATCATCGGCACCGCCGAGCAACGCAAGGAAAGCCTATCGGCGCTACGGCGGGCGATGCCGTTCATTCGCCGTGGCCTCGGATCGAAGATCCGCCTGAGGCGCATCCCCGAGCTCGAGGTGCGGCTCGACGATTCGATCGAGCGAGGCACCCGGGTCCTCCGGATCATCAACGAGCTTGAGGCCGGCAAGAACCCCGCAGACGCTTCCGTCGGTGGCGGCGAGTCGCTGCCGACGCCGGTTGCCAGGCTGCCGCACGCGGGTGATTCGCTCGACGAGATGCTCGCCGCGACGCCGCCGCCCGATTCGGCGTCCAAGCCCGCGGTCAGGCGGCCGCGCGGCGGCGGGCGGGCGGGCGGCAAGCGCCGGCCTTCCGCCAAGCCGACCGAGCGCCGGAGCCGGCCATGAGCGAGGCCTCGCCGCGAGTCGACCTGACCGCGTATGCCGCCGCTGTACCCGACGATGTCGTCGAGCGGCTGAAGGCCGCGCGGCACGTCCTCACGATATGCCACGAGAACCCAGAGGCGGACGCGCTCGGATCGGCGTTGGCCCTGGCGCTGCTCGTCGAGGCGAGTGGGGGAGTGGCAACTCCCGTTTGCCCTGACGCGGTTCCGGCAATGTACGAGTTCTTGCCGGGAATGGACCGGTTTCGTCGCGAACCGGATCCATCGATCGATTACGACTTGCTCGTGGTCGGCGACTGCGGCGAGCTGGAGAGAATCGGGCCCGTGCTGACGTCGCATGCGGAGCTGTTCACGAGGGTGCCAATCCTCGACATCGATCACCACGTCTCCAACGCTGGCTTTGGAGCCGTGGATTGGGTTGATCCGCACAGCTCGGCGACGTGCGAGATGGTCACGCTACTCGCGTGGCGTCTCGGAGTGCCGCTGACGGCGGTCGGTGGAACCCTTGCCTCGGCCCTGGCCGGTGGCGTCGTGATGGACACCGGAAACTTCCAGCACCCCAACGTAACGCCCCGCACTCTCGTAGTGATCGCGGCGCTAAAGGAAGCCGGGGCACCGCTGAGCGAGATTGCCCGGCGCCTCTACCGCTCCAAACCGAACACGCAGCTGTGCCTGTTCGGCCGGGTCCTGGCGCGGATGGAGTCCGACCTCGGCGGGAGGCTCGTCTGGTCCACCCTGGAGCTGGCCGACCTGGCCGCGAGCGGCGCCTTGCCGTCTGAGTCGGAAGGTCTCATCGACCTGCTTTCGCAGTCGGAGACCTCCGAGGCCGCGATCCTCTTCAAGGAAGCCGGCGACTCGACCCGCATCAGCGTCCGAACACGGGACGGCGGCGTGGACGCGACCGTTCTGACCGGGACTTTCGGGGGCGGCGGCCACGCCCGTGCCGCCGGCGCCACATTGGCGTTGCCCCTCGAGGAAGCGCGCCGGGCGGTTCTGTCGCGCGCGGCGTCGCTCGTTTCAGCGGTCGAGCGGTAGCTGTGGCCGCACCTGCCAGGGGCATGGACGGGATCCTCGTCGTCGCCAAGGAACCCGGCTTCACCTCGCACGATGTGGTGGCGCTGATCCGGCGGCTGACCGGGACGCGCCGCGCCGGCCACGGCGGCACGCTGGACCCGTTCGCCTCCGGCGTCCTGCCGGTCTTTCTCGGTATGGCGACGCGGCTCGTCGAATACCACATGGCCGACGACAAGGCCTATCGTGCGACGATCTGCTTCGGCGCCAGCTCGGAGACGGACGACCGGGATGGCGAGCTGGTACCAGGTGCGGGTCCCGCGCCGACACGACAGGCAGTCGAGGCGGCGCTGGCTGCGTTTCGCGGCCGGATACAGCAGCGGCCGCCGGCTTACAGCGCTCTCAAGGTCGGCGGCCGGCGGGCATACGATCTGGCTCGCGAGGGAACTCCGGTCGAGCTGGCACCGCGGGCGGTCACGATCAGCCGTCTGGACCTTCTCGAGTGGGACGGATCGGATCGCGATCGCCCGACCGCGGTCCTCGAAGTGGAATGTGGTGCCGGCACGTACATCAGATCGCTGGCCCGTGATTTGGGGGAGCGGTTGGGTTGCGGCGCCTATCTGGGGGCGCTTGTCAGGGTCTCGAGCGGGCCGTTCAGAACGGCGGCCGCACACTCCATCGACGACGTCCGCCGGGCGGCCGCCGAGGGACCGGCGGCGCTGGCCGGGCTCCTTCTGCCCATCGACGCCGGCCTGGACACGATTCCGGAAGCGGAGCTTACCGAGGCCGAGGTCGCGGCCGCGTCGCGCGGCCAGCAGGTGAAGCCCGTTCACCGGCCGCAGGTCGAAGCCGGGGCAAGGGTCCGGCTCGTGGCGGAGGATCGATCGCTGATCGGGATCGGGTCGTGGAAGGGCGGCCGGCTCGTGCCCGAGAAGATCTTCGTGGCCGCCCCGCCGTCGGCATCGGGTGGAGGCTCCCGTGACAGCGGGCCCTCCGGGTCCTGGTCCCGCGAGGGCGACCACGCGATTCAGGTCGAGCCGCGGTTGCGGATGGTCGAACCGGCCAACCGCATGACCGTAGTCTCGGGTATCGACGCTCTCAGCGCCGAGCTAGGCCGCCTTTATCTGGCGGTGGGTGTCTTCGACGGCCTCCACCGCGGCCACCTTTATCTTCTCCGCGAGTTGCGGCGGGCGGCCGCGCGGGCCGGAGCGAGACCGGCCGTGATCACGTTCGACGCGCATCCGGAGGAGCTGATCGAGGGTCTGGCCCCGCCGCTGTTGTGCGATCCGGACGAGCGCCTGGTGCGCCTCGGTGCGGCCGGGGTCGCGGTGACGGTCGTCCAGCACTTCGACCACGCCCTTCGCATTACTCCCTACGACGGCTTCGTGGCCGCGATTCGGGAGCGCGTGGAGCTGGCGGGGTTCGTGATGACACCGGACGCGGCGTTCGGCTTCGAGCGTGGCGGCACGCCGAAAACGCTGGTCGCGCTCGGTGAGCGCGAAGGGTTTAGCGTCACTGTCGTTTCGTCCTTCCTGTCGAACGGCGAGCAGGTACGCAGCTCCGAGATACGCCGCCGCATCGCATCGGGCGACCTGGCCGGGGCGAGACAGCTGCTCGGCCGGCTCCACGGATTCACCGGCACGCTCGCCCCAAGCCACGGAGCCGGATTCGCACCGCTTACCATCGAGCTCCCAGTCGCCCTGCCGCCGGACGGCCGCTACCGAGCGCTGGTCGGGCCGGCGTGGAAGCCGGGTGGCCGGCCCCAGCCGGCCACGATGCCCTCGGTGGCCGAGGTCCTCGACGGTCGGGTGCGTCTCGAAACCTCCGGCGTGAACCGCGCCGGCGAAGTCCGCGTCGTTTTGCTCGGTTCGCACGAGGGAGAGGCAAGTTAATGGTCCGGCACGGGGCCGCCGACCCGCGCCGAATCGCGGCGCTCGGAGTCGCCCTCGTCTAGCACGGGCGTGCGAACCCTGCTACCATCCGCCAGGCATTTAGAGAGTTAGGAAACCACAGTCACAGAGCTATTCGGAGGATCGTGTGCCGCTCGCGCGGGAGACGAAGGAACAGGTTATTTCGGAGTACGCCGTCAAGGATGGCGACACGGGCTCAGCAGAGGTGCAGATTGCGCTCCTGACCGAGAGGATCAAGGAGCTTACGGAGCACCTGCGAGGCTTTCCGAAGGACAACCAGTCCCGCCGCGGCCTCCTCAAGCTCGTCGGACAGCGACGCAGACTTCTGGCATATCTTGTCAAGAAGGACAACGCTCGCTATCGGGCCGTCATCGCACGGCTGGGACTGCGCCGCTAGCGCAATCGCGTCGACGTGGGGCTGAGACCCCTCGCCGGCATATTCGCGCCCGGCTCGTCCAGGCGAGAGCAAGGACACACGCGCTTCCTCCTACGCTCGGGAGGAATACCAACCCGTGTCTCAGACATTCGAGACGCAATTCGCCGGTCGCACCCTGACCATCGAGACCGGCAAGCTCGCCATGCTGGCGGGTGGCTCAGTAACCGTTCGCTTCGGCGACACCATGGTCCTCGGAACCGCCAACCGGTCGGATCCGCGGCCCGGGCTCGACTTCTTCCCGCTCACCGTCGAGTTCGAAGAGCGCATGTACGCCGCCGGCAAGATCCCGGGCGGCTTCATCAAGCGTGAGTCGCGACCGTCCGAGCAGGCCATCCTGTCGGCGCGTCTGACCGACCGACCGATCCGCCCCCTCTTCCCCGAGGGTTACAAGGACGACGTCCAGGTCGTTATCACGGTCCTCTCCACCGACCAGGAGAACCAGGCCGACGTTCTCGGCACCGTCGCCGCGTCAGCGGCGCTGACGATCAGCGAGATCCCATTCCAGGGCCCGATCGGGGCGGTACGCATCGGCCGCATCGACGGCGAGTTTGTCGTCAATCCGACCATCGCCGACCTCGAGCGCTCCGACATCGATCTCGTGGTCTCCGGTACCCGCGACGCCATCATGATGGTCGAGGCCGGCGCCTCGATCGTCCCCGAAGAGGTCATGGCCGAGGCGATCCTCTTCGCCCACCGTGCCCTCCAGCCGCTCATCGACCTACAGGAGAAGCTGCGCGAGGCAGTCGGCAAGCCGAAGAGCACCGTTTACCTCGAGCCCGGCACCGGTTCGGTGCTCGACTTCGTCAAGAAGGTCGGCGAGCCCGGTTGGGAGCTGGTCGTTCTGGATGTCGAGACGACGGGCCGCGACCCCAAGATGGCCGACCTCATCGAGATCGGCGCCGTGCGGGTGCGCGGCGGCCAGGTAGTAGACCGTTTCTCGACCTTCGTCAGCCCCGGCCGCGACATCTTCGGAACCCAGATGCACGGCATCACGACAGCCGACGTCGCCGGCGCCCCTCTCGCTCGGGAAGCGGCCGAGAAGCTGCTCGCGTTCGTCGGCGGCGCTCCCGTCGTGGGCCACAACGTCGGCTTCGACCTCGGGTTCCTGGATGAGGCTCTCGGCCAGCCCGGCAAACTCATCGAAGGCGGCTACTTCGATACCCTCGTCATCGCCCATGAGGCCTATCCGGACCTCGAGTCGTACAAGCTGGGCGACATCGCCCGCTTCTTCGGCATCAGCGTCGAGACGGCCCACCGCGGGCTGGCCGACGCCGAGACGACGGCCGCCATACTGGCGCAGTTCGCCGGCGATATCCCGAACCGAGTAGAGAACCTCAAGGATGGCATCGCCATCTCCATTCGTGCCAACCGCAAGGAAGGCGAGAACTCTGCCGGCCTGCTCGACGCCGCTCGTCGACAGGCACGCGTCAGCAAGAGTCTCTTCGGGCTGGTGCAGAAGAAGACCGTTCGCCAGCTGGTCCTCGACGAGGGGATCCGCATGGACGGCCGCGGCATCGACGAGCTCCGGCAGATCACGGTCGAGGTCGGCGTCCTGCCACGCGCCCACGGTTCCGGGCTATTCACCCGCGGCCAGACCCAGGCCCTCACCGTAGCGACGCTCGGCCCCGCCTCGGACGTGCAGCGGATCGACACGATCAGCCCCGAGACCGAGAAGCGGTATCTCCACCACTACAACATGCCCCCGTACAGCACCGGCGAGAACAAGCCGATGCGCGGCCCCGGCCGTCGCGAGATCGGCCACGGCCATCTCGCCGAACGCGCCCTGTTGCCGGTCCTGCCTTCTGAGGACGAGTTCCCGTACGTCATCAGGCTCGTCAGCGAGTGCGTGACGTCGAACGGCTCCACCTCGATGGCGTCGACCTGTGGCTCGAGCCTCGCTCTGATGGACGCCGGCGTGCCGATCAAGGCAGCCGTCGGCGGCGCGGCGATGGGCCTCATCAGCGAACCAGACGGCCGTTTCGTCGTCCTGACTGACATCCTCGGCAAGGAAGACGCCTTCGGCGACATGGACTTCAAGGTGACCGGCACCCGCGAGGGCGTCACGGCGCTACAGATGGACATCAAGGTCAAAGGCATAAACGAGGCGATCATCCGCCAGGGCCTCCAGAAGGCACACGCGGCGCGGATCGCCATCCTCGACAAGATGGATGCGGTCATCCCGACGAGCCGCACCGAGATGAGCAGCTTCGCTCCGCGCATTATCACCATCAAGATCAACCCCGAGAAGATCCGCGACATCATCGGCAAGGGCGGCTCCGTGATCCGCAAGATCCAGGAGGAGACCGGCACCGAGATCAACGTCGAGGACGACGGCACCGTCCAGATTGCCGCGGTGTCGGGCGATAGCTCGCGCAAGGCGGTGCAGTGGATCGAATCGCTCACCCGCGAGGTCGAGGTCGGCGGCCTGTACCTCGGCAAGGTCACCCGGATCATGGGCTTCGGCGCCTTCGTCGAGATCCTGCCGGGCAAGGAAGGCCTGGTCCGGATCGGCGAGCTGGCCGACTACCACGTTCCCACGGTTGAGGATGTGGTCTCGGTCGGCGACGAGGTCATGGTCGTGGTGGTCGAGATCGACCGCCAGGGCCGCATCAACCTTTCGCGCAAGGCCGCGATGCAGCGCCACCTCGCTCGCGCCGAGTCGTAGTCCAGAAGACGGGGCCGGTCGACTTCAGCCGGCCCGCAGTCTCCTGCATAGGGCCCCTGCATAAGCCAAAACATATGCACGTGGCCAGGGAGTCCCCCTGGCTCGCTGGTATACTCCGGCGGCGCCCGGCAATTCAACACATCTGAGTGGAGCCATGTCCCGAGAACCTCGCCCGCTGACAGTCGCGGTCGTCGGAGCCACCGGCGTCGTCGGCAGAACGATGATCCAGGTCCTCGCCGAACGGCATTTCCCGGTTGGCGAGCTCCGTTTGCTGGCCTCCGGCCGCTCGGCCGGGTCCACGGTCAGCGCCGACGGACGCACCCTGACGGTGGAGGAGGCGATCCCGGAGGCGTTCGAGGGCGTCGACATCGCCCTGTTCTCGGCCGGCGGTGACGTCTCGCGAATGCTGGCTCCAGAGGCGGCGGCGCGCGGCGCGACGGTGATCGACAACTCCAACGCCTGGCGGATGCAGCCGAACGTCCCGCTCATCGTCAGCCAGGTCAACCCGGATGACGGCGAGTGGCACGAAGGGATCATCGCCAACCCGAACTGCTCGACGATGCAGCTCGTGCCGGTTCTCATGGCGCTGCGTGATACCGCAGGGCTCGAGCGGGTCATCGTGGACACGTATCAGTCGGTCTCCGGGACCGGAGCCGAGGCGCTGGCCGAGCTCGAAACCCAGATTCGCGCGCACGTGGCAGGCGAGCCGAAGATCGCGAGCGTCTACCCGCACCCAATCGCATTCAATGTCCTGCCCGAGATCGACGTCTTCCTGGAGAACGGCTACACCCGCGAGGAATGGAAGGTCGTGACCGAGAGCCGAAAGATCCTCCATCTCCCGGATCTCCGCGTTTCTTGCACGGCCGTCCGCGTCCCGGTCTTCGTCAGCCACTCCGAGGCAGTCCACGTCGAGACCGTGAAGCCGATGACGCCGGATGAAGCCCGCCGAGCCTTCGCCGCCGTTCCCGGCGTCGTCGTCATGGATGAGCCGGCGGCCCACGTCTATCCGATCGCCACGAAGGCGGCCGGCAAAGATGAGATCTTCGTGGGTCGAGTCAGGAAGGATCCGTCCGTGGAGCGAGGCCTGGCGTTCTGGGTCGTCAGCGACAATCTCCGCAAGGGCGCCGCCACCAACGCGGTCGAGATCGCGGAAGTGCTCGTGGAGCGGGGCTGGGTCGAGGCCCGCTCGCGCCGCGGAGTACCGAGCGTGGCCGGGGAGGCGTCGTGACCGACGCCGAGCGCCGCGCAGCGCTCGACGCCATCGCGGCGGAGGTGGCTGTCTGCACCCGCTGCCGTCTGCACCAAACGCGGACTCGCGCCGTTCCCGGCGAAGGCACCGCGGCCACGGAGGTCATGTTCGTCGGTGAGGGTCCCGGGTTCAACGAGGACCGTCAGGGCCGGCCGTTCGTTGGCCAAGCCGGGGCCCTTTTGGGCGAGCTGCTCGGCTCGGTCGGCTGGTCGCGCGACGAAGTGTTCATAACCAACGTCGTCAAGTGCCGGCCGCCCGAGAACCGAGACCCGGAGCCCGACGAGATTACTTCCTGCGCGCCCTTTCTCACCCGTCAGCTCGCGGCGCTCGATCCCGCGCTGATCGTCACGCTGGGTCGCTTCTCGATGGCGCGGTTCAACCCCGGGGCGCGGATCGGTCAGGTCCACGGCACGTTCCGACCTGCCGACGCCGCGTCCGGCGCGCCCGAGGCCCTCACGTACGCGATGTACCATCCCGCCGCGGCGTTGCATCAAGGATCGCTCAAGGCCACTCTCTTCCGAGACATGGAGGGAGTGCCGGCGGCTCTGCTCGAGGCGCGCGGGCGGCGCAGCTCAATCGAGACGGCGCCCGAAGCGGCCCCTCCATCCTCTGAGGCTGAGCGAGCAGCGGCGACGACTGCAGCGGAGGCGAAGACGACCACGTCCACCAATGGCAGCTACGCCCGCCTGGCAGGTGCCGCGTCGAATGTCTTACCGGCCGCTCCTGAAGCCGCGACAGGACTGCCGGAGACGGCCCCGGCCGCCGCGGACTCACCTCGAACCGCGGCACTCGAGTCGCCCGACTCGGTCGGCTCCGAACTTTCGGCTGCAGAATCCGACCCCACAGACCAACTCACCCTCTTCTAGGATGGACGCAACTGGACGGTCCCGTCACGCGAGTATCAATGCCTGATAACGAGACTCCGCTCCGAATAATCCCCCTCGGCGGCGTGGGGGAGATCGGCAAGAACATGTACGTGTTCGAGTACGGCGACGATATCGTCGTGGTCGACTGCGGGTTGATGTTCCCGGACGAGGAGATGTTCGGGATCGACCTCGTCATTCCCGACGTCACTTACCTGCGCGAAAACCAGGCCAAGGTGCGCGCATTCCTGATCACCCACGCCCACGAAGACCATGTCGGCGGGTTGCCGTACGTGCTGCCGTACCTGCCCGGAGTGCCCGTCTACGCCTCGACGCTGGCCCGCGGTTTGCTGGGGATCAAGATCAAGGAGCACAAGCTCCACAACAATCCGCTCATGCCTCTGGACCCGGGGGACATGCTCCAGATCGGGCCGTTCCGGGTCGAGCCGTTCCGGATCAGCCACTCGATCCCGGACGCCATGGGAATTGCGCTGCACACCCCGGTCGGCACGGTCGTGACCACGGGCGACTTCAAGTTCGACCACACGCCGGTGGACGGCCGTCGCTCGGACTTCGCGATGCTTTCGAGACTCGGCGAAGACGGCGTCATCTGCCTGCTCTCGGACTCAACCCGCGCCGAGAGTCCGGGCTACACGCTCTCCGAGCGTACCGTCGGCGAGACCTTCCGCGAGATCATGGAGCCGCTCGACGGCCGGGTGATCGTGGCCACCTTCGCGAGCAACATCGCCCGCATCCAGCAGGTCATCGATGCTGCAGCCACGTTCGATCGCAAGGTGGCGGTCGTGGGCCGGTCGATGGAGCAGAACTTCCGCATCGCGACGGACCTCGGCTACCTTACATACGCACCCGGCCAGATCGTCGGCAAGGACCAGATCGGGTCCGTGGCGGCCAACCGCATCGTCATCGCCACGACCGGGGCACAGGGCGAGCCGATGGCCGGCCTGGCCCGCATGGCGAACCGGGACCACCGTTTCGTGGAAATACAGCCGGGCGACACCGTCATCGTCAGCGCCAGCCCCATCCCCGGCAACGAGGAGTACGTGGCGCGCACGATCGACAACCTCTTCAAGGCCGGCGCCAACGTCTTCTACCACACGGTCAAGCACGCTCACGTGTCCGGCCACGCCAGCCAGGAAGAGCTCAAGCTCATGCTCGGCCTGACCCGGCCCAAGTACTTCATCCCGATCCACGGCGAGTTCCGAATGCTCGTCCAGCACGGCCGCCTCGCCGTTGAGACTGGCGTGGCGCCGGAGAACGTCTTCATCATCGAGAACGGCCAGGCAATCGAGTTTTTCGCCGACGGCAGCGCCCGGCGGGCGGCGCCCGTGACCTCGGGTTACGTCCTCGTCGATGGGCTGTCGGTCGGGGACGTCGGCGAGGTAGTCCTGCGCGACAGGCGGGCCCTTGCCAGTGACGGCATGTTCATCGTCGTCGTCACCGTCGACAAGCAGACTGGGAAGGTCGTCGCACGACCCGAGATCGTGACCAGAGGCTTCGTCCACGCCAATGAGCGCGATCCGCTCATGATTGGAGCCGTTGAGCACATCCTTGCGGCCATCGAGAGCCCTGGCGACCGAACCAGTGAGGTCGGCCTGCTGAAGAGCCAGATCAAGGACGAAGTCTCACGCTACCTCTACGAGCAGACGCGCCGGCGACCGCTGGTCTTCCCCGTCGTGGTGGAGGTGTAGATGCCGTCCCGAACCACCGCCGCCTCGAGCCGGTCCAGCTCCACTCGGGGCAGCCGGATCGTCCCTCCGGTGCGACGAAGGCGTTCGCCGCGACGGTGGACCGTATCGGCCGAGATCGTCCGCTGGTTGATCGCGCTGGCGATGCAGCTCGTCGGTGTGACGCTTCTGATCGGCCTTACGATCCAGGGCGGGTCGCTCACCGATTGGGAGCGCAACACCGTCGCGCCCTGGTTCGGTACCGCTCGCTGGTTGCTGCCGCCCATCCTGGTACTTCTCGGGTACTACCTGGAGCGCGTCCAGGTGGACAATTGGGACTGGGAGCTGACGCTCACAGGCAGCGCGGTCGGCTATCTGTCGCTCCTGGGCCTGTTCGGCCTGGTCGATGCCCATCCGAGCGGCGGCATCATCGGCCGCGCTCTGGCTCATTTCCTCGTGCCGTTGGTCACCGCCCCCGGCGCGGTTGCCATCCTCATAGTATTCATGGCCGCGGGCACCCTCCTCGCCGTCGACATGTCGCTGCCGGCGGCAGTGGCTCCGCTTGGGCGTCTCGTGTCGCGGGCGATGGCGGCGCTCTTCCGACCGCCGCCGGAACCTACCGCGGCCAACGGCGCCGCCGCTACCGCGAGGGCCGACCGACCGGACAAGGCCGGCAAGGCCGCCGCGACAGCCGACGCGCGCCGCTTCGGCGACGACCGCACGCCCGCGATCCCGGCCGCGCTACCGAACCCGGGGCCCACCTCGCTGACTTTTGCCCCGCCGATGGCCGGGTCCCGCGAGAACGCGCCCGTGCACGGGCCCGGCGCCTCACCTCACGACGGCGGGTCCGTGCGCGACGGCGCCACTCTTCGCGGGCCGCACCCCGGGCTCACGGTCACGCCTCAGTCCAAGCTGGGTGGAACGGCCGCGGCCACGCCTGACAAGCCGCGCGTCGAGTACAGGCTGCCGCCGCTGACGCTGCTGGACGATGCCGCCCCGCGGATCGGCGAGAGCGGCATGGACCACGAGCGAAACGCCGCGATCATCGCCGCGAAGCTGGCGAGCTTCAATATTCCGGCGCGAGTGGCAGTCTGGAACGCCGGTCCGGTGGTGACGCAGTACGAGATCGAGCCGTCGCCGGACGTAAAGGTTTCGCGTATCGAGGCCCTCTCCGACGACCTGGCGATGGCCCTAGCCGCCCGGACCATACGGATCGAGGCACCGATCCCGGGCAAGAGCGTGGTGGGGATCGAGATCCCCAACAAGGACTTCAACATCGTCGCCCTGCGGCGAATCCTCGAGGAGGTTGATTTCCAGGCCACCTCGAAGCTGACCTTTGCCCTCGGCCGCGATGTGGCCGGCCATGCGCGTGCCGCCGACCTGGCCAAGATGCCGCACCTCCTGATAGCCGGCGCGACCGGCTCCGGCAAGAGCGTCATGGTCAACGCGTTGATCTCGAGTCTGCTCTGCAAGGCCACCCCGACCGAGGTCCGGCTCGTGCTCGTGGATCTCAAGCGCGTCGAACTGTCGGCATACAACGGCCTGCCGCATCTCATGGTTCCGGTGATCACCGAGCCCGAACGAGCCAAGGCGGCGCTCAAGTGGGCCGTGGCGGAGATGGAGACCAGATACCGTCGCTTCGCCGGCGCCAACGCCCGAAACCTGGCCGGGTTCAACGAGACCAGGGCCGATCCGGCAGACCGCCTCCCGTACGTGGTCCTCATTGTCGACGAGCTGGCCGACCTGATGATGCGTGAGGGCAAGAACGTCGAGGAGCCGGTGGTCAGGCTCGCTCAGAAGGCCCGCGCCACTGGAATCCACCTGGTCCTGGCGACCCAGCGGCCGTCGGTGAACGTCGTCACCGGTCTGATCAAGGCGAACTTCCCGAGCCGTATTGCGTTTGCGATGGCCTCCCAGATCGACTCGCGAACGATCCTCGACATGCCCGGCGCCGAGGATCTGATCGGTCGCGGCGACATGCTCTTCCAGCCAGCCGATCTGCCGCGCCCGATCCGCTTGCAAGGCGTCTTCGTGTCGGACAAGGAGATCGGGAACATCTGCGAGCACTGGCGCGCCGAGGCGGAGCCGCACTACGACATGGCGATCGTCGAAACCGACGAGGAGCCGTCGAACGCCAGCGAACTGCCTGACGAAGACGCGGATCGCCTGCTGCTCGATGCCGTCGGCGTCATCCAGGAGTACGATCGTGCATCTGCGTCGCTCCTCCAGCGACGTCTCAAGGTCGGGTATGCCCGCGCCGCGCGCATCATCGATCAACTGGAGGCACGGGGGTACATCGGCCCGTTCGACGGGTCGAACGCGCGGCAGGTGCTGCGCCGAGATAGTGCGCCGTCCGATCCACGCGGCGGATACGGCGAGGATGAGGTATGACGAGCACTAACCCGACACGGCGTTCGACACGCCGGCTGATCGGCCAGAGGGCAAGCCACGCGGGGGCCGGACTCGACGGTCGATCGGTAGTTGGGGAGCGCCTGCGAGACGCTCGGGAGCTCCGAGGGGTGGATCTCTACCGAGTCGAGCGCGACACGAAGATCCGAGCCAAGTATCTGGCCGACCTCGAACAGGGCGACTTCTCCGACCTGCCCGGAGACGTGTACACGCGCGGCTTCCTGCGGAACTACGCGACCTACCTCGGCCTGGACGCGGACGAGATCGAGGAGGAATGGCGTCGCGAGGCCGGCGGCAGGGCCCCGATCAGCCAGCTGATAGTCGGCCCTCAGCCGCTCACGATCCGCCGCGGCGTGGCCTTCCAGCGCAGCCATGTGATCATCGCGGTGGTCGCCGTCATCGTGCTCGCAGTCGCCGGCTACTTCGGCTATCAGCTGACCCGGTACCTGTCCTATCCAACGCTCGCCGTGAGTTCAGGCGGCTCGGCGCCCATCACGGTCCCGATCGGGACCACGAGCTACGTTCTGAAGGGCACGGCCACGCCCGGGACCACGGTCTTGATCGTCTGGAACGGCCAGGATCCGCAGGTCGTATTAGCCGATGACGCCGGCCAGTGGAGCTACAAGGCGGTGCTGCAAAACGGCCCCAACCAGTTCGACATCCACGCCGAGAACCTCGACACGAGCCACGCCAGCAACACAGTCAGGCTGATCGTCATCGTTCCGATCCCCACCCCAACCCCGATGACTCCTGTGGTGGTCGTCACCGCTCCGGCTGACGGCGCGGCGCTCACCAACGGCAGTGTCGCAGTCACCGGCACCACGACTGACGTCGCGACGATCATGGTCAACCCGACCTATCTCGGACCGCCGCTTGCGCCGGGATCGACCCTTCCGCCGCCAACGCCGAGCGCCCCGGCGGCCGCTTCAGGCTCCGCGACGCCTGCGACCATAGCCTCGGCCGGACCCTCGGGGACTCCCGGCCCGCAACCGGTTACGACCAAGACCGGCGCCGACGGCACGTTCGCGGTGAATCTCACGCTGACGCCCGGAAGATGGCAGCTGACGCTCGTTGGAACGAGCGCCAGCGGCGCCTCGACTGCGCCGCTTACGAGAACGGTTACCGTTCCCTTCAAGGGCATCAACGTCTTGATCCAGATCAAGGGCGGTTCCGCGTCCGTGTCGGTCTACCACGATGGCATCACGGATACTCCCCCGTACACACAGGCCGACGGCTGGACGATGACCGTCGTCGCCAACAAATACGTCTGCGTCAGGTCCACGCGACCGACTCTCGTGTTCATTACCGTGAACGGGACCCCGTATGGGCCGATCAGCGGCTTCGGCGGCCAGCGTGCGTACATCGACGTGAACGGACCCCGGAACGCAGCCTCCTGCTAGCCGGCCATGGATAGCGACTCGCTAGTCCAGCTGGTCGAACGCCTGCAGGCGATCTGCCTGGATCGGGGGCTCACGGTGGCCACCGCGGAATCGTGCACCGGCGGTCTGGTCGCGAAGCTGATAACCGATATTCCGGGCTCCAGCGGCTACTTTCGGGCCGGGATCGTCTCCTACGCCGACGACGCCAAGCTCCGGCTTCTGGGCGTGCCCGACGATCTGCTCGCCGCACACGGCGCCGTCAGCGCGCAAGTGGCCCGTTCGATGGCCATCGGCGCTCTCGAGCGCACCGGCGCCAGCCTCGCCGTGGCCGTTACCGGTGTCTCCGGACCGTCGGGCGGAAGCCCTTCGAAGCCGATTGGGCTAACGTACGTGGCTGTGGCCGACGCGAACGGCGTTGACGTGCGCCGCTTCGTCTGGTCTGGTGATCGCGCGTCCAATCGTGAAGCCAGCGCCCGGGCCGCGGTCGAACTGATGCTTGAGCGAGTCGTGGCAACCGCGCCGGGCGGCGATAGCGCATGAAGGCGGTTCGTGGCGCGGCCTCCGTGGGGAGTGGCCTCGAGCCCGCCAGAGAGGCGCGTCCGATTCGCCGGGGCGAGCGGATCCACGTCGTCGGCGCGGCCGGCGCCGGCGCCTCGGCGGCCGCCCTGCTGGCATATCACCGGGGCGCGTACGTCAGCGGTTGCGATCCTGGCGGGCCGTCCCCCTACACGCCGCCCATCGAAGCCGCCGGCATTCGCCTCGATTGGGCTCACGACCCCGGCCACGTCACCTCCGGCGAATTGCCTGATCGTCTCGCCGTTACGAAGGCGCTGACGGCCGTGGATCCGAACAATGCCGAGCTGGAGGCCGCGCGGGCCGCATCGATACCGGTGGAACCCTGGCAGCAGGTCATCGCCGATGCCGCGTTCGGCAAGGCCCTAGTGGGGATCGCGGGCACTCACGGCAAGAGCACGACGGCCGGTTGGCTGGTCCACGTCCTGGTAGAGGCCGGCCTCGACCCGTGCGCCTTCGTTGGCGCACTGCTGCCAACGGAGTTGAGCGGCGGGCTGCCGTCAACGGCGCGCTGGGGCCAGGGGATGCCGTTTATCGTCGAGGCGGACGAGTACGCGGGCAACTTCGACGCGTATCGACCGGACGTGACCGTGCTGACCTCAGCCGAGTGGGATCACCCGGACGTCTTCGCGGACCGCGCGGCGGTAATCGACTGCTTCGTCGCGTGGTTGGAGAGCGCCGCCCGGACCGCGCCCGCAGCCAACCTCGTGGCGAATGTGGCCGACTCGGGTGTCGCCGAAGTCGTAGAACGTCTCCGCGGCTGGCCAGGTCGGGTGATCGGGACGAGGGTGGCGACCGGCTCGGCTGCATACGGCCGCGAACACGACACCCTCACCGGAACGATAGTCGCGGCCGACCCCGGCGGTACGCTGCTGCGCCTTGAAGGGTTGACGTTGACAGGGCCACTGGCCGTCCATCTGGAACTCCCCGGCCGGCACAACGCCGCAAACGCTCTCGGTGTCGCTGCCACGGCACTGATATTGGGCGTTCCAGCCGACGTCCTCGCCTCAGCCCTGGGGACCTTCGGCGGCGTCGGGAGACGCCTGGAGCGGAAGGGTGAGGTGAGGGGTGTCGTGGTTTACGACGACTACGGCCATCATCCTACGGCGATACTAGCGACCCTGGCCGCCATTCGCCAGCTGGAGCCCGGCCGGCGCATCTGGGCCGTTTATGAGCCGCTCACTTACCACCGCACTGCGGCCATGTTGGAAGGTTTTGCCGAAGTGCTCGCCACTGCCGATGCGGTCGCTGTCGCCGATATCTGGGCCAGCCGCGACCCCGACACCACCATCACTTCGGCCGCCGCTCTGGCGGAAGCTACGGCTCGGCGCAAGCCCGGTCTCCGAGCGGTTGCGCCCGGGAGTGTCGAGCAAACCGCTGCGTGGCTCGCGGGTCAGGTCCGCGCGGGCGACGCCGTCCTGGTCATGGGCGGCGGCAAGAGCTATCGGATAGCGGAGCTGCTGTTGGAGGCTTTGGGCGGTTGAAGCCGCGAGGTCCCGCCGGGAGGTCCGATCTTGCCGGTCCCAAACAGCGTCGCGGTACGGCACAATCAACTCCACTCGGAGCAAGCCCGATCGGTGGCCGCGCGGCAATCGCACTCCGGCGGCGCCCAACGAACCCCGGCCGATGCCTAACGGTGTGCAAGGAGGGTAGATGGCAGGCGATTCCTCATTCGACGTGGTGAGTGAATTCGACGATCAGGAGATGCGCAACGCGCTCGACCAGGTCCGGCGTGAGGTCCAGCAACGTTACGACTTCAAGGGCGCGACTTTCGAGCTGACCCAGACCAAAGTCGAGCTGGTTATGGTTACCGACGACGAGTTCCGGGCCAAGGCCATCCGCGAGATCATCGAGTCGAAGGCTGTGCGGCGCGGGCTTTCGCTGAAGATCTTCGACTGGGGCAAGATCGAGCCGTCGGGTGGAAACAAAGTTCGACAGCTGATAGTGCTGCGACGGGGCCTGGACGAGGACCTGGCAAGGAAGCTCAGCAAGCTGGTGCGCGACGAATTCCCAAAGGTCAAACCACAGATCCAGGGCGATGCGCTGCGCGTTTTCGCCAAGAGCAAGGACGATCTCCAACGTGTGATCGTGAGGCTCAGGGAACTGGATGAACCGCGGCCATTGCAGTTCACGAACTACCGGTGAGAGCCGCTCGGTAACCCGGCGCGGCAATCCGAAGGAGTACGGCGATGTCCATCGACGAGACCGGGGCAGCCACCATCACGGTCGGTGAGGCCCTGGCGGCGGGTCTGGCTCGCGCCGGAGTGAAGATCGCCTTCACCGTGCCGGGCGAAAGCGTTCTGGGGTTGCTGGAGGGGCTCGCTGCCAATCGCATCCGCGTCGTTGCGACCCGGCACGAGGGATCGGCCGCTTTCATGGCCGAGGCGGTGGCCCAGCTCACCGGCCGGCCGGCGGTTTGCATAGCCACCCGCGGACCCGGCGCCTCGAATCTTGCGATCGGGCTCCATGCCGCCCGCGCCGACTCTGCGCCCGTCATCGCCATCGTCGGCCAGGTCCGCCGCGATGTGCAGGGCCGCGAGGCCTTCCAGGAGATGGACCTGGTTCGCGCCTTCGAGCCGATCGTCAAGTGGGCCGCGGAGCTCAAAGAGCCGTCCGACGCCGAGGCGCTCATCGAGAAAGCCGTTGCCACCGCCATGAGGGGCCGGCCGGGGCCGGTTCTGCTGGCGGTACCATCCGATGTGTTCGACATTTCCGTGCCGCCGGGCAATGGCCAGGTCGCAGCCTTCCATGCCGACCACGCCCCGGAGCCGGACCCGACACTCGTCCGGAAGATCCTCCATCTGCTCGCCGACGCCCGCAGACCGCTGATACTCGCGGGCGCCGGCGTGCTACGGGCCCGCAGCACCGACGCGCTGGTGCGCTTCGCCGAAACGATGCGCGTACCGGTGATGGCCTCGTGGCGGCGCGGCGACGCGTTTCCAAACGACAACCCGCTCTATCTGGGCATGACCGGTCTGGGGGCGTCGCGCAGCGTCCAGGCGCGGCTCGAGGATGCGGATGCGCTGCTCGTGCTGGGTTGCCGCCTCAGTGAGATGACCACGTACGGCTACCGCGTGCCCGGGCTTTCCATGCGATGGGCTCAGGTCGATGTAGAGCCGCGTGGAGCGGCGTTGCCGCACAGACCCGAGATAGTGATGGCGGCGGACGCGGCCGCCTTCCTGCGCGTGGCTCAAAGAGTCCTGGCCCGAGCCGCATTCGACGCCGCCTCCCTCGACGAGCGCACGGCCGCCAACGCGGCCGACCGGGAGGCCTACGACGCGGGCTCGCTTGTCGATGCCGAGCCGTGGGACGGCCCGGGCGTTCACCCCGGTCGAGTCGTCGCGACGCTGGCCCGCGTCCTGCCTCCGGAGGCGATCCTGACCACCGACGCCGGTGACTTCGGAACCTGGGCGGCTCGCGGCTACCGCTTCCACCGGCCGGGCACGTTCCTCGGCTCCTCTGCCGGGCCGATGGGCTACGGCCTGCCGGCGGCGATCGGGGCAGCACTCGCGCGCCCCGGCCGCCTCGGCGTGGCTCTGGCCGGTGACGGCGGCTTTGCGATGACCATGGCCGAGATGGAGACGGCGGTCCGTGAGCGAGCCCACGTCGTGGCCCTGGTCTTCGACAACGGCCGGTACGGCACTATCTGGCGACACCAGGTGCAGCGCGGGGTGAATGCCGGGCTGGCCACCAGGCTTGGTCCCGTGGACTTCGCCGCGGTCGCGGAAGCGTGCGGAGCGCTTGGACTCTCCGTTCGCAGCGACGACGAGTTCGAGCCGGCACTGCTCCAGGCCCTTGAAGCCGGACGTCCCGCCCTAATCCATCTGGCCCTCGATCCCCGCTGGACCACGCCGGACGCCTCACCGGCGGCAGGGGAAGACGAGTCCGACGGAACAGAGAAAGCACCTGTCGGGGAGCCACCGGGGGTTGATCTGGCCGAGCCCAAGGAAGTCACCGACGTGCCGGCCGAAGATGTCGTCGAGGAGAGCGCGGAGATAGAACTGGCGCTCGGCGCCGACGCAGTCGTCGCATCCGAGGAACTCCTGGCGCTGGCATCCGACGCGGAGGCCGCACCCGAGGATCCAGTCGCCGCCCCGACCAGCCGCGAACCCGAGCCCACGGAGTAGGGGAGGGATCCCGGCCGGGGGGCTCGCCGGCCACTGCCACGATCTGGCGGTCCGCGGCGCGCCGCGTAGAGAACGGGCGAGTCAAGCGGTCGGGTGCGCCCTACGCCGCTCCAGGACCAGCTGGACGCGGCGCTCGTGGAGGGCACGCTCGAGGCCAACCGGATAGGTGTGCGGGTTGAGCAGCCGCCTGATGGCAGGATGGAGGCTGCCGACCTGGGCGTGGGCTCGCGCGCGAATCTCCCCGAGCGGTGGGGCCGGCGCCAGGCGCCGTCCGGAACGCATCGCCGGTAGAACCAGCTCCTCCGGTTGCCAGGTGGCGTCGAGGGCGCGCATATGGAGCGCGTCCGCCGGGTCGACTATCACGTCGCCCTCGGGTGGAGCCGGCAGGTCCTCGTCGTAGATCATGTCCGCCCGGAAGCGGCCGGACGGATCCACGTAGCGACGGACTCCCAGGACGCCCGGAATTGAGATCTTGGCGCTGTGCTCGGACAACTTGACCGGATAGCGCCATCCGCCGTCGCGGTCGCAAATGGCGGTCAGCTTGTAGATCGCGCCGAGTGCCGGCTGGTCGAAGCAGGTGTCGAGGCGGGTTCCAACGCCCCAGATGTCGATGCGCGCTCCCTGCTCGCGCAGGGAGGCGATGGTGTACTCGTCGAGGTCGTTGGAAGCGACGATCTTCGTTTCGGCGAAGCCGGCGTCGTCGAGCATTCGCCTCGCTTCGGTCGAGAGATAGGCGAGATCGCCGGAGTCAAGGCGGATCCCGGCCAGTTTCCCGCCCCTCGCCTCGAGCCGTCGACCGGTCTCGATGGCGTGAGCGACTCCGGTCAGCGAGTCGTAGGTGTCGACCAGCAGGGTCACGTTGCCCGGCTGGGCGTCGGCGTAGGTGTCGAATGCGAGTTGCTCGTCGTCGAACACCTGGACCCAGGAATGGGCGTGGGTACCGCGGATCGGTATGCCGAACAGGCGACCCGCCAGGACGTTGGAGGTCGCGTCCACGCCGCCGATGTAAGCGGCTCTCGCGGCGGAGATGGCCCCGTCGAGGCCCTGCGCCCGCCGCAGCCCAAATTCGAGGACGGGGCCGCCTGCAGCCTCAACGACCCTGGCGGCTTTGGTGGCGACGAGCGTCTGGAAGCCGATCACCGTGAGAAGAACGCTCTCGACCAGCTGGGCCTGGAGGAGCGGTCCGCGTACCCTGAGCAACGGTTCGTTCGCGAACACGACCGTCCCCTCGGGGATGGCGTCGACGTCGCAGCTGAACTCGAGCGCGCCTAGGCCCCGCAGGAATCCCTCGCTGAATAGCGGCTCCTGTCCGGCCCCACGCAGGCTCCGGAGGTACTCGATGTCGTCCGAGTCGAAGCGGAGGTTCTCGAGGATCGCCAAAGCGTCGTCGAGGCCGGCCGCCACGGCGTAACCACCGCCGAAAGGGAGAGTCCTGAAGCTGAGCGAGAAGACGGACTCGCTCTCGGCCACGCCCGCCTTCTCGTAGCCGGCCCCCATCGTCAGCTCGTAGAGGTCTGTGAGGGTGGCGAGGCTGGTTCGGTAGAGGTCAGATACGCGTGACACGGTGGCCTCGTCCAGCGACCGCTCGCAGGTCTGTGTCGGCGTTGTAAGCATCTTCCATTTCACGCCTCCAAGTCGGGTGGGTCGCAGCCCGACCTCGCCGGCTCAGCATAGTGGTGGCCGAGGGCAGTCGCGAAGGTCCGGAACGGACGGCGCGACCGGTGAGTCGCAACGGCACGGGCGGCCCTTCGAGTCAGCTGCTCCGAGGCGGGGCGACCGTCTCGCGCTCCACGAGGCGTGGCATGACGACAGCATGGACGGGTTCGCCCGGCCCGACCTCGAGGCGATGGGCCAGCAGCGCGAAACCGGCGCGGGCCGCGAGGTAGCCGACGCGATGGGCGTGTAGAACCGGTTGGCGTCGCGGTCGTCTGCGCGATGTGTCTTGAAGATGACGGCGATGCGGAGCGGCCTTCCGAGCCTCGCCTGGACCGCCTGGAACGGCCGGTACGCCTCGACTTCGATCGCCGTGGTGAAGCGCTTCCGGAGTTCCCACGGAACCCGAGGATCGGCGCCCAACACCAGCGCAACGTCGCGAGTCGATACGCCGACCGCGGCTGCTATGGCGGCCATTGTCGGTGGACTGCTCGAACCCAATCTCACCTCTTTCCCGGCCGGTTGCTGCCCGCGTCGCTCGGTCGCTATCCGGCGTCTGCTCGGGATGGACCGTCTAGTTCAGGGTTCGTACCATCAACAAATGGCCCTATCGGGGTTCGGGCTCGCGAATCTGCGGATAGTCTTACGCGTCGGAGGCGGCCTTGTCGACGAATCCAACCACGAACTCGACGAAGCGGTAGACGTCGGCAAAGGTGCTCACGATCCCGAGCGAGACGCGAACGGCGCCGGTGCTCTTGTCGTCGATGCATCGCCTGAACTCGTCGAGCGCCAGACGGTCGCGGGCCCCGACGAAGCACGACGTGAGCTCCTGGGCCGAGAGACCGAGCGCAAGCTCCCCGCCGCCGGGGTTGCAGAAACAGCCCGTCCGCAGCGAGATCCGCGCCGCGTTGGCCCGGGCTTCGACCACGCGGTGATCGACGAAGTGGCCGTTGACGTCGTAGATGTTGAGCGAGATTGTGCCGCCCCGATCGACGCCGTCGAGTGGCCCGTAGACTCGGACCACCGGCAAACCGTTGTCATGGCGGAGAGCCGCCAGCGCCCCGACAAGCCACTCAGCGAGGGCCTGGACACGGGTGTGAATCAAGTCGAGGCCGACTCGATCGATATGCCGCAGCCCGATCTCTACGGCGGGCAGCGACAGATAATCCAGCGTGCCGTCCTCGAACGCCTCCGCCCCATCCTGGAGGTAGTAGCGGTCGCCCTGCACCGACGCCACGGTAATCGTGCCGCCTGCGAACCACGGCCGGTGGAGCTTCCGCAGGGCGGTCTTTCGGGCGATGAGCGCACCGACGCCGGTCGGGTAGCCGAAGATCTTGTAGAACGAGATCGGCACGAAGTCGGGATGCCAGCGGCTCAGGTCCAACCGGTTCGTCGGCACGAATGCCGCGGCATCCAGCAGCACGTCCCAGCCCTTTGCCTGCGCTCGCTCGATCCAGCGGAGCGAGTGACGGACACCGGAGAAATTGGACTGGGCCGGGTAGGCGAGCAGGTCGCAAGAACCCGTTCCGGTCTCTTCCAGGTAGCCGGCCAGGCGGTTGTCGTCGATGCGCATATCCGGCGGGATTACCGGCGCGTACGTCACTTTGGCGCCCTTGGCGCGAGCGAACTCGCGTATCCCGTTGACCGAGTTGTGGTTGTCGAAGGTCAGCAGATAGTGGCCGGCAGGGGAGAAGGGATAAGCCTCGCCCACGAGCCGGAGCGCACCGCTCGCGTTCTGGGTGAAGCAGACCTCGTACTCGTCCGGCGAAGCATTGAAGAACTCGAGCACGTACGCCCTGGCGCGCTCGACCCAGTGGGTCATCGCGAGAGAGGCGGGATTCGTGGAATGCGGGTTGCCGAAGACGCTGCCCAGGAGCAGCTCGGTGTGCGCCCGAACCTGCGAATTGGCGTATAGCCCGCCGGCGGTGTAGTCGAGGAAGACCTGTCCGTCGCGGTCCAGGCGCGAGTATTCGGTCGAACGCAAGTCATCCAGAGGGCGCGTAGAAGCGAATTCTGGATGAGACAGCTCGAAGCCGGCTTCCGCGTCGGCCGGAGTGGCGGAGCGACTGGAGTGGAGTGCCAATGCGGTCCTCGCGAGTGTTTTCGAGACTGAGCTTGGCGCCCGGGGCGGCCATCGTCAACCGGGTCCTTCCATCGGCGCTGACGCCTGACGAATGGGACCTGCCGGCGCCGCCCCCGGCCATCATCGACGGCGGGCGAGTGGTCCTGCGCCGCGTCGGCAAGGACGAGCGGACACGGTTTCGCCAGATCCTCGCGGAGCCGGAAGTGGCTCGGTGGTGGGCTCCGCGCGGGACCGGCGACGCGGTCGATGGCCTGTTCGAGGGCGACGAGGTGGCATACGCCTCACGGCGCCGTATCCTGGTCCAGACAGATGGCGGCCTGCCTGGACACGACGGCACGGCTTCCGGCGACCCAGCAGAGTGGAGCGATAGATGGCCTCTGCCAAGCGTATCGGCGTCCTCACGGCCGGCGGCGACAGCCCCGGACTCAACGCCGCGATTCGAGGCATCGGGAAGGCGGCCATAGACCAATACGGCATGGAGGTCATCGGCTTCCGCGACGGTTTCCGCGGTCTCGTCGAGGACCGGTTCGTACCGCTCGATACCAGGCTCTCCGGCATCCTCACGGTCGGCGGCACGATCCTGGGAACCAGCCGCGACAAACCCCACAAGATGCTCGTCGACGGCCAGGTCGTGGACATGACCGGCGCCGTGGTCCGGACCTACGAGAGGCACCGCCTCGACGCGCTGGTGTGTCTGGGCGGAGATGGCACCGCGAAGAACGCACTCCGTCTCGTCCAGGCCGGGCTCAACATCATCACCCTGCCCAAGACGATCGACAACGACCTCGTGCTCACCGACGCGACCTTCGGGTTCGCCACTGCCCTCGATGTCGCCACCGAGGCGATCGACCGTTTGCACAGCACCGCCCACAGCCACCACCGGATCATCGTCGTCGAGCTAATGGGCAACAAGGCGGGCTGGCTGACGCTTGGCGCGGGCATCGCAGGCGGCGCCGACGTCATCCTCATCCCGGAGATCCCGTACAACGTGCGGTCCATCGCCGATGCGATCGGGCGGCGGGTCGAGCGTGGGTCCAACTTCAGCATCGTTGCCGTGGCCGAAGGCGCCATGGAGATCGATGCCGCTGCGGCCTTTCGAGATGCAGACTCGCGGAAACGTTCGGCTTCGATCCCGGAAGATCGGGAGGCGGCGGTGGCCGACCTTGCCGCCGTCCAGGCGGCTCACGTCGGAAACACGCTCCGGCTGGCCGGCCAGCTGGAGGCTCTGACCGGGCTCGAATCCCGCGTCACAATCCTCGGCTACGTGCAGCGTGGTGGAACGCCGTCGGCCGCCGACCGACTGCTCGCGACTCGCCTGGGCAGCGCCGGCGCCGACCTAATCAACGAGGGCGTGTTCGGCGTGATGGTCGCGGCCCGGGGCGACGGGACGGAGCCGGTGCCGCTCGACCAGGTCGCCGGCAGGCGCAAGCCGGTACCGCCGGACCACCCGTGGGTTCAGGCGGCCCGGCACGTCGAAACCTGCCTGGGTGACTGATCGCCAAAAGGGCCGTGTCCGGCCCGACTGCGGATGGGCGGTCCGACGGGCGCCGAGGATGCGGGCTTACTTCAGGTTGCGATGCCAGCGCAGTGGCCTGGAGTGCTCTCTCGAGATAACGCCCTTCGCCTCGAGATCGAGCTGGACCGCCTTGGACCACCAGCCGGCGTTCTCGCCGCCCGGAAATAGCGATTCGGGGAGCAACTGCAGGACAGCCTCGCGCAGCTCCCCCTGGGTCAGCCCGGGGATCTTCTTCGGAAGGGCCTTTAGCATGGCGTCGCGCATCGCGTAGTACATGCCGGCGTCGACCCGCGTCGTTGACCCGGGGTGGTTCACGTTCTGGATCGGGACCCGTCCCAACACCGAGTCGGTGCCGTGCTCTTTCATTCAGAATCCTCCGGCGGTCGTTGCTGCGGTGCCAACCTTACGGCATTCGTGGAATCGTCGAGTCGGCTCGGCGCTGCGCCGCAGGCGTCGTGGCGCCCCCGGCACGGACGTCGACCCGGTGTGCTAGAGCAGCAGCGTGAGGCGGCGCAGCGTCCCCCGAATGCGCGCCGCCTCACGCTCGAGCGGTGCCGGCGTCTGGTAACGGCCGGTCAGAGCCAGCGCGCGAGCAGCACCGCGAGCGAGACCGCGAAGAGCGCGAACCACAAAACTGAGAGCGCTCCTTCCGGTGCGGCGATGAGGGAGCGCGCGTCGATGGGCTCCACTGACCCGTCCGAGTAAACGATCTCGCCGCTCACATTCACGGCGCGACGCCGGACGGAGCGCGCACGGGTGGAGAGCCGCCGCTGCGCCAGGCTCAGCAGCGCGGCCGCGAGTGCCGCAAGAATGGTCGGAACCGGGTGAGCGCCCGTCGCGTACGCGGTCGCCACGACGGGGAAGGCTCCCCATCCCACGGCGAAGCCGACGTCCGAGTGTACGAGAGGCGCTTCGAACGCATAGAGCACCACGATCGACGCGCCGCCGATCACAAGGAGCAGGAAGAGCGGGCCGACGATGGTTGCCCCGGCGAGGCCGATGGCGACCGCGGCGAGGAGCGCCATCGTGCCGAGGCCGGCGAGCACCGGGGATGGGATCTGTGTACGCAATGGCCGCCCGTTCAGCTCGTCGAACGCGTGGGCGCCAACCCCGACGGCGAGCCCGAAGGCAATGAGCGCACCCGCAACGATCCGCGGATCGGGAGCCGGCGCAAGGGCCGCGCCGAGCAGGACATATGAGAGATGCCAAACCGTGTAAGGGGGATGGAGGAGCGTCCAGTAGTCGTGCCATCCGCCGCCAGGCGCTGCATAAAACGCCGGCGCGAGTGATGCCGGGGTGGGGGAGGGCGGTGGGTCGACCTTCGTCCCGCTGATAACCACGCCGCCCCCAAGACTCATCCGACGCACGCTCACGTCGCCAAGTCCGGCCTCGCGCCAGTACCGCTCGATTGACGAAACCGGATGACGGGCGTAGAAGCGTTCGATGCTCGGACCCAGGAACACACCCACAGAGGACCATTTCGCCGAGACGATTCGACCCGCGAGCGGCAGTCCGACGCGCGCGTACAGCCACCACAGCGGGCGCCACACGCCACCCGGCAGGCCGAACTCGACCATGGCGACTCGACCGCCCGGCTTCACGACCCGAGCGAGTTCCCGCATCGTGGCGGCGGGATCGTCGACGTAGCGCAGGAGATACGTGAAGGTCAGATGGTCGAACGACGCGTCCGGAAACGGCAACTTCTCCGCCTTCCCTTCGACTATCGTCTCGAAGACTCCGTCTCGAGTCCGGGCAACCCGCAGCATGTCCACGCTCTGGTCAACCCCCACCACCGCACAGCCGTATCGATCGTGCAGCGCCTGGGCTACCATTCCGGTTCCCGTCGCGACGTCCAGCACACGCTCCGTCGGTCGCGCGTCGATGGCGTCGACTAGCGCACGCCGCCATCGCGGATCCTGCCCGAGCGACAGCACAGTCGCGACGCGGCCGTACGACGCCGCAATCCCTGTGAAAATGCGCTTCGGATCATCCCCGGCCATGGCGCCACTCTGGCAGATCGCCTTCGGGCGCAAACCGACCGCGCCGCCCTGCGGTACAGAGTCGCCGACGAGCGTCGATAATGAGCGCAGCATGGTTCGGCCAGGCGGCGGAGATGCCCGTACCCCAATGAGGACCAAATGACAAAGCGGTCAAGACACGAGCGTGAGCAGCGAGCGGCACAGAACGTGCGGGTCAAGCAGATCACGGCCGATTGGGAGCGCGCCCTTTCGCCTGAGCGCGCAGCAGCCTTCGCGGCAGAGGTAGAAGCGGCCCGCGCACGTGGGCCAAGGCCCAAGCAGCCCGACATGGCCCCCGGGACGGCTCCGCATCCGCCCCGCCCGGGCCACGAACCCCGCCCCCCGAAAAAGGAAGAGACGCGCCGGTCGAAGTATTAGGCGGGGAGCGTGTGGCTGGCAGCGTCGACTCTGAAGTTCCCCGTTCCCCGAGGCCTCTTCACACAGGCGAAGAAACCTGCCCCGGACATAACGGACATAACTTACCTTATCGGTAGTCGTTGGCCGCCCAAGAGAGGGGCCTCATACCGCCCCCGACGCGTCGATGTGGCCCGCCGGCGCTCGTGCAACGGCGGGCCACAGTGTGACGGGCGAACAAACGCCCGGAGGAACCTCGACCCCGCATCGTTCGGCCGATCCGAGAATCGGCCGAGTCGTTCGGTTGTTCGTGGCCCCTCCGGGCAAGAACCACTCTATGGACACCGGCGTCTGGAGACAAGGAACCTGTCCACATTCGTGCTGGTGGACGGCCGTCCCTGCGCCCGGGTCTCCACAGTCTGCGTACGGACCAGACGCCTGGCGATGGTGGTGGCTCAGGAGCTCCGGACGGATGTTCTAAATGTCGACCGCGCGCCCGGCGTCGCCTGGGGAATGCCGGTCGAGGGTGCGGGCCAGATCTGTCGTGAGGAGCCGTCGGGCAAACACGGCCCAGAGGGCCACCAGACCGTACATCGACGACGACTGGAGGATGGTGATCAGCGGCGTCTGGCCGATCGACCTGATGGGTGGGAATAGCCAGAGCAAAGTCTGAACCGACGTCCCGAGGATCCAGGCCATAAGCAGGGTCCGGTCGAGACCGGAGAATCGGTCGAATCGAAGACCCGGAGCGGCGACGGCGAGCAGAAGGCCGGCCGGTACAAGCACCATCGCCTGGTTCCAATAGGTGCCCTTCGGTGCGCCTACGAGACCCGCCACGAGGGCGAATCCGAGTCCGAGGGCAATCCCCCGCTGCGTCTCCAGAAGCAGGCGGGCCCGCCACAGAACCAGCAGGGTCGCGAGGCCGAACAGCGCTGTTACGATGAGCACGGGCAAGCGTGGATCGAAAGCGTGGTTCCAGAGTGGCACGGTTCGTTCCGATGACAGGACGAGCCGACTGATGGCGCCGTTTATCGATTGGTTCGTGAAGTAGGAATCGGGCTCGAGTAGCGCCGTCAAACCGCCGCTCCCCTCCCCCGCCCAGGGAGCCACCAGCGTGGCGATAACGAGAGCCCCGGCGGCCCCCAGCAGCAACCCGCCGGCGGCCAACAGCCGTCTGCCGAGGACGAGCGGGACCAGCAGCGCCCCGGGCGTGAGTTTGACCACGGCGGCAAGACCGACACAGACCCCGCCTGAGAACGCCCGACGTGAGCCACCGTCGACCATGGCCATGGTCCCAAGGCCAAGCAACGGCAGCAGGATCAGGTTCGCCTGCCCGTTGGCGATCGTGCCGTAGACCGAGGGGTACAGACCGGCTCCCGCCGCGAGAATCAAGCGCCTGGTTCTGAGGTCGGGCTCCCAGCCGTGTGCCCAGCCGATCCAGGCCGCGACAGTCAGGCCGAAGGAGAGAAGGCCAAGCCCGCTGAAGAGCAGCACCGCGGCGTTGAAGGGCAGGGCGACGAAGGGAATCATCGCCAGCGCGAACGGCAGCGGGTAGGAGTAGCCCGTCCCGACCACGAAGGACAGCCCCTCAGAATGCGCCAGCGCGGCGAGGGCCGCCTTGTCGTACGGCGAGTGGCCCATCGTGATCAACTTGGCGGCCAGCCAGAAGTCGTGGAAGTCGTTGAACGAGTTCCCGCCCTTAAGCACCGTCCAGCCAATCCACCACAGCAGCGGGATCGCGATCGCCACGGAGCAAAGCAAGACGAACTCACGCCACGCCGGCCGCGACGAGTGGGCCGGCTTGGCCTGGCCGGGCGTGCCGGCGGCTACTGCCGCCGTTTCTGGCGGATCGCTAGCCACGTCTCTGGGTCTGCCGCTGCCGGCGTTGTCCCAGAGTGGTGAGGCGCAGCGCGAGGACCAGCTTGAACGCCTCCATGAAGATCGCCATGCTCATCTTGGAGGTACCCGCGCGACGCTCCTCGAACGTTATCGGGGTCTCGACGATGCGTGCTCCGGCCAGCCGAGCCCGGAAGGTCGTCTCGATCTGGAAGGCGTACCCGCCAGCATGGAGCCGATCGAGGTCGATCGAGCGAAGCACCGGCGTGCGCCAGGCCTTGAAGCCGCCTGTGAGGTCACGGTACGGCATGAGCAGCACCACGCCGGCGAAGACGCTACCGCCGCGGCTGACCAGGCGCCGGAGGAAGTTCCAACGCGGTATGTGCCCGCCCTTGACGTAGCGGGAGCCGAGGACCAGGTCGGCCCTGTCCGACCGGAGGGGCTCGATCAGAGACGGCAGGAAGCGGACCGGGTGGCTGAAGTCGGCGTCCATTTGGACGACGATATCGGCGTCGCGTTCCAGAAGATCCTTGAAGGCGGCGACGTACGCTTTGCCCAGGCCTTGTTTCGCGGTCCGGTGCAGCACGGAGATGGCGTTGTTCGACCTGGCCGACTCGTCTGCCAGGTCGCCGGTGCCGTCTGGGGAGCCATCGTCGACTATGAGGATGTGGGCGTCTGGAACGGCCGCGAGGATGGCGTCGGTTATCGGAACAACGTTCTCGCGCTCGTTGTAAGTGGGGACGATGATCCAGACGCGGAGGCTGGCGGGCGGCATCGACTTCCTGGTCATGTGGAAAGGGTCGCGGCCGAGGATACCGCCTCGCTCCCCTACCCTGCTCGCCGCGCCGTCACCAAGGGACTGCCGCAACAAATCACGGCCAGGCGCACGATGGCCCTGCAAGCCGCGATCCGGGCACAAAGAAGCGCCCGGAGGAACCAATTCGACCGTGCTGCGAGTTCGCGCGTACCGGCCGCTTTGACCTCCGCGGGCAAGGGATCCGAAGACTCCTCGCTCAAACGGCGACCTGCGCTCCGGCCACTGCCGGACTTGCCACCGAACCCTCTACATTCCGTCTTCCGCGGCTTACGCCCGCCGGTCGGACCCAGAAACCGTTGCGGGTCCCTGAACCCTCATGGTGAGCGTTGCACCGTTTCCGTCGAAACCGCTGGTTTGGTGTGATCTCGCTGGCCCCTCCGGGCAAGAGAGAATCTAGGTCCGGCGGCCCTTCTGAGGAAGTGGCTTATCCACCAGTTTCGGCCGCGGGACCGTTAGTTTTAGGAGTTGTCCACTAACCGCCAACACGGGTAGCGGTCCTCGCTCTGCGTGCTGCGTCTGGATGAGAACGGCCGTTCCACAATGCCCTCACGCGGAGGCTCCGTCCACATCGCGCAGTGCGGCTCGCCAGCGGGCCGCCACGGCCTCGAGCTCCCCTGCAAGCGGAGGGCTGACTCGGCCGGTGACCCTCACGTCGCCCGACCGATAATCGAGCTCGACGGTGCCGCGCTCGCGCACTCGAGCGAGGAGCTCACCGTCTCGATACGGGATCGCGACGTCCACGTCCACCCATAGAGAAGCCAGCAAGGCCGACAGTTCGGCCCTCAGAGTCTCCAACCCGTAGCCGGTCACGGCGGAGATGAGGACCTGGCCGGCTATCGCCGGCGCCGGGGTGTCTCCGTCGCGCGCTGCAGCCTCGATGAGGTCCGCCTTGTTGAACGCCACGAGGCGAGGCTTGTCGCCCGCGCCCAGCTCCTCAAGGACCGTCTGCACGGTCGCCCGATGCTCGGCGAAGTGGCGGTCCGAGGCATCGACGATCTCGAGCAGGACGTCGGCGCGGGTGACTTCCTCGAGCGTGGCCCGGAAGGCGTCGACGAGCTGGTGCGGCAGCTTGTGGATGAAACCGACCGTATCGGTCACGATAGCCGTCTGGCCCTCTCCGAGCTTGACCTGTCGCGACGTGGGATCCACCGTGGCGAAGAGCCGGTCCTCGGCCTTGACGACGACCTGCCCGACCAGCGCGTTGAGTAAGGTCGACTTGCCGGCGTTGGTGTAGCCGACGATCGCGACGGTCGGGATCAGGCGCCTGTCGCGGGCTCGCGTTGCGGTTCGCCGCTGCTCGGCGACCTGCTCGACGCGCTCCTTGAGCTTCTTGATCCGGTCGCGGACTATCCGGCGGTCGGTCTCGAGCTGCGACTCGCCGGGGCCGCGGGTACCTATGCCGCCGCCGGTTCGCGAAAGGTGGGTCCAGAGTCGGGTCAGCCGGGGCAGCTGGTACTCGAGCTGGGCCAGCTCGACCTGCAGGCGCCCCTCGTGCGTCTGGGCATGCTGGGCGAAGATGTCGAGGATCAGGCGCGAGCGGTCGATGACCTTGGTCTTGACGGCTTCCTCGAGGGCCCGCTGTTGTGCGGGCGACAGCTCGTCGTCGGTCACCAGGATCGTGTATCCGGTCTCCGACTTGGCCGCCACCAGCTCATCGACCTTGCCCTTGCCGACATAGAAGTTGGGGTCGACATGGCGGCGGTTCTGCCATTCCGCACCGACGACTTCGGCTCCCGCGGTGTCGGCGAGGCTGGCGAGCTCTCCGATCGACTCCTCGGCCGTCCAGCCGGCGTCTTCGCCGCAGTCCACTGCGACGAGGAAGGCGCGCTCAATCGGGGCCGTGAGATCGATCATGTCTCTTGTCATGCGGGTCCAGGATACCGGAACCGCGGCTCCGGTCGGAGTATGGGGCGGTCGCGCCTCACGAGGAGGCCGCACCGGCCCGCTCGAGATACCCGAGGGTTGCGGCCAGCGCCGCCTCGAACGGCAGGTCGCTCGTGGCGTCCAGCCAGATGATGTCGGGTTCACGGCGGAACCAGGTCGCCTGGCGACGGGCGAAGAGCATGTTGCGGCGCGCGTCCTCGGCGATCGCGCCGTCCGGCGAGAGGCGGCCCACTATGACCGCCAGGGACTCCGCATAGCCGATGCCGGAGAAGCTGGGCAGCGACGGGTCGAAGCGGGCGATCAGCCCGCGCGTCTCGTCCACGAGGCCAGCGTCGAATTGGGCGCGGGCACGTGCCTTGATGCGGTCGCGTAGGACGGCCGGCTCTACGGTGAGCCCCAGCCACAGCACCGCGCGCCCGTAACCCCGTGGCTGGGGGAGTGGCGCGTCGCCCTGGAGCCGTGCGATTTGGAGGGCTCGGACGACCCGGCGTGGGTTCCGGAGGTCCACCTCCGCGGCGCGAGCGGGCGCGATGCCACGCAGCTCGGCCACGAGAGCCGGCAATCCTTCGGAGGCGAGCGCGGCGTCCACGGCCGCCCGCACGTCGGCGTCCCATGGCAGCTCGTCGACCGCGAGACCGCGAGCCACGGCGCGCAAGTAGAAGCCCGTGCCGCCGGTTAGGATCGCAACCGCGCCGCGCTCGGAGATCCCGGCCAGGGCCTCCGTGGCGCAGGCCACGTATTCGGAGACGCTGAAAGGGTAGTCCGGATCGACGAGGTCGAGCCCGTGGTGGGGTACGCGGGCCCGTTCGGCAGGCGTGGCTTTAGCCGTGCCGATATCCATCCCGCGGTAAACCTGGCGCGAATCGGCCGAGATGATCTCGGCGGCGACGCCGCGAGCTGCCAGCGAGCCAGCCAGCTCGAGCGCCAGCGCGGTCTTGCCCGTGGCCGTGGCGCCGGCAAGAACGACGAGCGGCGGCAGACTCGTGTTCGTCACCCGAGAATGCCGGCGGCGAGCGCCCGTCCGCGGAGTGCGAACGGTCCGGCGTATTCGATCCGGACCGGCACATCGCGACCGACGAGCCCGGGGTCGCCGGCCAGATGGACGAGCTTATTGTGGCGTGTCCGGCCGGCCAGGGCGACGCTCCCCGGCCCCGCCGTTCCGGCCTGCGCCGGGATGCCCGCTTCGGCGCCGTCTGCGTCGACGACCTCGTCGTCGAGCGCCTGGCGGCGCGGCGGCATCACGCGCTCGACCAGCACCTCGACTTCGCGGCCGAGCCAGCCCTGGTTGATCTCGAGGCCGATCTTCTCCTGGCAAGCCAGCAGCTCGTTGAGGCGGCGGCGCTTGACCTCCGGCGGCACGTCGTCGGCCATGCGCAGCGCCGGCGTACCGGGCCGGGGCGAGTACGCAGCCGCAAAGACGGTGTCGAAGCGGATCTCCTCGAGCGCGCGCAGCGTCGACTCGAACTGGTCATCGGTCTCGCCGCAGAAGCCGACGATTACATCGGTGGATACGGCGATGCCGGGCACCGCCTCTCGGATCCGCGCCAGCCGCTCCCTGTAGTGAGCAAGGCTGTACTGGCGGCCCATCCGCTGGAGCAGGCGGTCGTCGCCCGACTGGATCGGCAGGTGCAGGTGCTCAGCGACGGACCCGCATGTCGCCATCGCACCGATCAGGCGGTCGGACAGGTCCCACGGGTGCGAGGTGATGAACCGCAGCCGCGGGATGGCCGGTCGCCCGTCGTCTCGGCGGATGCCGTCGATGGCGTAGAGCAGCTCCGCCAGGTCCGGACGGGATCGGAGGTCCAGCCGCCGTCCGGCCGAACGTTCGGTGTCGATGTGGCCGAACCGCTCTTCTGCCGGGAGATCGTGGCCGTAGCTGTTGACGTTCTGGCCGAGCAGCGTCAGCTCGCGGTAGCCCGAGTCGGCGATCGTCCGGGCCTCGGTGACGATGTCGTCGAATGGGCGGCTCCGCTCCGGACCCCGGCTGAACGGGACGATGCAGTAGGTGCAGGTCTTGTCGCAGCCGTAGACGATCGGCAGCCAGGCCGAGATCGTCGACGAGCGGGCAACTCGGCCCTCGACCAGGGCGCTGGAACGAGATACGGCGAGCCGGTCGGCGGCACTCACCCGCCGTCCACTGAGCACGGTAGTGGCGGCCGTCGAGACGGTCTGCAAGCCGATCGGGGCCTGTGCCGAGACGAGCCCGAGCCGGAGAGCCAGTTCGGGCTCTTCGTCCGGCCGCAGGAACATGTCGACCGCGGGGAAGCGGTGGGCCAGGCCGGCTCTTTCGGCCTCGCGGACGCCGCAACCCGTCAGCACCACGCGCATCCCGGGGCGGGCGCGTTTGAGCTGGGCCAGCATTCCCTGGCGGCCGATCACCTTGGCCTCGGCGTGCTCGCGGACGGCGCAGGTGTTGATTACGACGAGGTCGGCCGTCTCCATAGAAACTGCGCGCGTGCAGCCCGCGGAGAGGAGCTGGCCGGCCATCTCTTCGGAGTCGCTCTGGTTCATCTGGCAGCCGAGAGTCCACATGAAGAAGCTCGGCAAGCTTTGGAGCTCGGGACGGAACTCGAGGAGACCGACGTCCACGGCCGGCGAGGTGGCGAGGCTGCCTGGCAGCGGCAGGGCGGTGAGTCCGCCGGCCAGGTCCGCGATCGATCTTGCGGTCATGAAGGCATTGTTGCTCCTGAGACCTGTTGGCCCGATTGTCGGCCCAGCGCCGCGAAAAGGGCAACTGCGTCACCGTCCGGGACAAAGAGCGACGCATGGGCTTGGGCGTAGGTCTCGCCGTCGCCGTGGTAGTCGCTCCCGCCCGTCGGCACGAGCTTGAGCTGCGAGGCGAGAGCGGCCATCTCGGTCACCGTGCCGGGATCGAAATGGCGGTAGTGGACTTCGAGGCCGCCCAAGCCAGAGGCGACCAGCTCGGCCACGAGTACCCGCCGCACGGGGCCGTCGGCGAAATGGGCCAGCGCGGGCAGGCCTCCGGCGCCACGGATCGCCTCGATCGCGTCACGCGGCCCGAGCCCCTGGCGTGGCACGTACGCGGGTCTGCCTCGCGCGAGCAGCTCCTGCATTGCGGCGTCGACGGAGGGAGCGTGTCCAGCCTCGACCAGAAGGCGGGCAATCTGGGGACGGCCGAGCGACGACCCGGGAGCCGTTCGGAGCGCTTCCACCTGACGGTCGACCGACAGGCCGAGCTCCCGCAACCGGGCCACGATCATCGCGAACCTGACCGCTCGTGACTGCCGCTGGCGCTCGAGCGCGGCCTCGAACTCCTCGTTCTCCGGGTCCACGCCGAGACCAAGGATATGGAGCTCGCCTTCCCAGAGGCGGTCGATGCCCGCAGCGACGCTGTTCATCTCCACCGCCGGCACGAGATCGAGTGGCAGAGGCGCGGCACCGCGTCCAGTAAGCTCGCGGACTCCCGCCAGGGTGTCGTGGTCGGCGAGGGCTAAGACGCGGATACCGACTTCGGCCGCGGCGTCAACCAGCGCGCGGGGCTCCAGGAGGCCGTCGGATCGGCGGCTGTGGGCGTGAAGGTCGACCCGAGAGGGATGCTCGGGCACGACCGGCGGTCCGCTCATCGGCCTTGTCGCGCGGTCCTTGAACCGGTACGCCATCTCAGACTTCGACGAACCGCTGAACACGCTCGACGGCGACGGCGTGGCCGCTGGCGGGATCCACGTCGATCAGGCAGGCGTTGAAGACGACCGGACCGCTGCCCACCTCGAAGCGCGTCGGGAGGCCGTTGATGAAACGCGGCACGACCGTGGCCGGGTCGAAGCCGATGACGCTGTGGACCGGCCCCACCATGCCCAGGTCCGACTGATACGCGGTGCCCCTTGGCATGATGCGCTCGTCCGCGGTCGGCACGTGCGTATGCGTCCCGACGACTGCGGTCACCCGACCGTCCAGGTAGACGCCGAAGGCGTTCTTCTCGCTGGTCAGCTCGCAATGGAAGTCGACGACGCGCACGTTCGGCAGCGGCTCGGAGGCCTGGTCGATCAACCGGTCGAACTCTGTGAACGGGTTCTCGATTGGGGTCATGTACGTCCGGCCCTGGAAGTTGAGCACGGCCACTTCAGTCCCATCCTCGGCGTGGAAGATGCCCCAGCCTCGACCCGGAACGCCGTCCGAGCCGTAGTTGTGGGGCCGCAGGATGCGGTCGTCGTGCTCGAGGACCTGATACATCTCGCGTTTGTCCCAGATATGGTTTCCGGACGTGATCACGTCCACGCCGGCCTTGAACATGGCCTCGGCCGTGGATTCGGTAAGGCCCATGCCACCGGCGACGTTCTCGCCGTTGGCAGTCACAAACGCGATGTCGAGCTCGTGCCGCAAGCCCGGCAGCAGGGCCTCGACGGCCAGGCGGCCGGGCTTGCCGATCAAGTCGCCGATCATCAGGATGCGACAGATTCGCCGACCGGGCCGGTCGGGTTGAGATGCGATGCCGGGAGCTCCCAACGCCAGCTACCTGGCGTATTCGACGGCCCGCGTCTCGCGGATGACCGTCACCTTGATCTGGCCCGGGTAGGTCAGACTCGCCTCGATCTTCTTGACGACGTCGCGCGCCAGCCGGCTAGCGTTCACGTCGTCGATCTGGTTCGGCTTGACCAGAACGCGAACCTCGCGGCCGGCTTGCACGGCGAAACTCCGTTCGACCCCCTCGAAGCTCTCGGCGATGGCCTGCAGGTCCTCCAGCCGGCGGACGTAGGTTTCCATCGATTCGCCGCGTGCCCCCGGCCTCGAGGCGCTGATAGCGTCGGCGACCTGGACGATAGGCGCCTCCTGGGACTCGAACTCGACCTCCTGGTGGTGCGCCGCGATGGCGTTGACGACCTTCGGCGACAGGTTATGGCGCTGAGCGATCGCGGCGCCGATCTGGGCGTGCGGACCTTCCACTTCGTGGTCGATCGCCTTGCCCATGTCGTGGAGAAGACCTCCGACCTTCGCGGCTTGCACGTCGGCGCCGAGCTCCGCGGCGATGATCGCCGCCAGCCGGCTCGTCTCGACGGAATGGACGAGCACGTTCTGGCCGTAGCTGGTGCGGTACTTGAGGCGCCCGAGCAGCTTGACGATCTCGGACGGGAGCGCCGGGACGCCGGCGTCGTAGATGGCCTGCTCGCCGGCCTGCCGCATCACGAGGTCGACTTCCGCGCGGGCCTTAGCCACGACTTCCTCGATGCGGCCCGGGTGGATCCGTCCGTCGGCCATCAGCTTGGTCAACGACAGGCGGGCGATCTCCCGCCGTACCGGGTCGAATGCGCTGATCACGACCGTTTCAGGCGTGTCGTCGATTATCAAGTCCACGCCGGTTGCCTGTTCGAGAGCCCGGATGTTGCGACCTTCGCGGCCGATGATGCGGCCCTTCATCTCGTCGTTGGGAAGATGGACCGTCGAGACTGTGTGCTCGGCGGTGTGGTCTGCAGCTATGCGCTGCATCGTGGTGATGACGATCTCCCTGGCTCGTTCCTCGGCGTCCTCACGCGCGTCATGCTCGATGGCTTTCGCGAGGCGGACGGCGTCGCGCTCGGCCTCTTCGCGGACGGCATCGAGGAGCTGGGCCTTGGCCTCCGCGGCAGACATTCCGCTGACTCGCTCCAGCGCGGCAACATGCTCCTGCTGGGCGCGTGCGAGCTCCTGGCGGCTCTGCTCGAAGTCGCGCTCGCGATCGATGAGCTTGCGGTCGCGCTGCTCGAGCATGTCGGCACGAAGATCGAGTTGCTCGTCGCGTGCGAGAAGGCGACTTTCCAGGATCGTCAACTCGCCTCGTTTGGCTCGGGCCTCGTCCTCTGCCTCGCGCTGAAGCCGCAGTTTCTCGTCTTTTGCGGTAAGGATCAGTTCTTTCTGTTGGGTGCGTGCCTCGGCGACGATCCGAGCGGCCTTCTCCTGCGCGCTCTGGATGCCCTGGTTGGCTACCAGGCCGCGGCCAAGGAAGCCCACCAACACGCCCACCACAACCGCGACCACAACTGCTGTGGCCACAAGGGCGATATCCATATTCACTTGCCTCCCACCCGGCCGGCTGACGCGGCCGGAGGTACGTGGAAACTAATAGGAGCGGCCCGGAACCCGACCTTGCTCGCTCCCCGAGCGGTCGACAGAGCCGCGTATTGACTGATTCGAGCTTGCGCCGTCGCTATCACCTTGGAGGGGCGGGGCGTTGTTCGTCTCGCCGCGTAGTCTACGGCGCGCGGAGGAATCCGGTGGTCCCGCGGCGCCAATGGCGGTGGTCGTTCCCGGGGCCGGACCGCAATGGGTCCGGGTCAGTCGTCCTGAGCCTCGGCGCTCGTGAATCGCGCGCTCACCTCGCGGCAGACTTCCGGATCGAACCCGTTTCTGGCGAGTAGCGCATAGGCCCGCTGGCGGCGAACCCGCGGATCCGCGACTCGCCCCAGCATCGCCCGATTCTTGCCCAGAAGCCGCTCGGCGGTAACCTCGTCGGCGCTCACCTCGCCTGGCTCGCGATCGGCGAGCTCGGCCGCGGCGCCGTCCCTATCGCTCAGGACCTGCGCCACGACCTCGCGGTCGATGCCCTTGAGCGTGAGCTCGCGCCGCAAGGCCTGCGCGCCCCTCGGTCTGACCCTGTCTCGAGACTCGACCCAGGCTCTCGCGAACGCCCCGTCGTCGAGCATTCCGAGTTCGATCAGCCTTGCGATGGCGCTCTGGACGAGCGGTTCCGGATATCTGGCGGAGGTCAGATGGCGGCGAACCTCCTGAACCGACCGCGACCGCAGCTCTAGGAAGCGCGCAGCCGCACTGAGGACAACGCCCGGATCCGACTCGGCGGCATGACGCTCGAGCCTCGCCCGTCTCGCCTCGAGCCGCTGGGTGCCGTGCGCTCGGGGCATGGCCGGCTATTCGGCCTCTTCGATGCCCTCGACGGGAAGCGAAACCTCGGACATCTTGCCGCGGATCTGCTTCTCGATCTCGGCCGACACGTCCGCGTTGTTCTTGAGGAATTCCTTTGCCGCCTCACGTCCCTGCCCGAGCCGGGTCTCGCCGAAGGTGAACCAGGCGCCGGTCTTGGTGACGATGCTCATCGCCACGCCGACGTCCAGCAGCCCGCCTTCGCGAGAAATCCCCTCCCCGAACATGATGTCGAATTCGGCGACGCGGAACGGCGGCGCGACCTTGTTCTTGACGACCTTGACGCGGACCCGGTTGCCTACGGAGTCCGTGCCCACCTTGATCGTCTCCACGCGCCGGATGTCCAGCCGGACGCTGGCGTAGAACTTGAGCGCGCGGCCGCCTGGAGTGACTTCGGGGTTGCCGAACATGACCCCGATCTTCTCGCGGAGCTGGTTGGTAAACACCAGCGCGGTGTTCGACCGGTTCACGACGCCGGCCAGCTTCCGAAGAGCCTGGCTCATCAGCCGGGCCTGGATGCCGACGAAAGAGTCGCCCATCTCGCCTTCGATCTCCGCCTTCGGCACCAGCGCCGCCACCGAGTCGAGAACGACGCAGTCCACGCCACCCGAGCGGATCAGCGTTTCGGTGATCTGGAGCGCGTCCTCGCCCGTGTCCGGCTGGCTGACGAGCAGCTCGTCGACGTTGACGCCGCAGGAGCGCGCGTAACCCGGGTCCAGGGCGTGCTCGACGTCGATGAACGCGACCACGCCGCCCTTCTTCTGGGCTTCGGCGAGGATGTGCTGGCAGAGAGTGGTCTTGCCCGACGACTCCGGGCCAAAGATCTCAGTCATCCGGCCGCGCGGAATCCCGCCCACGCCCAGGGCCAGGTCCAGCGCGATCGAGCCCGTCGGGATGACATCCACGGCCTGACGCTCGGACGAGCCGAGGCGCATGATCGAGCCACGCCCGAACTGCTTCTCGATCGCCAGGATGGCCGCTTCCACGGCCTTGGTCCTGTCGGTGCCGACACCGGCCGATCCGCGGACCTCAGTCCCTCGCTCGATCATCGCCACCTTGCTCCTCGCTCCTGACCTCTCCGGGATGGGCGGAGCGTCGCCGGATGGCGTCCGCCCGCGAGCTAGCTTTCGGTCTCTTCAGTCCGTGGCTTTCGCTTGGGCTTCCAGACCTCGACGTTTGTCGGCGGCTCCAGCAGGGGCTGGATCTTGGTCTTCGCCGAAGCGTCCTTTGGCTTCTTCTTCTCTTGACGGTGGGGGCGGTCCCGACTGGCCATCTGTTTCGCCTCCGCGTACTACAGGCTACGGGTGGGCTCTTCATTCCGACTGCACTGCCAATGCACGTGAGCTTGACGGCTGTGCGCGCGCTCGGAGCTCGGGCAGGCGCGAGGTAAACGTGCCGGAGCGCAATGCGGAGCGGATTTCGGCCATGAAGTCTAGGGTGAAGGTCAGGTTGTGACAAGTCGCGAGGCGGTAGGCGAGCAACTCTTCGGCCCGGAAAAGGTGGGCCAGATAGGCCCTCGAGAAGTTGCGGCAGAGCGGGCAGCGGCAGCCTTCCTGGACTGGTCTTGGGTCGTCGACGAACTTCGCATTGCGCATGTTGAGCCGCCCGCCCGGGATCCACAGCTGGCCGTTCCGGGCGACTCGCGCCGGCAGTACGCAGTCGAACATGTCGACGCCGCGGCGCACCGCTTCGAGGAGGTCCGCGGGCGACCCCAGGCCCATCAAGTACCGTGGCCGCGGATCGGCCGAGAGCAGGTCCACCACCAGATCCAGTGTCGTTTCCCGTTGTGTGGGAGTCTCGTCCCCTGCCAGGCCACCGATGCAGATGCCATCGAAAGGCAAGCCAGCCACTATGCGCGTCGATTCGGCCCGAAGCTCCGGGTCCAACCCGCCCTGAATGATTCCGAACACCGCCTGGTCCCGGCGTGTGTGGGCTGCGAGCGATCTCGCCGCCCATCGATTAGACCGGGCCGTGGCCTCCGCGACTGCGCCGAGACTCGTCGAGGCAGGGGGCACGGGCTGGTCGAAGGCCACGGCGATGTCTGCGCCGAGCGCTTCCTGGACCTCGATCGAGAGTTCCGGAGTGAACCGATGATAGGAGCCGTCCAGGTGGCTCTGGAACGTCACGCCTTCATCGTCGATCTTGCGGAGCTCGCCGAGCGATACGACCTGGAAACCTCCGGAGTCGGTCAGGATCGGCCGGTCCCAGGCCATGAAGCGGTGCAGGCCGCCGAGCCTGGCGATCCGCTCGTGGCCGGGCCGCAGGTAGAGGTGGTACGTGTTCGAGAGGACGATCGTCGCGCCGGCTGCGCGCAGGTCGTCCGGATCGAGTGCTTTGACAGTGGCGTTGGTTCCGACCGGCATGAATTGGGGCGTCTCCACCACGCCGTAGGGCAGCGTCAGGCGGCCCAGTCGTGCCCGCGTCGATCCGTCCGCAGGCGGCGGGACCAGCACCTCGAATTGGGCAGGCGAAGCGGGGCGCTCGCCGGCGCCATCCGCGGCGTTCGGCATCAGCGCGCTTGGGCGTCCGGGTCGACGGTCCCGTCCCACAGGGCCGGCTGCTCCGCCTCGGCGCGGCGCGGCGAAGGAACCTCGTAACCGAGCCGGGCCAGGTGCTGGCGGGCTCCGTCGGTCGCGATCCGGCCCTGCGGAGTCCGATCGAGAAAGCCCAACCGCAGCAGGAACGGCTCGTACACGTCCTCGACAGTCTCGGGCTCCTCGGCCAGGACCGCCGCCAGCGCCTGGACGCCCACGGGACCGCTGCCGAATTTCTGCACGATTGCGGCAAGCAGCTTGCGGTCCGTTCCGTCGAGCCCTTCGTCGTCGATCTCCAGCGCGGCGAGCGCCTTGTCGGCGGTACTGGCGTCCACGCGGCCGTCGCCGTTGATCTGGGCGTAGTCCCGGACTCGCCGGAGCAGGCGGTTTACGACGCGCGGGGTTCCCCTGCCCCGCCGGGCAATGGCCGTGGCTCCGTCCGAGCTCAGCTCGACGCCGAGCAGGCTTGCGGAACGCACCACGATCGCGGTCAGGTCGGCGACGTCGTAGAAGTCCAGCCGATACGTTGCCCCGAAACGGTCGCGCAGCGGGCTCGAGATTCGACCGGCGCGTGTCGTGGCGCCGACGATCGTGAAGGGCTTGAGGCTGAGACGGAGGCTGCGCGCCGACGGCCCCTTGCCGATCATGACGTCGAGGGCGAAATCCTCCATCGCCGGGTAGAGGATCTCCTCGACGGCCCGGTTGAGCCGGTGGATCTCGTCGATGAACAGGACATCGCGCTCGTCCAGCGAGGTCAGGATGGCTGCTAGATCCCCTGCCCTCTCAATCGCCGGGCCGCTGGCGTATCTGATGTTCGTGCCGAGCTCGCGGGCGATGATCGTTGCGAGCGTCGTCTTGCCGAGGCCGGGCGGGCCGTGGAGCAGGACGTGGTCTGCGGCGTCCCCTCTCTGGCGGGCGGCGCCGAGCAGGATCGACAGGTTCGCCTTGAGCTCCCGCTGCCCGATGTACTCGTCGAGCGTGCGCGGCCGCAGCGTCCGGTCGACGGCAACTTCCACCTCGTCTTCGACCGCCGGAGTGAGTATTCGCGAGATGTCGGTCACGGGCGCTCGCTCATCAGCGGATCATACCAGATGGAACGGGTGTTCTAGTCATGTGACCGCGACGCTGCCCGGTTGGAACTGCCTGACTGTTGGCGGCGTCCAAGGCGGGAGGTGACCAGCATGGCGATCGGCATGAGGTGGATCGGGCTCCTGTTGGCGTCGGCGTTCATTGCTGCCGGCTGTGCCATGGTTCCAGAATCTTCGACGTCGGAGGGCCCAGGCTTGAATACGACGGACTCGCCGGGTCCCGCCGTCTCCGTTCCCTGTGGCGGTGCCGACCTATCGGTCGACCGAGGCCCCTACATGATCGCCGGCATCCAGGTGCCGGGCTTCTTTCCAAACATGGGCCCACCTGGATGGCAAACGGATGACGTGGCTCTTCGGGATGTTGTCGTCGTCGGCAGGGTGACTGCTAAGGAAGAGGGCGTCCTCACTCCAAGAAGCGTCTACACGCCTTTCGCGGTTCAAGTTGACGAGGTTATCCATGGAGATGCCCGCGTGGGCCCGATGGTCGTTGCGGTCGAGGGCGGGACAGTAGGGTGCTACTCGGTA
>JBIOII010000002.1:0-81631 GCA_044449785.1 Candidatus Limnocylindrales bacterium
CCATGGCCCTGTACTTGTATTGGAAGGGCGGCGCGGTGTAGGTGTAACCGGCCGCGAGCCCGAGCAGGCCCAGGGCGACGATCGCCGGGCCCCGGAGCCAGACGAGATACGACCCGACCACGATCGCGGCCGCGAAGAGGCCGATGGCGAAGGCGTAAGCGCCCCGCTCGCTGACCCGGCCCTTCAGGACAGCGTGGCTCATTCGAGGGGACGTGATCGTGTCGATGCCCTTGCGGACGTCGTAGACCTCGTTGATGACGTTCGTGCCGGAGTGGAGAAGCAGGCCGCCGGCGAGTGCCGCCAGGAACGGCAGCAGCGAGAAGCGCGAATCGACGACGGCGAGCGCGCCGCCGGCGAGCACCGGTATCGCCGAGGCCGTGTACGCGAATGGCCGCAGGATCTCGTATGCGGCGGCGAGCCGGCGCCGGCCCCGCTCCACAAAACCGAGCCGGCGATCGTCCGCGAGTCCGACGGGCCGCTCGTCGGTGCCCGCGGATCCGGTCCCGGCCGCCGGCGTGCCACCCACGGCACCGGTACCGGTCGCGACGGATGCGGCGACGCCCTCGCGGGCGACGGCTCGATCGGGCATCTCCGAGTACAGCCTGGCTGCCTCGATCAGCTCGATCACCTGCGCCTCTTCCTGGACCACGGGCTGGAGGAGCGGCAGGTTGAGGCCCGTCTCGGCGTGAAAAGCCATCGCCTTGGCCGCGACGTCCTCCCTCGTGCCGCACAGCATGAAGGCGTCGAGCAGGTCGTCGGGGATGAGCTTGCCCGCCTCGTGGTAATCCTCGGCTCGCCAGGCGGTCGCAATCCGGTCGCGCATCTCCCGCGGGAAACCGGCCCGCTGGAGGGAGACGTCGCCGAGGACCGACATCATGTAGATGACGAAAGGCTCGCGCTTGGCCCGGTTGAGGGCTTCGCGGCGTGTCTTGTCGACGAGCGACAGCAGATAGGCAGCCGTGTCGACATCGCCCGGGTCGCGGCCGGCGGACGTCGCGGAGGCCCGCAGCCGCTCGAGGATGCCGCGCAGCGAGGCGATCGACTCGCATGGGCGGGCGAGGTAGCCATCGGCCTTCCGGCCGGCCAGTTCCACGAATTCCTTGCGGTATGCGGCGACGTAGAGCGGAATGCGATGGACCGGCGGAAACATCGGTTGGATCGGCGGCAGCCCCGGGGTCCCGGAAGGCAGCCGCTCGCCGGCCCACAGAGCGTGGAGCTGGTCCATCGCCTTGCTGACCCTGTCCACCGCCTCGGCCGGCGAGTACGGGATCGCCATCTGGCCCAGGCGGAGCGGCAGGCCGGTGCCCAGCGCCATGACGATGCGCTCGGGCAGCAACTCGTCGAGCGCCGACCCGGTCATGGCCAGGACCACGGGATGGCGGGTGTACGGGTTCACCGCACCCAGCGCGACACGGAACGAGCTGTCGGGATCCGTCGACAGAGCGCCTGCTATCGCGGACCCGTAGGTGATCGCGTCCCGCTCGAAATAGGAATCATGGATCCAGATCGAATCGAGACCGGCATCCCGGGCACGCCTGGTCCAATCGATGACGTCCGAGATGTCGCCGCGGGCGGCGATGCCCAGACCGACGGGGCGTGCCAGCGCTCGCATGCTTCTCCGTCCCTGTTCCGTGGCGCCGGCTGACCCGACGTCGTGAAGGCGGCGAGTTTGAGGCGCGCCGATATGTTACCGGCTCGCCGATAGATACGGCCGGCGCACGCGGCATGCTCGCGGCCGCGCGATCCAATATGGTTCCGCCATGCCACTACCGAGCGGTCCCAAACCGTGGTTTGGACTGAGCCAGGAGACCCTTCGCTTCCTGGAGGTCCACCCGGCGCGCGCGGTGTCGATCCCGGGCCGCGGCTGGCGCGATTTCGGCGATGCCGTGATGCTCTTCTCAGGTGTCGAGAAGGAGCCGTACTTCAACCGGCTGACCGCAGTCCGCTGGCCTGAGGAACCGCGGGCGTTCGATCTGCGGCTGCGACAGGCGATAGATCTCTTCAGCGCGCTCGGGCGCAAGCCGTATCTGTGGGCCATACCCGGGCTGAGCACGCCGACCGACCTCGTCGCGCGCCTCGCTGCGAACGGTTTTGTCGATCAGGGCGGAGGCTTTGACATGATCCTCTGCCACGACCCCACCGAGCTCCCCGACCCGTTGCTCCCGCAGGGGGCCGTTCTCGAACGCTGGAACGACCCGTCCGATGCGGATCGCCCGGCACTGGCTTCGGCGCTGGCGCGCGTCATCGGCGAGTCGTTCGGCATTGCGGATGGCCGCCGGGCAAACCTGGCGACCGAGATAGACCTGACACTCCAGCAGCCGTTCTTCCACGCCTATCTGGTGCGCATCGACGGCGAACCCGTGGCAACGGGCGAACGCTTCACGTTCGATGGCGCGAGCTATGTCTCGTCCATCGGGACTCGGCCGGCCTGGCGTGGTCGCGGGCTCGGCAGGCTGATAACCCTGGCGTTGGCTCGCGATTCGATCGCGGGCGGCGTCGACCTCGTTTATCTCGGTGTCTACGCCGAGAATGCTCGGGCCATGCGCCTGTACGATCAACTCGGTTTCGAGGTGCTTGGGCCAAGATCGTCCGACATGCTGCTCGCGGGCCCGGCTGACACTCGGGCATCCGCCCCGTGACTGCCGGTCGTTCAGCCGGCCGAAGCCCGATCATCCGCAAGGCGGACGACCGTCGTGGCGAGGGCCGCGAGAATCACGAAATCGCCGGCCCGAGCTGTGACCGGCGCAAAGCACAGCCAGGGTGAGAGATGACGCAAAGCGGCGAGCCCGTCATCCGCGTATCCGACCTGAAGAAGTTCTACGGCGACGTGAAAGCCGTGGACGGGGTGAGCTTCGAGGTCGCGCGGGGCGAGGTGTTCGGAATGCTGGGCCCGAACGGCGCCGGCAAGACCACCACGATCGAGGTCCTCGAGGGCCTGCGCGGCCCCGACTCGGGGAAGGCCGAGGTTTTCGGGCTCGATGTCACCCGTCACTCCAACGCAGTCAAGCAGCGCATCGGCGTCCAGCTCCAAAGCGTTTCGCTGTACCCGAGGCTTACGGTAAGGGAACTGCTCGATCTCTTCGGCAGCTTCTTCCACAAACACGTGCCCACCCAGCAGTTGATCGACGCCGTTGACCTCGGGGAGCGGGCCGGGGCACGATCCATGAACCTGTCCGGCGGACAGCAGCAGCGCCTGTCGATCGCGCTTGCCCTGGTCAACGACCCCGAGCTCGTCTTCCTGGATGAGCCGACGACGGGGCTCGACCCACAGGCTCGGCGTTCGCTGTGGGACCTCGTGAAGGGTCTCCAAGCGAAGGGCAAGTCCGTGATGCTGACCACACACTACATGGAGGAAGCCACCGAGCTATGTGACCGGGTGGCCATCATGGACCACGGCCACATCCTCGAGATGGGCACGGTGCCCGAGTTGATCGGTCGGCGCTTCAAGGAGCGCGCCGTCTTCTTCGACACCTCGGCAAGTCTCCCGACCGAGAAGCTCGCCCGACTCGGCGGCGTGACGAGAGCCGCGCAGGAGGACGGCCAGACGGTGCTGTACTCGAAGGACGTGCCGGACACGATCGGAGGCCTGCTCGCAATGGCCGACGACCTCAAGTTCGAGCCGCACAACCTGGGCATTCGGTCTGCCACGCTCGAAGACGTCTTCCTCGACCTGACCGGTCGAGCGCTGCGCGATTAGGAGCCGAACGATGAAAACGCTCCTCGGCCTTACGGTCGCGAACGTCAAGAGCTTCACCCGGGATCGCTCCGCGCTCTTCTGGACCTTCTTCTTCCCGGTCATGTTCGTGCTGCTGTTCGGGGTGCTCTTCTCGGGCAGTGGCGACAGCAAGGTAACGGTCGGTTTCGTAGACCTTGACGGGACGGGCACATCGGCTGCCCTGCGAGCTCAAATCGTCGCCAACGTGCCCATCCTGACGCTTAACGACGGGACGCTCGACGAAGAGAAGGCGGCCATGCAAAAGGGCGACGTCTCGGCCATCATCGTCATCCCGAAGGGCTTGCAGGACGCGGTCGTGAGCACGAAGGCCGGGCATCCGGCCTCGGTGGCAGTCCAGCTGTACACCGATCCGGCACAGACTCAGACGTCGCAGGTCGTCCAGAACGCGGTCAGCCAGATCGCCAACGGCTTCAGCCTCGGGGTCGTCTCTCCGAACAGGGCGGCCGTTCTTACTGTCGGCGAGCTGACGCTGAGCTCCACCAACATCTCGACGGTCACCTATCTCGTGCCGAGCATCCTCGCCATGGCCCTGATGCAGCTGGGGGTGTTCGCGGCCGTCCCGCTCGTCCAGCAGCGCGAGAAGGGGATCCTCAAGCGCATCGGCGCCACGCCGCTCGAGCGTTGGAAGCTCGTCGCGAGCAACATCCTGCTGCGGCTCATTATCGCCGCCCTCGACACGGTCCTCATAATCGGCGTCGGCATAGCCGTCTTCCACATCGATATCGTCGGTAACCTGGCTGCGGCCGCCGGACTCGTCTTCCTCGGAGCCGGAGCCTTCCTGGCCCTGGGCTTCATGCTGGCGTCGTTCCTCAAGACCGAGGAACAGGCCACCGGCGTCGTCCAGGTGGTTCAGATGCCCCTGATGTTCCTCTCCGGCATCTTCTTCCCATTCGACTTCATGCCGGACTTTCTGAGAACCGTGGCGCGGTTCCTGCCGCTCACGTATCTGGGGGACGGCCTGCGCCAGACGATGGTGAACGGCACGCAGGTCGCGCCGCTGGGCGTGGACGTCGTGATCCTCGCGGGCTGGCTCGTGGTCTGTCTCGCGATCGCCGCACGCTCGTTCCGCTGGGAGTAGACCGGCCGATCCTGGTTCCCCATCGGCCGCCCGGTTCGCCCGGTTCGCCCGGCGCGGCCGAACTCTTTGGCGAAGCGCGCGGTCGACGCTACCAGCGTTCGTAGTGGGCGATCGCCTCGAGCGGCTTCCGCCCGCCAGCACGCTTGGCCCAGGTCAGCGCCTCGGGCTTGAGGGGGTAGCCGAATGAGAGCAGGAACTCACACCAGTGGTCGGCCGGGTAGCCGAGCAGTTCCCGGGCCAGCGGCTGGTTGTAGACGGTGGCGGGAACGCTGCCGATGCCGAGCTCCCAGGCGGCGAGCGTCATGTTCTGGGCCGCCCGGCCAAGGTCCCACATGATCGAGTACGGGGCGTCGTGCGTGGCCGGATCGGGCACGACCAGCGCCACGGCCGCGGCGGCGCCGGCGACGTGGCCGGCGTACGGACCCACCTCCGCGAGCCGGCCCAGATGGTCGCGGTCAACGCAGACGATGAAGTCCCAGTGCTGCTGGTTCTTCGAGCTGCCCGATCGCCGTCCCGCGTTGAGGATCCGTAGCAGGTGTTCGGGCTGGAGCGGCCGGTCGGTGAACTTCCGGATCGCTCGGGTCGTGTCGATTGCCTCCCAGGTGTCCATCGATGTCTCCGTGTGGCGAGCTGCTTGCGGCGGCGATGCACGACGCGTGGACGGCTCACCGGGCCGCCGGTTGGTCAGGGAAGGGCGGCGCCCGGGTCGGCCGAAGGCGTCTTGCCGGCCAGCGCTCCAAAACCGTAAACGGCGTCCGGCGGGCGTTTCACGATAGTTTCGGCGGCACGGGCCCCGGCCGCCTCCGGCGAGACGCTGCCACCCAGCCAGGTCGCGAAGAACACGGCAGTCCGGCGCCGGAAGCCCGCGTCCTCGTACAGCCAGCGGTGTCCATAATCCGGGAGCACGAGCGTCTCCACAGCAGGATCGCCGTCCGAGCGCTGGTCGGCCGCGGCTCGGCCGATCAGCTCGAGATGCTCCACCGGCACCCCGTGGTCCTGGGCCCCGTGGATCAGCAGCAGCGGCCCGCGATACCTGGCCGCGGCATCAATCGCGCTGGCATCGTTGAGCGAGTGCCGGCGGGGAGTGAGCAGGACTATGGCCGTGATCCATGCCAGCGGTGTCGCGATGGGCTCGGGAATGTTCATCTCGGCGATGTCGAAAGTCTTGCGCGTCATACGCACCAGGTCGGCGGGGGCGGAGAGACTGACGACGGCGCGGATCAAGGGCTCACGCGAGGCGGCCACGAGGGCGCCCGCGGCGCCCATCGAATGGCCCAGCACGCCGACGGTGGAAACGTCCGATCTGGCGGCCAGCCACCGGGCCGCCGCGGCCGTGTCATCGGCGAATTCGGGCACATTGACCGGCAGCGTCTCCGGCGGGTTGTCGCCGTGGCCGCGCACGTCGAAGACCAGGCAGTGGAAACCCGCGGCCTGGAGATATCGGACGTGGGCGAACGTTCGACCGCGGTTCGATTCCCAGCCGTGGACGACGGCGATCGCCGGCCGACGCTCGATCGATGAAGCGGACCCGGTCTCCGGACCGGCCGCGGCGACGAACCAGCCGCGGAGCTCGTGGTCCCCGGCGGGCACGGAGACGTCCTCGAATGCCAGACCGAACTCGGCGGGCGACGTGTCCACCGAGCTGCGCCGCGGTAGACCGACTCGCTCGCGGTAGCGAAGGGCGAACCTGTATGCCGCAGCCAGCGCGGTAACGCCGCCGACGAGAACGAACAGTCGAAGCCATCGAGATCGGTGGGAGCGTTTGGGTCGAGACATGAGGGTAGGGGACGCCACGCGGGCCGGACTGTCAAGAGCAAGGCCGCGGCCGCCGCCGGCGCCGGGCGCCGACCCGCGGCCGCGGCCCATCTTGCCGCGGGCCGGCCGGACCGGGCGGGCCTGCCGGACGGGTAGACTGGTGGGATGCCGCGAAACCCTTTCGTCGTACTCGGGCTGGCCCCGGACGCGACCATGGAATCGATCAAGGTGGCGTGGCGGCGCCTCGCAAGACAGCACCATCCGGACGTCACGAGCGGCGACCCGGCCGTGGAGCGGCGCGCCAATCGCACCATGGCCGAGATCAACGCCGCGTATCAGGAGCTACGCGATCCGGAGAAGCGGCGTGTCTATCGGGATGCTGCCGCGAGAGCCGCGCATGAAGGCAACGGCGGCGTGCCCGGCAACGGCAGGGCTGGCGGCGCAACCGACCGCGCTCCCGGCCCCTCGGGATGGGTTTCGAGGCCGGGCTCGGTCCGGCCGGTGACCGCCCGGATCGACATGAGCGCCCTGCTTCGGCCGCGCAACGCCACGCTGCGGCCGCTCGACCACAGTCCACTTCCCGGGTTGCCGCCGCGGCCGCGCTCGATCGAGGGGCACGAGCCGCCGCGCGCATCGACCCCTACCGGCCCGATGCACCGGCGTCGCGGCCCAAACATGGAGGCCGATCTACCGGCCCTGCCCGAGGCTCTTAACACGCGGCTGAGGTTCGGGAAGTTCGCCGGGCTGACGCTCGGCGAGGTTGCGGCGATCGAGCCGTCCTATGTCGATTGGATCGTCCGGACGATCGACAGGGACCCCGAGATCAGCCTTGCGGCGCGGGTCGTGCTGCGATTCCTGACCTCAGGCCCGGTTCGGCGTCCGCGCCTGGACACAATCTTCCCGAGGGGCTGAGCTCTCCAGGGAATCGGAACGGCTCGCCCGGCATTCGAGCGAGCCGCTCCACCCCATGGCGAAGGATGAGACCGAGCCGCCGACCAAGAGCCCCATGCCGGCCGACAATCATGGTTGCTCGGGTCGTGATCGGGCCCGGCGGCCTCCTCGTACGAAACGCGGTTCGTCTCAAGAGCGGAGGTCGCGACTGACCTGATCCGTGTCCGACGCCTCTGGCACCCTCGGTGCACCTCGGCGGCCGACTACCAAGCTAGTCGGCCGCGGCCGAAGTTATCAATGGCACCTACGATCCCGGCCCGACGGCCCGTAAGTACGGCGCATCCTGGCACCGCTTCGCGCCGAGCACGATCGTTCGCGTGCCGTCCGCGCCACCCGCGCCGCGGCGCGTTACCATCGATCCATGTATGCCGACGGGCTGTCCTTCCTCGACGAAGAGCGCGATGCGTGGCGGCCTTTCGAGGCCTTGCTGGCCCTGCCGGACGCCCAGCTGGAGCAACCGCTGGCCGGCGCCCACGGCTGGACCGGTCGCGATCTGATGGCGCACCTGGGGGTTTGGATCGAGTGGTGGCTGAACATCGCCCGCGAACTGGCGGTCGGTCCGAAGAGCCCGGCCTTCGACGCGCTGAGCGCCATCGGCAGGGAGTGGCAGGATCGGGGAGACGAGCTCAACGCCCGCTACCAGGCTGAGTGGGCGGCGCTGCCGATCGCCGAGGTTCGGCGGCGCTTCTCGACGCTGCCGGGCGAGCTACGCGGTTACCTGACCGTAGTGCCGGAAGCGCGCTGGCTCAAGGACTCTCAGCATCTCAAGTCGCTGCTCGCCAATACCACGGAGCATTACGCGGATCACGAGGCGGACCTGCGGGCCGTTCTCGATCGGGCCGCAATTTGAACGGCATGGCGTCGGGCCGCGAGCTGACGTGATGCGTCTGCCCGTCGAAAGTACTCCGGAGTAATCGTCGCCGCAGACGAGGATAGGCCAAATGACCGATAACCACGGTCCAAACGGCAAGGCGGCGACCGAAACCGCGGCCGAGTCGATGGATCGGCTGGCTGCCGAGCTTGATGGCGTCCGGCGGACTCACGAAGGCGGCGCCGTCCGATACGCTCGGGGTGGCGTCGTGTTCGCGGCCCGGGAGGGCGGCCGCCTCAGTTTCCGACTCCGCCCCGAGGTCGTGGAGGCCGCGCTGAGAACGCCCGACACGTCGCTCTCCGCTCGCGGATTGCAATGGATCACGCTATCGCCCACGGTCGAGGATTCATTCACGTTGGACCGGGCCGCCGCCTGGTTCGAAAGCGCCTGGCGCCTGGCGGGAGAATCGAGTGCCGGCGGTGCGCCGCTTCACTGATAGCACGGCCGACCGTCCTCATCGCGTCGCCCGTGCGTAGCACGACCCCGGCCTGAGGGGGGAGGCCGGGGTCGTAAGGCCGGAGCCAAGGGGGAGGCTCCGTTGGATATTCGATTGAGTGCGAGCTGGCGCTCAGCTGACTGGCTTAGCGTACTGCGAGAGCCCGAACCTCGCCTCGAACTGCTCGGCGGGCATCGCCCCGACAACTGCCATTGGCTGCTGGCCGGGGCGGAAGAAGGCGATGGTAGGGAGGGTCATTATCTGGAGGGCCTGCGAGACTCCCGGGTTCGCATCGACGTCCATCTTTACGACGTCTATCGACCCGGAGTATTTCTCGGCGATCCGCTCTAGCTCGGGCGCGACCATGCGGCACGGTCCGCACCACGATGCCCAGAAGTCGACGATGATCGGCCGTGCTGCGTTCAGTACGACCTCCTCGAACGTCTCGTCCGTGACTGCTTTGACTTCGGCCACCTGGTGATGGTCCTTTCTACCTGACGGTCTTGACCGGCTCGAGTTTCAGCCAGCTATTGATTGGAGCAGCCGACACGCTTCGAGGATCCGGGGATCCGCGAGGCGATAGTAGATCGCATTGCCGTCCCGGCGGGTGAGCACGAGGCCCGAATTCCGCAGGACCGCAAGGTGCTGGCTCATGTTCGGAACGTGGCATCCAACCCGGTCGGAAAGCTCGTGTACCGAAAGCTCGCCGTCGGCGAGCGACTGGAGAACGCACAGGCGCTTGGCATCGCCGAGGGCACGTGCCACCGCCGCACTTCGCTGCCTGACAATCTCCATGTCGCCAACTTCGAGCATGCCCGAACCATACAACAGCTTGCGCAAAGACGCAAGCAGGTTGCAGGGAGTCGGTCGACCCGGATCCGGCGCTGCGTCGGGCCCGACGAGATAGACAGTTTTGGCTACGATGACCGCATGGACGACGACGGCGGCTTCGGCGGCGGCTTCGGCGGTGAGTCGGGGCCCGGCTTTGGCGGCGACCCGCGCGATCCCCGGCTTGCCGGTGGGGCGGGCGGTATCGGCGGTCTCGGCGGGCTGGCCGGACTCGGCCCCGGCGGGCTGCAGGGCCTGGCCGGCATCCTGGGCGTCGGCGGCATGCAGGGTCAAGACGCCCGTGACCCGCGGGGAATGCGGATCGGCGATCGAGACTCGCGCGACGTTCGGACCCAGACGGGCCGCGACATGGCCGGCGACGGTGGGGGCGGAGAGAAGCTCGAGACGATCGACATCACCGGTGAAGGCAGGCCGGCGGGATCGAACACGACGCTCGAGCCGGCAACCGTCGCCATCGACTCGACCGGGCTGACGCTTTCGATCGGGACCGGGCGGCCGATTCGAGCCGGCTTCCGCGATCTCAGCCTCATCGCGATCCAGCAGTCGACCGCACTTCTCGTTCTCGGCCAGGGCCCGGACTCGATGCCGTTCATGCTCGAGAAGTTCGGGGACCGTCTTGGGCCGATGGTTCGGCTGCTGCGTGAGCTCAGACTCAAGCAGCGTCTTTCCGACGGCCTGGTGAAGGTGCCCGCCGGCCCCGCCGAGCTGGTCGAGTTCGCCTGGGCGCGAACGGCCGACCCGATTGGTCCCGGTCCGGATGGGCCGGCGACCGCGACGACGGGCGTCGGCCAGTTGGTCGTTCATTCGTGGGGTTTCGTCGTGTGCCCGCTGGACGAGCGCGCCACCTGGATCCACTTCCGGCGCGCCTCGATCGCCACGGTCACCACGCCCAACCCCGGTGAGGTGGCAGTCGACGGCTCGCCCGGGACGCTGACGCTGCGGGGGCTCGGGTCGGCAGCCACGCGGATGCACGACACGCTCGCCAAGCTGCGCGACGGCGCCTTCGACGACGCAGCGGGTTTCGTCGAGGGGCTGATGCCTGACGCTCCCTTCGGGTTGCGCCAAAAGGCCTCGAGCCTGCTGGTGGACGGCCGCCCGACGCGCCCCGACGCTCGGCGACTCCGGCTGGCCGATCGTCGAGACCGCGGTGCTGGGTGAGCCGACATTTGCCGACAGCTACGGTTCGTTGTGCTCGACCGCCGGGCCGGCGGCTCCTCGTTGGGTCGCGATGTCGCCGGTCGATCCGGGCGGGACCGACTCGAAGATCTGGTTCCTGATCGCCATGCCGGGCAACCTTGTCGCGCTCGAGCTGGTCACCGCCGGTGCGCACGCTACGTACTTCTACCGGGTCATGCCGCGAGCTCAGTACAACGGCGAGCCGCCCGAGAAGCTGGGGATAGGCGCGGAGCAGGCGGTCCGGGACGTCAGCGAGGCGCTGGTCGACTGCCGTTTCCTGCGCGAGCCGATGGCGCTCCCGGCCGATCAGCTGCGATTGCCGAAGTACCTGCGCTACCGACTGGCGCTGGCGGTACTTCCGACTCTCGCGTGGGCGCGAGGCAGGTTCGTGGCGCGGATCGTCCACCGCGACCCGGCCAGCTGGTCCGCGGCCGTGGCCGACCTGATTCGCTGGCACGCCACCGCTCGCGACGAGGCGGCGGAGTGGCCCGGCCGCGCGGCTCAGGAAGCCGCGATTTCGCAGGCCGGCGACGACGACGGCGACGATTCGGGCGCGGCCGCCGATAGCGAGGACCATTCCACGGGCGACGATTCGGGCGCGGCCGATACCCGCGTGGCGGTCAACCCTGCAACGCCGAACATCAAGCCTTCGGGCACAACTGGCTAGGAGGACCGGACGATGCCGACTTTCAAGCACGCGTGCCCGTACTGCGACAAGTTCATCGACAGGGCCGTGGCGGCATGCCCGTACTGCGGCCAGGTGGACCCGTTCGCGCCGAAGCGCTGCCAGAACTGCCGCAAGGACGTCGAGGACCCGGCCTGGACGGTTTGCCCGTCGTGCGGCCAGTCGCTGATAGCGCCGCCGCCCGGTGCCGCGACTTCCGGCACGGGTGCCGGGGCGCCGGCCGCCACGGCCGCTTCCGCCCCGACCGCCCCGGCGCCGGCTGCCCAACCCGCCACTGCCGGCTCCGGGGCCGCGGCTCAGAACGCTCCGCCGCCGCCTCCGCCGCGGCCGCCACTCAACCCGGATGCTGCGGCGCCCGTTCTGAAGTCGGCGGGTGCGTGCAGCGGCTGCGGCGCCGCGCTCCCGGCTGGCGCCCGCTTCTGCACCGTGTGCGGGACACTTGCCGGGGCCTAGACCGAAGCCGGTTGGCAGCGAAGGCGCGCGGCGCCGCTACGCGACCTTGTTGCCGCAGTTGCCGCAGAAGCGGGTGTCGGCCGCCAGCTCGGCGCCGCACTTGCTGCACTTGGCCGTGCCCAACGGCGTCCCGCAGTTGCCGCAGAACTTCTCGCTGCCGACCGGCTTGCCGCAGTTGGGGCATTCGGTGGCCCGGGCGCTGAGGTCGCCTGAGAAGAGCTGCTGACCCTGCATCGCCTGCTTCATCTGCTGAAGCTCCACGGACGAGCGTTCGGCCTCCATCTCGGTGGCCAGGTTCGGCGCGCAGTTGACGCACAGGCCGCGCTGCTTGTTGAAGCAGGTCTCGTCGACCCAGTTATTGCACCGTACGCAGCGGTGGAACAGCGGCATGATCTCATTGGAGGCTTTTTCGAGCGCCTTATCCCGCGCGTCGCGGTCGGTGACGTTCTGGGCCGTGGAGGCCGCGTTGGAAGCTCCCCAGAAACGGCCGCCCAGGATGCTGCTGGCGCCGCCGAGGAGCGTTGCGCCCGTGCCGAGGAGGTTCTTCTGATACTCGCTTCGGTAGCCGCTGCCGCAGATTTCGCAGCGGAACTCGAATTGGTAGCCCTGGTTGGTCGAGAGATCCTGGTAGTTGCTGGTGAACGGGGTGAAGCCCGGCATTCGACCCACTCCTGAGTGGCGGCCGCGTGGCGGCCTCGGCTGCGACGTTGCGCCTTGAATGGTAACGCCACGGGCGGGGGTTGGGGCGCCTGAGCAGCGCCGGTTAGGGCAGAACGGCTGGCTCCAATCGAGCCAGGATGACGGCGTGAGGGGTGCAGGTGTCGGGCCCGGTGTCCATGCCGCCCGAGCAATGCCCGCCGGGCTCCCATCGGAACAGGAAGAGCCCATGAATTGACTCGCCGCCACCGACTGGCCCGCCGCCGAACTCATGATAGGCGCCGAGCTGTGCGTCCATCTCATGGCCGCCGGGCTCCGACCCGAGCCACGAGACCTCGTAGCATGGCGCGCCGGCCACGTCGCAGGCATCTGCCCCCATGCCGGTGATCCATGCATCCAGGACGAAGAGGTAGGGCTGGCCCGAGGCCGTTGCCGCGGCCTTGGCGTCTGGCACGGTCCAGACCAGCCCGCCATCCGACCGAGCCGTGAGTGGACCGAGGAGCGTGGCAGGAACGATCTCAGCGTAGGCCACATTCTGCTGGCCGGAGCCACTGCAACCGGTGCAGGGACCGCCGATCAACTGCTCGTGAATGAGGTATCTGCCGACCAGGTAGTGCGGGTCCAACTTCTCGAGAGCCGATAGCTCGGCGTCGGTCAGGGCGCGGTTGCCAGGCCCAATGAGCCCCGTCGGGGCGATTGGGAGGGTTGATGTAGGGGCGACGATCGGGGTGGCCGGCGGGCCGGTCGTGGGTGTTTGAGTCACGGCCGCAGAAGCGCTCGGCGCCGGCATCGAGATGTCGGCGACCTGCGCCAGGACTCGCCAGGCAGTGCAGCCGCGATTGTCCTGCGGCGAAGTGTTTGGGCATTGCTCAGTCACGCCGCGGACAACGTAGACGCCGTGGATGCCGCCGGGGCTCCACGGCACTCCGTCGATCTGGTGGACGCCGCCGGCTTCGACGTGACGTTGAGGGACCGGTAGAAGAGGTGAGCTCGATCCCGCGCGCTCCGAAGATCCGGACTCGTTCTGCGCCGCCATTGAGGCATCGACTTGTGAGTCGGCGAACCAGTCGTCGTAGGGACAGTCGTCGCCGTTCGGGTTGAGGGCGTCGCCGGCTGCCGGGACGGACGCGCACGACACAGTCAGTTCAGTGGCTCCCAGCCAGCCTTCGACCACGAATGTCTTGCCGCCCACCGGCCAATCGTCGGCCACCTTGAAGGCGTAGCCGGTGGACGCCGGCGTGATCTGACCGAGGAGCCCGAGATACCCTGGGGCAAGGTACCGGAAGGCGAACGTGCCGGTTGCGGTCGGGCCCGGAAGCTGCGCTGCCAGTGTCGCGCCCATGACGCAAACCTGCGAAGGCATGCTCTCCACGACACCAACGGTCGAGTACCGGTTCATAGGGCAGACGTCCGTTCTGGCATCGATGGTCACGGACGCGACCACCGCCGAGTTGATCGCAAGCGGCGGCCCGGCCATGAGAGAAGCCAGCTCGGCAGTCGTCAGGGGGCGGCCGGCAGGGTAGCCGTTCGATGCCGCGGGCCCCGGGTTGAAGGCCGGGAGGGCGAGGGCGATGGCGACGATCGCCACGAGCAGGACAACAACCCCCGCCGCCGCGAGTCGGGGAGGGTGCCGGACGACTCGCGGCCACCGGAGCCCGGCTCTGGGCTCTTGCACGCCATCGAGCGCAGCCGCAACGCCCGTCAGCAGCCCCTCGGGGAGGCCGCCGGCCGAGCGTCGGGCCAGATGCTCGCGGATTGCCGAGTCGATAGGCGGCAGATGCTCGTTCATCGCGACTCCTTCGCCAGCGCCGATTCCAGCGCCGCCCGAGCGCGGTGGAGTCGGGACTTCACCGTGCCGATCGGTACGGCGAGCACGGCAGCGATCTCGGCCACGGAGCGCTCCTGGAGATGGTGCATGACCAGGACGCCGCGATCGTCGATCGACAACCTGGCGAAGGCGCGATCGAAGACATCGGCGTCGGCCGCCCGGTCGTCGATGGCGCGATCGGTCGATGCCGGCTCGCGATCCTCGATCGGGTCTAGCAGTCGGATCTCGCGCACGCTCGTCCGGCGGCGCCGGCGGAGCTGACTCCGGCAGGCGTTGAGGTTGATTCGCCCCAGCCATGCATCGAAGAGATCGGGATCCCGCAGGGCGTCGCGATGGCACCAGGCGGAGACGAAAGTCTCCTGGGTCGCGTCTGCTGCGTCGGCCTCATCCCCGAGGATGGCGAGCGAAGTGCGGAACACGGCATCGATCCGGCTGCGGACCAGGGAATCGAAGGCAGCGCGATCGCCCGATCGGGCTCTCTCGACGAGCGCTCGCTCCATCCGCCTCCCTCTGGTGTCCTACCTGTATCGATGCTGGCGGCTCAGCCGGGGTTCCATCTGAATTGGCGGCCCGCTCGCCCCCGAGTCGCCGCCTGGCATACTCGCACCATGACCGACCACATCGTCCCTCTAGAACGCTTCCACGAGGCGAGGCGCGTCCTCGATGGCCGCATCGAACGAACGCCTATTCTGTCGTCGGCGACGGCGGGGCGCGTCCTCGCCGCGCGCGGCATCCGTGTGGCCGGCGGGCGCGTTTACGCCAAGGCGGAGAATCTCCAGAGGACGGGCGCCTTCAAGATCCGCGGCGCGATCAACAAGCTGAATGCGCTGACGCCTGCGGAACGAGCCGCCGGCGTGATTGCGTTCTCGACCGGTAACCACGCGCAGGGAGTGGCGCTCGCGGCCCGCGAGGCCGGGGTGCACGCCGTCGTGATGATGCCGGCCGGTGCAGTTCGGTCAAAGGTCGATTCATGCCGCGGTTACGGTGCCGAGGTGATCCTCTTTGGCGAGTCCACGGGCGAGACGTGGGGGCGAACCGAAGAATTGGCGGCCGAGCGAGGCCTGGTTTTCATTCCGCCATTCAACGATCCCTGGATCCTGGCGGGGCAGGGGACCATTGGCCTCGAGATCCTGGACGACCTCCCCGACGTGGACGTGGTCGTGGCGGGCATAGGCGGTGGTGCGCTTTGCACTGGTACCGCGGCCGCGATCAAGGAGACTCGGCCCGGCGTACGCGTCTACGGCGTGGAGCCCGAACGATCGAACGCGCTGTCGCTCGCGCTCGAGCGAAACGAGATCGTGCGGATTACGCCGGTTTCGGTGGCGGACGGGCTGAATGCGCCGTTTGCCGGCGACTTGACGATGGCGATGGGCCGGCGTTACCCGGACGGGATCGTGCTGCTCGACGAGGGAACAATCCTTGCCGGCGTCCGATTCGCGCTCGAACGGATGAAGCAGCTGATTGAACCGGCCGGAGCCGCTGCCCTCGCCGCGGTTCTCTTCGGCAGGATACCGATCCGCGACGGCGAACGAGTCTGTGTGGTCCTCAGCGGCGGCAACGTGGAGGTGGGGCGGCTGGGCGAGTTGCTTGCCGGCGCGGCGCCGCTCGACGTGCCGCCGGTGGTCGGTCAGGCGTAGCCGGCCGCTGCCTCAGTCGGCGCCCAGCTCGTGCAGCCGCGAGTCCGATATCCCGAGGTGGTGCGCCAGCTCGTGGACGACGGTCAGCCGGACCTCGAGCTCCAGCTCGGCCGGATCGGGGAAGTCCTCGATGAGAGCGATCCGGAAGAGCGTGATCTTGTTCGGCGCGAATGCCCAGTCGGCGGCATATTCGTTTCGCGGCACTCCCTCATAAAGCCCGTAAAGCCCTTCGTCTGGGCGGAGCCCAGCCTCGCGGCGCTGCACCGGCGACGGCTCGTCGTCGATTACGATGGCCACCTCATCGAGTGCCCGCGCGAACGGCTCGGGGATAGCGTCGAGGGCGCGCCCGACCAGCTCCTCGAAATGTCGGGCGGAATTTCCGCCGGTTCGACGGCGTGAACTTCCCCTGGGTCGCTTTGCCATGCCGGTATGCTACGGCCCGCCCGCAGCCGGTGCGATCGACGATCACCCGCGGCGCCCCACCGAGTTGATCATCCTCCGCCCCGAGCTGCGTTCGAAACTCGGGCACGGCGTAGGATTCGACGAAAGGAGCCCGCCATGCCGCCCGATCAGCCGCCCCACGACAAGCTCGACATGCAAGCCCACGTCCGCCAGCTCGTGGAATCGATCGAGAGCGACGACGACGGCGCGAATGGCGGGTCAATCGGCGAGGGTTCCGCAGAATCGGCTGCTTCCATCGCGAGTAGCGAGCCTACCGGCGTCGAGCGGGCGGTTCGCGAGATCCTGGTCGAGATCGGCGAGAATCCCGATCGTGAGGGACTGCTCCGAACTCCGGAGCGAATGCACAAGATGTGGCTCGAGTTAACCTGCGGCTATCGGGTCGACCCGGATCGGCTCATCAACGGCGCGGTCTTCGACGTCGGCTACAGCGAGATGGTGGTGATCAAGGGGATCCCCTTCTACTCGCTTTGCGAGCACCACATGCTGCCGTTCTTCGGCGCCGCTTCGGTTGGGTACCTGCCGCGCGGCAGGGTGATCGGCCTCTCCAAGATTCCGAGGGTGGTCGAGATGTACGCCCGGCGGCTTCAGGTCCAGGAACGCATGACCCAGCAGATCGCCGATTTCCTCCAGTCTCGGCTGAACCCGTACGGCGTGGGGGTGGTCATAGAAGCAGAGCATCTCTGTCTGGCCATGCGCGGCGTCCAAAAGGGCGGGGCTACGATGGTCACGAGCAGCGTGCTGGGAACGTTCCGGTCCACCAAGGAAACGCGCGACGAGTTCATGGCCCACCTGGAGCGAGCGGTGCCGCGAGTTTGATCAAATCGTCGCGCGATCGCCGGTGAGCCTGCCAGGAATAGTGCTCCCGCAGACGAAAGCAGAGGGGCGACATGATCATCGATGAAAGCGAGTCCAATCCCCACGAGGAACCATGCCTCGTTTGCGGCGAAGAGACGGCCGTGGGCAGCGTCTTCTTCTCTGACCGGCATGCGGCGGAATTGCCGGACGGGACACGCGGCTTCCTGTGCTCGGCGTGCATCCAGCGCATCCGCGCAAAGGGATACCCCGTGGGTCCGAGTGAGGGGCGGCTGGTCGAGGGGTCGGTCATTACCCTGGCGCAGGGGTGGTTCTAGGCGGCGGGAGTCGCCGAGGCGCGCAAGCATGTGCGGCGGCTGCGCCTGAGTGCTTCCCGGCAGTCGGTCTGCGTGGGTCCGTCGCGGCTATCATTCCGACCATGACTGATCGGCCGCTCAAGGTACTCATCGCCAAGCCGGGCCTCGATGGGCACGATCGCGGCGCGAAGGTGCTCGCGCGCGGTCTTCGGGACGAGGGCTTCGAGGTCGTGTACACCGGCCTGCGCCAGACGCCCGAGATGATCGTCGCGGCGGCCCTCCAGGAGGACGTCGACGTCGTGGGCCTGTCGATCCTCTCGGGGGCGCACATGACGCTCGTGCCGCGGGTCTGCAGTCTTCTGCGTGACCGGGGCATGAACGACGTCCTCGTCACGGCCGGCGGGATCATTCCCGACGACGACGTGCCCGCGCTCAAGGAGAGTGGCGTTGCCGCCGTCTTCGGCCCCGGCACGACGATCGCCCAGGTGGCGGATTTCCTGCGGGCCAACGCCCGGCCGCGGGACTAGTCGAACCCGCGTGGCCGAGGCACACGCCCCTGCCGCAGACGACGCGACGGTTTCCGCGCGAGCCGAGGCTCTCTGCGACGCCGCGCTGGCCGGCGACCGGCGTTCTCTGGCCCGCCTGCTGACCGCCGTCGAGAACCGAACCACGCTCGCCGAAGCCGCCCTGCGACGGCTGCACAGGATGGCCGGCCACGCCCAACTGATCGGCATCACGGGCCCGCCGGGAGCCGGAAAGAGCACTCTGGTCGCGGCCCTGATAGCGGAGTTGCGACGCGCCGGACGACCGGTGGCGGTCGTGGCCGTCGACCCATCGAGCCCCATTACGGGCGGGGCCGTACTCGGCGACCGGGTCCGCATGCAGGCCTACGCCGTGGACGACGGCGTCTTTATCAGATCGATGGCCGCGCGCGGCCACGCGGGTGGACTCTCGTCGGCGACGGCTGCCGCTGCCGCCATCTTCGACGCCGTCGGGTTCGACGTCGTCCTCATCGAGACCGTCGGCACGGGCCAGAGTGAGGTCGAGGTGGCCGCCACGGCCGACACGACTGTGGTCGTCGAGGCACCCGAGATGGGCGACGAGATACAGGCCATCAAGGCCGGGCTGCTCGAGGTTGCAGACATCGTCGTCGTGAACAAGGGCGATCGTCCCGGGGCCCACCGGACCGCGGGACAGCTCCACGCCATGCTCGCCGACTCTCCGCGCGAGGCTCATCCGGGTCGACCGTTGCCGAAGCACCCGGAGGTTCTCGTGACGACTGCCGCGACCGGTGAGGGCGTGGCCGAGCTCCTCGCAGCGATCGACCGCCACCGCACCGCGGCCGGCGGAGCCGGGGGCGAGCGGGCACGGATGCGGCGCGCCGAGGCCCAGGTGTGGGCTGTGCTGGTCGATCGCCTGCACGAACGCGTCAGGACCCTCGAAGGCGCACCAGCGCCGGAATCGTCGGACGATGATGGGGTCGCGGAACTACCGGTCGCGGGTGATCTCCTCCGGCGTGTCGCCGCACACGACCTGGATCCGTATGCGGCAGCGGACGAGATCCTCGACCAGCTGGTGCCTCGAGTCTGAGCGGGCTCGCCGGGCGGCCGGGAGATGGCGCGGCCCGCTCCACGATCACACTCGCGACGGCCGTTTCGAGCTACTGGGACAACCCCTCCGTATCGGCCCGTTCGGCGGCCGCGAGGGCTTCGCGAACGACTCGGATGACGGCGTCGATGTCGAACGGCTTGGCCAGCAGTCGGATGCCACGCTGCGTCGCAAAGCCGCGCAAGTCCGGGTTCAACACGTCGCCGCTCATGAATACCGCCCGCCTGGCCAGCTCGGGTCGGAACCTGACTGCCGCTTCGTAGAATTCGGTGCCGCTCATGCCCGCCATGCGATGGTCGATCAACATCACGTCGAACGCGACGTCGCGCAAGCCGTCGAGCGCCTGGGCGCCGTCCTGGAAGGGCAGGCATTCCATCCCGGCGGCGGCCAACGCCTTACGCAGGAATGCCCGGATCGACGGCTCGTCGTCGAGGGCCAGGACCAGGGGACGCCGGGTGGTGGTTGCCGGCCGGGCGGCCACCGACGGCACACGGGCGACCGGTGCCGGTCCAGCCGCGACGGCGGAGTGGAGCGGGGCACCTGCCGGGTGGCCGGGACGGGGCGGCGCCGGAACGAAATCGGGGAGTGAAGGAGCCGAATACGGAGCGGGAGCCGGTGGCGCGATCGCCTCGGCCGGCGCGTCTGACGGACTGTCGGCAACGTCTGGGGCGACCGGCCCCGGGTCGGCTGCGATCCGGGCATGGCGCCGCGTGACGACCGCCGGGCCGGGCGCCTTGGAACCGGGCTTGACCGGATGGATCGGCGCCGGAGCAGTCGGCAGCGCAATCAGCTCCAGATACCGCTCGTCCACACTCCGGCCGCTGACCGGCAGCTCCATGATGAAACAGCTTCCCGAGCCGCCTTGTCGAGGCTCGTACCAGAGATGTCCGCCGTGGGCGGCGACGATGCCGAACGACACGGACAGACCGAGGCCGGTCCCGTCGCCGGGTTGCTTGGTCGTGAAGAACGGGTCGAAGAGGCGTGGCCTGGCCGATTCCTGGACTCCGGGTCCATCGTCGCAGATAGCGATCCTGACCCGGTCCCCGGCGTCCAGGAGCCTCTGTGTCTTGGCTGCCCCGGAATTCGACTGTGGCTTTACCAGAGCGGCCTTGACCCACAAGTGGGCCGCATGGCTGCGGTCGCGGCCGCGCATCGCCTGGATGGCATTGATCGTCAGGTTCAGGAGAACCTGCTGGAGCTGAGCGCGATCGAGATCGACTTCCGGCAGCGTGGCAGGGATGTCGATCTCCACCTGGATCTGGTTCGTGCCGAGCGCGTACGACTGCAACTCGAGGACGCTCTGGACGAGCACCGAAATGCTCGTCGGGCGCCGCTCCGGGGGTCTCGCCCTTGCGAAGTCGAGGAGGTTCTGCACGATGCGCCGGGTCCGGTCGGCTTCCTGGACGAGCAGGCCGGCGTCGTGCTTCATGTCTTCGGGCAGCCGTTCGTCGCTGCGCATGAGCTGGCTGAACGCGATGATCGCCGCGAGCGGGTTGTTGAGCTCGTGAGCGACGCCGGAGACCAGCTGCCCGATCGCTTCCATCTTCTGGGCCTGGAGCAGCTCCCTCTGCAGGCGTTCCTGGTCGGAGAGGTCGCGGACCAGATGCAGAAAGCGGCGCTGGCCGCCCAGTTCCACGACGCGAACCTCCACCTCCACCGGGAATTCCGAGCCGTCGGCCCTTCGGCCGCGGTCGCTGAAGGTACCGCGGCCCTGAGCCCAGACGATCTGCCTGCGGCGGGCCATCTCGCGCTCGTCGGCGGCGACGAGCTGGCCGAAGTAGCGGCCGAGGACCTCGCCGCGGTTGACGCGGTACAGGCGGACTGCGGCCTCGTTGGCGTCGAGCACGGTGCCGTCCAGGGCGGAGACGAGCAACGCGTCCGGCGACTCCTCGAACAGGGTGCGATACCGCTCCTCAGAGGAAACGAGCCGCTCGCGCAGCCGGTAGTTGGCGAGGGCGATGCCGGCGATCCTGGCCTCGGAATCCAGCGCGGACTCGTCGAGCGGCAGGCTCGACACGGGCCCCTCGAAGAAGCACAGGAGGGCGCCGGCCAACTCCTCTCCCGTGCGGATCGGGATTGCACCGAAAGAGTGGAAACCTGTGGCGCGGGCGAGCGGCAGAACCCTCTCGTTGACCTCGCCGGCCGCGAAGTCGCCCAGGACGCTCGTGCCGCCCGACAGCAGGATCGAGCCGCCGGGGGCCTCCCGGGCCGGGACGCCCTTCAGCCACAACCTGAACGCACCCGTTTCACCCGCGACTGCGTGTGTCTCGAAGTGGTGCCCAGGTTCGATCAGCAGGTAGCAGACGCCGCTCGCGTCGAGCGCCTCTCGGACCAGGCTGACCGTCCGGTGGGCCAGTTCCTCGAACGAGCTCGCCTCCTCGCCGATCCGGGTCAACTCGTCGAGCGTGTCCAGGCGGTGCCCCAGCGCTCGCTGGGCGGCAGCCCTGTGAAGAAGCTCGGAGCGGAGCCGGAAGTTGGCGAGCGAGATGCTGCAGATGCGGGCGATCGGCTCCAGGAAATGGCCGTCGAACTGCTCGGATCGGGGAGGCTCCGCCCACTCCAGGTGAAGAACGCCCTCGAGTCTGCCCTCGAGCCTGAGTGGGAGCACTGCCTCGGCATGCGCCGCATTCGAGTCGGCCTCACCGTCGGAGGTGGCAAGCCAGACCTCCCCATACGCCCCGAGCTGCGACAGCGACGGCCAGCTACCCGGGATCTGCAGTCCAGCGCCGCTGTCCGACCAGCTCCGGCTGGGGAGTCCAACCCACGCCACCTGGTCTATCTTCTCGAACGCCGGATCCACCAGGATGTATCCCCCGCCGGCCGCTCCCGTGGCCAGGACGACGGCCTCGATCGTCTCCTGGGCCAGACGGAACAGGTCGTCGGTGGACGCGCCGAGGAATGTCAATTCCTGCAGAGCCCGCAACTCGGCAGTCAGCCGTCGTTCATGCTCGGCTGCCTCCGCCAGGCCTTCGCTCATCCGTACGTTTGCAAAGGCGATCGAGATGACCCGCCCCACCGCCTCGACGTTGCGATCGTCGGTATTCGCTCTCGCATCGCTCGATCCGAAGAAGTAGCACAGGAACGCGCCGACGAGCCGGTCGCCCTCACGCACGGGGAAGACGGCATGGCCCGTAATGCCCGCATCCACCATGCGCCTCAGCTCGGGCTCGAGCTCTGCGGCTGCGGCGAGGTGTTCCTGGTAAGCGCCGCCGCGGTCGGGTGAATTCAGGCGCTGCCAGAAGCCGAACGATTCGGGCGGGCGGGTCTCCAGGAGCACTTGCATTGCTTCCGGCATCTGGCGCGATGCCACCACGTGCAGGCGGCCTTCGGAGGCAGCGACCACGATGCCGGCATCGGCGCCGAGCGAGCCGAGGATCCGTTCCAGCAGGAGATCGGCAATCGTGGCTTCCGAGATCTCGCCCTGTGGCAGCAGGGTCAGGCCCATCAGCATCTCGAGTTGGGCCGTCAGGCGGCGCTCCTGATCGAGGCCGCGCTCCAACCGCTCCATCAGCCGCGCGTTCTCGAAGGCGCTAGCAACCTGGGAAGCGACCTGCAGAACGATATCGTCGGCAGGACGGCGCCAGTCCGGGCGGCGCGAGCCGAGGGCGAGGAAGCCGATCGATTCGTCCCGGATGCGGAGCCCGACCAGGAACCCGGTAACGATTCCGTCGCGAGCCAGCAGGCCCGGGCTGTCGGTTCCCTCGAGGAACCTGCCGAGAGCCTCCACCGCTACGACCTCGCCCAGCTGTTCCAGAGCCTGTTCGAGCATCGGTATGTCGGCACGGCGGATGACCGCTAGCAAATCCTCGCTGACTCCAAGGCTGGCCTCGATTGTCTGACGTTCCCTGCCGGCCGCCCACGTCGCGATGATCCCTAGATCGGACATCGTGGCCTCGCGCAGCCGCTCCAGGGCTGCGGCCGCCACTTCGTGGCGATTGCGGGCCCGACCCGTGGCCACGGCCAGCGATCCGAGCGCAGCAGGGTCTGTTTCCGCGGCCGCCCGGATCTTCGTCAAGTCTCGTAGACGCACCATGACGTAGCCGCTGTCGGTTGGGGAAACCACCGTACCGATGGCCTCGACCTTGATCGGCTCGCCCGAACGAGGCTTGATCGTGATCTCGCGAACGAGCGTTCCGGCCGTGGCGGCCTCTCGCCGTGCCGCCTCGGCGTCAGAGTCGGACCAGTCGGCCAGGACGGACTCGTACTTGGTTCCGATCATCTCGGCGCGTGTGGCACCGTACATGGCCACCGCGATGTCGTTGGCGTCGATGATCGTGCCGTCGGCGTCGATGAGGAGGAGCGCCTCGGGCGACCGGACGAACAAGTCCCGGTACGGCAGAGGTTCGGTCGGGGCGGCGTCTTGCGAGGCGGGACCGGTGTCGGGCCAGAAGATCGCCGTGATGCCGGGGTCGGCGTCCGTCGGGGCCAGTTTGAGGGCGTGGACATGAGCCCTGACCCAGATGTCCTTGGCGCCGACACGGAGATTCGTCAGGCCGTGCCAGCCGCCCGGCTTCATCGCCTGGAGACGGACCGCGCGGCCGGCAAGGTCTGCGCCACGGACTACGGACATCAATTCGGCCAACGGGCGGCCGAGGGCGACGTCGGTGGAGAGGCCGAGGATGGACTCGGCGTGCGAATTCCAGTGCACGACGATGCCCGCCGAGTCGATGATGACGATGCCTGCCTGCAGCTGTTCGAGCAGCTGGAGGCTCTCCGCCGCCGAGCTCTGAGTCACGCCTGCCGCCGGGAGTGCGACGGACCACCGACATCCTGTCGGGTCCTCGGAATCGCAGGCGCATATCGTAGCCGGTGACGGCGTCCTGTCTGTAGGGAACCGCAGTCCCCATTCGAGGTCACACGTTCGGGGTAACCGGCCGCCGCCCGGCACTCGATGCGTCGCCGCGGATGCGCGCCATGGTGGGTCGGTCAGCCGGTTCGGCGCTTGTTGCTGTATCCTTCGCGGCCGTGGGCCCGTAGCTCAACGGTAGAGCGGGGGACTCTTAATCCCTAGGTTCAGGGTTCGAATCCCTGCGGGCTCACCAACATTCACGAGGGAATCCGACCCCTTGGAGCCTTCCGCGGAAGGTCCGACGGGTGGTTTGACCGCTTTGCAGGGCCAGTCGAGCGGCTCCGTCGGGGGCTGCCTTCAGGTGAAAGCGAGGGTTTGGGGGGCGACTGGGCGCTTGCCTTCGGCGGGCCCGCCCGTGTTGGCCGACCGCTCGTCTTCGCTGCAAGACGCAAGCCTTGGGCTATGTGACTGCGGGCGGACCCCTCCGACTCGGCCGCCGCAGCACAATCGCCACAAGGCCGACGACTGTTGCTACGGCGAGAACTGGGACCGCTGCCTTCGCGGCCTGGGGCGGCAGCACGAGCTCGAAGAATGGCTTCGGATCGCCCCACTCTGCCTGGAGCGTCCCCATCGGGCAGTCACCGCCACCCATGATGAGCCCTGCGCCCTCGATCAAGAGGAAGCCGATGCTCGCCACGAGAGCTTTGTCACGACGACCCGTCGCCGCACATGCCCAGATGTAGCCGAGGCTCGCGAGACCGACCCCGGACCACGCGGCGTGTACAACCCGCCACGCCCTGGCTCGACGGCCAAGTGTTGTCCAGCTCATTGCCAGAGGATGCCATAGGCCGGTGGCCTGGCGGGATTACGGGAAGGCTCAAGTCCCCACCTCGCAACTACACGGTTTGCGCGAGCCCGGAGACGCTACAGTGTCGAGCGGCTAGCTGCTCAGAGCCAGGGAGGAATAACCGGTGACCGAACGCCGAATCGCAACGGGAAAGATCGCGGCCAACTCTCCGGAGGCGGTTCTCTATGACCTCATCCGGGCAGACCTTCTGGTGCTGGGGAAGGGCATCTGGGACCGTCTAGAGAAGCTGGAGAAGCAGGAGCAGATGCTGCAAGCGATCGAATCTCACCTGGCCGTACTAGAGAGCCAAATCTCCGAACTGCGGGGCCGCGTCGCGTCTTGAAATCCGCGCCTGCGATCGCGACGCCGGTTGACGTCCGGGCGGCGAGGGGCACCGACTTCTCCGGGCGGGTCATCCGGGCGTCTGTCGCGTTGCCCACGCCCGTAAACGAGGTAGGCCGCGTACGTCATCTGGGACGCGCGGCGCTACGGCTTCGGGAGAGCCTGCGCCGGCCGACTGTCCGTCAGGCGGCGGCGTACCCTCACGGCCTCCGACGTCGTACGAGCGCCATGGGCTCTGGTTGACGCCACGGATCCGCGCGGGTCAGTCCGGCTGAGCGATCTCGATCCGGTCGCGGCCGGCTTTCTTGGCGCTGTACAGCGCGCTGTCGGCACGGGCGAACAGCTGGTCGGCGGACTCGTCAGCGCACGCTAGCGCGCCGCCGACCGAGACGTGCACCTTGTGCTGAACCCCGGCCAGGCGAACCTCGGACTGGGCGACGAGGGTTCGGATTCTTTCGGCGGCGTCGGCCAGGCCGCCGTCGTCGGACGATTCGACGAGGACGGCGAACTCTTCACCGCCCCAACGTGCCACCACGTCTCCGCCTCGCACAGCACCACGGAGAGTGGCGCCGACGCCCACAAGCACCGCGTCGCCGAAGGTGTGACCGTATGTGTCGTTGACGTGCTTGAAGTGGTCTATATCTACGATGAGAAGGCCGAAACGCCAACCGTAGCGACCCATGTTGTCGAGGCGGCCAGCGAGGGCGGCGTCGAAGAGCCGGCGGTTTGGAAGGCCGGTCAACTCATCGGTGAGCGCGTCGTGGCGAGCGCGATCGGCGTCTTCGACCGCCCGCAGAACGGCCGAGTCGTCGGAAAAGACTTCCACCGCGCCAACGATGTTCCCGTCGCCGTTGCGGACCGGCGCCGTCCGAATGCGGACAGGCTTGCGATATCCCTCCGCGTGCCGGAGCCAGACGGAGACCTCGCGGGAATGTCCATCGCGGATCGTCGCGGCCAGCGGGCAGACCGTATGGCAGAGTGAGTTTCCCTGGCCGTCGACGTGGTCGAGGATGTTCTCGAAGCAGCGATGCCCGACCACCTCGGCCGACGAGTAGCCGGTGATGCGCTCGGCGCCGTGGTTCCAGTAGCCGATCTCGCGGCCCGGATCGACGAAGTAGACGCCGTCGGCAAGGTTGTCGACGATCGTCTTGTGGAAGTCGTCTCCGAACGGGTTGTCTGGCATGGGCACTCCGGCAGCTGCGGGTCCGGGGCGGGCGCCCTGAACCAGACCTCGAGCCGACGCCGGCTCAATGTACTACGCACCGGTGGAGTGGCTGGACCCGCGGCCATTCGATCACCTGGCGCAACCCGGGTCGCGCAGGGCGGGGCGGATTCCATCCCGCGGATGTGCCCTGAAAGCCGGCGACGCGCCACGAACGTCGTTCAGCTTGTATCTCAGCGCCGGGGCCGGTCGGAATGGTAATGTCCCTCCGGGCGCGGAGCCGATCTGGGACGGCCGAGCACCCTGGCAAGCGGTTCGTCTCGCCTTCCGGCGCCTGGGCACGGCCGGACTCTGTTCGAGACGCGGTCGACAGCAGTGGCCAACGAAGAGGAGAGTCGTGCGCTACGGTCACTTCGACGATGAGCGACGCGAGTACGTCATCACCCGTCCGGACACGCCGTTGCCGTGGATCAACTACCTCGGCAGCGAAGCGTATTTCGGAATCATCTCGAACACCGCCGGCGGCTACTCCTTCTACCGCGACGCACGCCTGCGCCGCCTGACCCGGTACCGATACAACAATGCGCCGCTGGACCTGGGCGGGCGCTACATCTACCTGCGCGACGACGAGTCTGGCGAGTACTGGAGCCCGAGCTGGCAGCCCACCCAGTGTGAGGTCGAGGACTACAGCTGCCGCCACGGGCTGGGCTACTCGATCATTGGCTCGCGTTTCAAAGGCATTCGAGGCGAGACCCTCTACTTCGTTCCACTCGGCGAGAACCTCGAAGTGTGGCGGATCCGCGTCACGAACGAACGGGCCACTCCGGCGAAGATCTCACTCTTCGACTCGATCGAGTTCTGCCTTTGGGAAGCCAACGAAGACGCCACGAACTTCCAGCGGAACTACTCCACGGGCCAGGTCGAGGTGGAGGACGGCGTCATCTATCACAAGACCGAGTACCGCGAGCGGCGCGACCATTTCGCGTTCTTCGCCTGCTCGGCTCCGCTGACCGGGTTCGACACTCAGCGCGACGCGTTCCTCGGGCCCTACCGCGGCTGGGATCGGCCGCTTGCCGTAGAGAACGGCGCCGCCACCGGCTCGATCGCCCACGGCTGGCAGCCGATGGGCTCTCACCACGTCAAGCTCGATCTGGCGCCGGGCGAGACGAGGGAAGTCATCGTGCTGCTCGGGTACCAGGAGAACCCCAAGGACGACAAATTCGATCCGCCCGGCTCGCAGAAGATCAACAAGAAGCGGGTCAAACCGATCATCGCCCGCTACCTCCAGCCGGCTGTCGTCGAGAAGGCATTCGCCGACCTCCATGCCTACTGGACGAACGCGCTCGGCATCTTGCAGGTGACGACCGCCAGCGAGCACGTGAACCGGATGGTGAACATCTGGAACGCATACCAGTGCATGGTGACGTTCAACATCTCGCGCTCGGCCTCGCTGTTCGAGTCTGGTATAGGCCGCGGCATGGGCTTCCGAGATTCGAACCAGGACTTGCTGGGCTTCGTCCACATGGTCCCGGCTCGGGCCCGCGAGCGAATCCTCGATATCGCCGCGACCCAGCTGCCGAGCGGCGGCGCATACCACCAGTACCAGCCGCTGACCAAGCGCGGCAACGACGACGTGGGTGGCGGCTTCAACGACGACCCGGCCTGGCTCGTTCTCGCAGTGGCGGCGTATCTCAAGGAGACGGGAGACTCCGGCGTACTGGATGAGCCGGTGCCCTACAACAACGCCCACGGCACCGAGAAGCCGCTGTACGAACACCTGCAGCGATCGCTCGGTTACACGCTGGAACGCGTTGGACCGCACGGCCTGCCGCTCATCGGCCGGGCCGACTGGAACGATTGCCTGAACCTCAACTGCTTTTCAGATACGCCGGGCGAGTCGTTCCAAACGACGGAGAACAAGGAGGGCGGCGTCGCCGAGTCCGTCTTCATCGGTGGGCTATTCGTGCTCGCCGCCAGGGAGATGGTGGACATCGCGACCCGGCGCGGGGACTCGGTCGAGGCGAAGCGATCGGCGGACGCGGCAGCGGCGATGACGTCGATCGTCGAGACAGCCGGTTGGGACGGTGACTGGTTCCGCCGTGCCTACGACTTCTTCGGGAATCCTGTCGGGTCGAAGGAATGCACCGAGGGCCAGATCTTCGTCGAGCCTCAAGGCATGTGCATCGTGGCCGGCATCGGTCTCGAGAATGGGCTGGCCGGCAAGGCCCTGACCGCGGTTCGTGAGCGGCTGGCCACGCCGCACGGCATCGTCCTGAACCAGCCCGCGTTCACCTCCTATCACCTCGAGCTCGGCGAGATCTCGACTTATCCGGAGGGCTACAAGGAGAACGCCGGCGTCTTCTGCCACACCAACCCCTGGGTGATGATCGCGGAGGCGATGGCCGGCAACGGCGACGGCGCGCTGGACTACTACCTGCGCATCAACCCCTCGGCGCGTGAGGAGATCTCCGAGGTGCATCGCTGCGAGCCGTACGTCTACGCCCAGATGATCGCCGGCAAGGACGCGCCGACCCACGGCGAAGCAAAGAACTCGTGGCTCACGGGCACGGCCGCCTGGAACTTCGTCGCGATCAGCCAGTGGATCCTGGGCATCAGGGCCGAGCACGACGGCCTGCGCATCGATCCGAGCCTGCCCGCGGACTGGGGCGACTACACCGTGGGCCGCCGCTTCCGCGGCGCCCGATACGAGATAACGGTCCACAAGGCCAGGGGCGCTTTCGGTCGCGTGGCGAGGATGACGCTGGACGGGGCGGCGATCGACGGCAATCTCCTCCCCCTTCCAACCAGACCCGGCCAGTCATTCGTGGTCGAGGCGTTCGTCCAGTAGCATTCGCCTGCGTCCAGCCGCGTTTGCGCCCGACCCGTAGATTCGGGCGGCGCCGGAGACAACCCAATGTCTGAGGTCGAGGCTCGCCCTGGCGCCAACGCATACGGCTACTTCGACGTGGCGGCCCGTGAGTACGTCATCACTCGCCCCGACACGCCGACGCCATGGCTCAACTACATCGGCGAGGGCCGGTACGGCGGCATCGTGTCGAACACCGGCGGCGGCTACTCGTTCGACCGCGACCCGCGCAACCGGCGGGTCACCCGCTACCGCTACAATGCCATCCCAGTCGATCAGCCGGGCCGCTACGTTTACCTGCGGGACCAGGATTCCGGCGAATACTGGAGCCCAACCGCACGCCCGACAAAGCGCGATCTGGACGCCTACGAATGCCGCCACGGCGCGGCTTACACGCGGATCTCCAGTTCGTGGCGTGGGATCGCGGCCGAGATCACCTATTTCGTCCCGCCGAGCTCGGCGGATGAGCCCGCCCCTTGCGAGCTGTGGGTCCTCAAGGTCCGCAACGTCGGCTCGTCCCCGCGCCGGCTGCGCTCTTTCAGCTACGCCGAGTTCAGCTTTGCCGATGCCTTCAACGACCTGACCAACCTGGACTGGGCCCAGCACATCGTCTTCTCGAGCTGCGAGAACGGCGTCATCCGGGTCGGGACCAAGTTCAACCCGCTGACCTACTTCTTCGGCGCCAGCGAGGCGCCCGCCGGTTACACCTGCGACCGCGAGGACTTCATCGGGCGTGGCCGCGACCTGGCCGATCCGATCGTCGTCGAGACCGGACAGCCGTCGAATGGCGGCTCGCCGCGAGGCAACAGCGTGGGTTCGCTCGTGCACGACATCGAACTGGCCGCTGACCAGGAACGCCTGATCGTCTTCGTCATGGGTGCCACGGAGCAGCCGGTGGAAATAGGCCGTGTGGTGGCTCGCTATGCCGATCCGGCCGAGGTGAGTGCCGCATTCGCGGCCCTCCGCGACGACTGGGCGGCCTACTTGTCGCGGTTCACCGTGGAAACCCCGGACGCCGACACGAACGCAATGATCAACTTGTGGAACCAGGTTCAGTGCCGGACCACGCTGTACTGGTCACGCTTCGTCTCCGGCTACGAGAGCGGCCTGGGCCGTGGCATGGGCACGCGCGACAGCGGCCAGGACACGCTGGGCACGATGCACACCGTGCCGGACCACGCCCGCCGGATGCTCACCACGATCTGGAGGATGCAGTTCGCCGACGGCCACACCTGGCACCAGTTCTTCCCGTTGACGCTGGAGGGCGGACCCGGGCTGGCTTCGGAGTATCCGAACTGGCCGCAATGGTTCAGCGACGACCACCTGTGGTTGATCCTTTCGGTCTGCGCTTACCTCCGAGAAACCGGCGACTTCGATTATCTCGAGCAGAAGGTCGCCTACGTCGACCATGCCGATGAGACCATCTGGGAGCACATGCTCCGGGCGGTCGATTTCACGCTCGGGCATCTCGGACCGCACGGATTGCCCCGCGCCGGCTTCTCTGACTGGAACGACACGCTCAACATCGACCACGGCTCCGGCAAGGCGGAGAGCGTCTGGACGGGGATGCAGTTCTGCCGGGTCATGCTGGATTTGCAGGAGCTTGCCCAGCATCTGGGCCGGCCGGCCGACGCGGCGCGCTACGCGGCGCTTCACGCCTCCATGGCGAAGGCGATCAACCAGTGTGCATGGGATGGCGCTTGGTACAAGCGCGCCTTCGACGACGACGGCCTGCCGATCGGCGAGTCCGGGGCGGCGCACCAGGCGATCGACCTGATTCCGCAGAGCTGGAGCGTCCTTGGTGGGGTTGCGTCTCGGGAGCGGGCGGTCATGGCGATGCGCTCGGCCGACGAGAGGCTCAACACGAAGTTCGGTATCGCATTGCTCTGGCCGCCCTACGATGGCGCCGACGATCGGGTCCGCGGCACTGCGACGTACGTGCCCGGGGCCAAGGAGAACGGCGGCATCTTCTGCCACGCCAACACGTGGTCGATCGTGGCCGCGGCGATGCTCGGCGACGGTGACGCGGCGTACAAGTACTACCGCCAGATCCTGCCACTGGCCCGTACCGACTCGGACCTCTACAAGGTGGAGCCGTACACGTACCCGCAGAACATCTGCGGCCCGACTCACCCGTCGTTCGGGATGGCGCGAAACGCCTGGTTGACGGGAACGGCATCGTGGACTTTCGTGGCCGCCTCGCAGTGGATCCTCGGCATCCGGCCAACGTACGATGGGCTCCGCGTGGCGCCGGCACTACCAAGCGCGTGGCCGGGCTTCAAGGCCCATCGTGAGTTCCGCGGCACGGCCTACGAGATCTCGGTCCGGCGTGGCGGCGCCGGCAATGCCGTGTCGCTGATCGTCGACGGAACGGAAGTGGCCGGCGATGTCGTACCGCTTCCGGCGCCCGAAACGCCGATGGTGAAAGTGGAGGTCGTTCTGCGATGAGCGTTTCTGCAATTGGGGCGGACGGATTGCCGGGCGTCCCCGGCGACTACCACGGCCGGGCCACTCGCCGCCTGGATAACGGCCGTTGCTGGGTCGACGTCCTGGCAACCGGCGGGCCGCGCATCGTGGGCTTCGGGTTGAGTGGCCGGGACAACTTCCTCGTCGAGACGCCGCAGATCAGCTGGGACGCCGGCTACGGCACGTACGATCTGCTCGGCGGGCACCGGCTCTGGTTCGCGCCCGAGACCTCGCTCTGCAGCGTGCCGGACGCCACGGGCTTGACTCTGACGGCAATCCCCGACGCCGCGGCACCTGCGGTCCGTTTGGTGGGGCCGGTAGAGGGGCCGACCGGCCTGCGACGGACGATGGAGATCCGGCTCGACGCGGATTCGGCCGCAGTCACGGTTCACCACGTGATCGCGAACGAGGGCTCGGGCGAGATCGAGCTGGCGCCGTGGGGGATCACGCAACTCCGCCTGGGCGGCGTCGCGGTCGTCCCGATGGCACCGGAGGCCAAAGAGCACGCCCTCCAGCCAAACCAGGTCGTCGCGCTCTGGCCCTATGCGTTCTGGTCCGACGACCGGCTGCACATCGGCGATCGAACCCTCACCGTGGCCGGACGGCCGGCAAAGGCGTTCAAGGTCGGCTGTCTCGACACGTCGGGCGTGGCCGCCTATCTGCGCGACGGGCTCCTGTTCGTGTTGCGTTTCGATCCCGCGGTCGGCGCCGCTCGCGCCGATTTCGGCTGCAACGTCGAGGTCTACGTCGACGAGTCGGCGATCGAGCTGGAGTCTCTCGGGCCGCTCGAGTGTCTGGGTCCGGGCGAGGCCACCGCTCACGACGAGAGCTGGGAATTGCGCGAGGTCGAGCCGGGAATCGACGCTGCCGGGGTACTCGACCTCCTCCAGGCGAGGAATCGGCGTTAGCCGGCGGGCGCGTTTAGGGCTGCCCGCGGAACGAAGGCCGATGTAGGCTCTCCGCAATGCCGGATCTGTACGAAGTACTTCAGGTTCATCCGAGGGCCGAATCGGAAGTTATTCGCGCGGCCTACCGCACCCTGGCGCGGAAATACCACCCCGACCACGGCGGCGATGCGCGGCGGATGATCGAGATCAACGATGCCTGGGACGTCCTCGGCGATCCCCGCCGGCGAGCCGCGTACGACGCCGAGCGCGCCAGTGCGCCGGCCGCCGTCCCGAACCCCGAGCCGCCCCAGCAGCCGGTGTCGACTTCTACGGTGTCGCATGCGCCGGCCGATTCCCATGCGGGCCCGCCGCCGGGCCGTCCATCGGGCACGGTGCTCGACTTCGGCCGCTACGCCGGCTGGTCGCTGGGCGAGATAGCCAGGCAGGACCTCGATTACCTCGAATGGCTCCAGAGGTCGACTCTCGGACGGCGCCTCCGCGCCGAAATCGACGTCCTCCTCGCCCCGAGGCGCCGGCCGGGATCGTCGGCTACGTCCACCGCCAGTCCGTGGCGCGGGCACCGCTAGGCCCGTACCCGGACGCAGCTGGCGCAAGCCGCCCTCGAGTCGTGGCGCGGCCCTGAAGATGCCGGGGCCGCTGCCGGTGGCGCATCTGCGCTAGCATCGGGCCGTCATGAAGTTCGGGTTGATCCTTAGGAACACCGGCGCCGGGTCGAGCCGCGAGGCGATCGAGGCCGGCGCGGAGACGGCCGAACGCCTGGGCTGGGAGACGGTCTGGACGACCGATCACGTCCTCGCGCCGCACTCGGCCGCGACCGAATACGGGCGCGTCTTCGAGGCGATCGCCACCCTGGCCTGGGTCGGCGCCCGGCATCCGAACCTGAAGCTCGGGACGAGCGTGATCGTCGTGCCGCAGCGCAACGCCGTTCTGCTGGCCAAGGAGCTCGCCACTCTCGACGCCTTGAGTGGCGGGCGCCTGATTGCGGGCGTTGGCGTCGGCTGGAACGAGATCGAGTTCGGCAATCTCGGCGCGGCCGACCGATTCCATCGTCGCGGCGCTTATCTCGATGAGACGATCCGGCTGTGGCGGCACCTCTGGTCCGGCTCCGCGGAACCGTTCGAGGGCGTGTTCCACACCTTCACGGACTATGTCTTCGGGCCGTTGCCGGCCCAGGGCGATCGTGTCCCGATAGTCATCGGCGGGGGGTCCGAGGCGGCTCTCCGGCGCGCGGGTGCGCTCGGTGACGGCTACCACGCCACTCGGGCGACGCCCGAGGTCTTTGCCCCTCGGATCCCGATCATTCGAGCTGCAGCCGACGCGGCCGGACGGCCGATGCCCGTGCTGTCGGCGCGAGTGAGCGTCGCGGCGCCCGGGTCGGGAACCACCGGCGATCCGCTCGCCGGCGATCCCGCGGCCATGCTCCGAACAGTTCAGGCGTACGAGAGCCTCGGGCTCGCGCACCTGGCGCTCGTGTTCGGGCCGACCGAGCCGGCGGAGCTCGAGGCCTCGATCGAGCGTTTCGACGCCGAGGTCGTCAAAGCGGCCGCGGTCTGATCCGCAGAGAAGCTCGCGCCTTAGGCCGCGGGCGATGGATTGGCGGCTGAGCGGCTGTAGATCGAGTCTCCGCCTGTTCGACGAGATGCGGATCGACCGATTCGAAGGCGGTCGCATTGTCGAGTCGTGGTTCATTCCGGATCGGCTCTCGCTCTGGCATCAGCTCGGCATCGGCGGAGGCGTGGCGGCGGGCGGCACGGAGGTTGCTGCGCCGCCGCGCCACGATGATCTGGCCTAGGATCGGCGGCGGCGGAGGGACTTAGTTCGTAGGGACCAGACGATGACCACAACCGAGGCCCCGCTCAAGACGGCGCTCGTCGGCCGCGAGATGGTAGCCGAGCGCACGATGTCCTTCCGTTTCGAGAAACCGGCCGGCTGGACGTATCGAGCCGGACAGTCGATCGATGTGACGCTGCTCGACCCGCCCGAGACCGACGCAGAAGGCAACCTGCGGGCGTTTACCATGTCGAGCGCTCCACGCGAGAGCGTGATCGCGATCACGACCCGATTGCGCGACACGGCATTCAAGCGAGTGTTGCAGCACGTCCCCCTTGGGACCGAAGTCAAGATAGAAGGGCCGTTCGGGAGCTTCCGGCTCCACAATGCCGCCCGACCGGCGGTGCTGCTGGCCGGCGGCATAGGGATCACGCCATTCCGCAGCATCCTGGTCGAGACGATCGGCGGCGGCCCCTTGCCGTACCGCGTCGTGCTCTTTCACGCCAACCGGCGCCCCGAAGACGCGGCCTTCGCTGCCGAGCTGCGGGCCCTCGCCCAGAAGGACACGAACCTGAACTTCGTTCCGACGATGACCGTGATCGCCGGATCGACCCCGGCGTGGGACGGCGAGCGCGGTCACATCGATGCATCGATGCTGGCAGGCCACCTGGAAGGGGTCACGAATCCGATCTACTACATCGCCGGCCCGATGGGCATGGTCGCGGCCCTGCGCGAAATGCTCCTCGCCTCCGGCGTCGACGAGGACGACATCCGGACCGAGGAATTCACCGGCTACTGAGTCCGGACGCGGACCAGGACACGGTTGACTTCGCGAGCTAGCATCGGGAAGAGCAGGGCGAAGGAGCCAGGTGTCATAGCCGGAAAGACCGCGGCCATCGATGCAGGGATCGCCACCGCCGAGTCACGGCGTGTTGCGATCGCCAGGGAAACCATCGCGCTGGTGCGGAGCGCGCTTCCGCCGGCCGGCAGGTTGGAGGTCGTGCTCGCACAGGATGCGACGCCCGATCGAACGGCTGCCGCGCGCGTCGTCGTCTCTGGACCGGGCGCCCTGGCGCGAATGCTTTGGCCGCCTTCCGCGGACGGCTTCGGCGAGGCGTATCTGCGCGGCGACATCGACATCGAGGGTGACATCTGGGCGGCGATCGACGCCGGACGCGCCGTCGACCTGCGACGACTCGGCCGCCACCTGCCACGTCTGGTGCAGCTGGGGCTCGATCTACGGCGGGGTGCGACGGAACCCGCACGCGAGCTTCGGCGAGTTGCCCGTCTGCACGGACAACGTCACTCTCGGGCACGCGACCTCGCGGCCGTCCGCTTCCACTACGACGTCGGGAACGACTTCTTCTCGCTCTGGCTCGATAAGCGGCTGGTCTACTCGACCGCCTACTTCGAGACTCCCGAGACGACTCTCGACGACGCTCAAGAGGCGAAGCTCGACCTCATCTGCCGCAAGCTCAGGCTCGCGCCGGGCATGCGAGTGCTCGACGTCGGCTGCGGCTGGGGTTCGCTCGTTTGCTTTGCAGCTGAGCGGTACGGCGTCGAGGCGGTCGGGATCACACTCAGCGCTGCACAGGCGAAGTGGGCATCGGCGGAGATCGAACGCTGGGGCCTGGGTGGGCGCGCCAAGGTGCTCGTCCGCGACTACCGCGACATCGGTGGGCTCGGGACCTTCGAAGCTGTCAGCTCCGTCGGCATGTTCGAGCACGTCGGCCGCGAGCGTCTGAACGACTACTTCGGGGCCGCGTTCCGAGCGCTCCGGCCCGGCGGGCTGTTCCTCAACCACGGCATAGCGACGACCGCGGTGGCCCGCGGCCTGCGGCCGGGGTGGACCAGGTTCGGCGGCGGGGGCTTTGTCGGCCGGTATATCTTCCCGGACGGAGAGCTGGTTACCGTCGAAGACGCCGCTGGCTTTGCTCGGCGCTCGGGTTTCGAGCTGATCGATGTCCAGCGGCTCCGACCGCACTACGCGCTGACGCTCAAGGCGTGGGTCGAGCGCCTGGAGGCGTCGGCCGACCGCGCCCGCCAGATCGCCGGTGAAGAGGTCTATCGCGCATGGCGGCTGTACATGGCCGCCGCCCGGCGAGGCTTCGAGGAAGGCTCGATCGACGTCGCCCAGCTGCTGCTCGCCCGGCCCGGCGCGGACGGCCCAGCCTCACTCCCGCTTCGACCGTGGTGGTGACCTGAGCCGACGGCGGGGGCCCGACCCGGGCCCGACGCTCCAGTTGTCACCAAGAGTCGTCGGCGGTCGGGGAGGAGGTACTCCGGTCTTTCGAAATGAGGCCGGCCCGGCCGCTTTGACCATGCCTTCGTGCTAACCTACGGCCAACCTTTGCGGCCGGTCCTGTGAGGCCGGCGTACCGGTCCCGAGAGGCCGGAAGGGAGGTCCATGGTTGCCTGTAATGAGAACCACCGCGCCCGTAAGGCCGGTGGCCTTTTTGTGTGAAGCAGCCGCCGTTCCCGCGCTCCAGCGCGGTCGTCGATCCGAGAGTCGGTGACTACGGACCGGCGTTGCTGGCCCTCGAAGACGGCCGGCTCTTCCCGGGAATCGCGTTTGGGGCGCAGCGATCGGGCGAAGGCGACCTGGTCGTGAACACCAGTCAGACCGGCTACCAGGAGATCGCTACTGATCCCTCGTATGCCGGCCAGCTCGTCGTCATGACCTACCCGCTGATCGGCAACTACGGCCGCGTCCGATACGACGACCAGTCCGAGCGGCCGTGGCTTCGCGGTTTGATCGTGGCCAACGCCACCGCCGCGGTTCTGGACGATGCCCAGCAGCTGGCCACGATGCTGCGCGAGGCTGGTATTCCGGCCATCGCCGGCGTCGACACCCGAGCCCTGGCCCGACATCTCCGAGCCAACGGCAGCCTGCGCGCCATTGTTACGGCGCCCGGCGAAATCGACCCGGAGGAGGCCCGAGCGCTCGCCCGAGCGGTGCCTCGCTGGGAGGACCAGGACTTCGTGGCCGCTGTCTCGGCCGAGGCCGCGCGCGACGAGGGTGATCCCTCCGAGGGCGGGCCGCTGTTGGCAATCCTGGATTTCGGCCTGAAGACGAACATCGTGCGCAGCCTTCGCCGCCGCGGGGCCCGGGTCCGAGTGCTGCCGCACACGGCTACGGCGACGGATCTGCTGGCAGCCGAAGTCGATGGCGTTGTCTTCTCGCCCGGGCCGGGTGACCCGGCCCGCCTCGACGGCGCGGTTGCCCTCGCCGCCGCCGTGATTGCCGACGGCCGGCCGCTGCTCGGCATCTGCCTTGGCCACCAGATCGTGGGTCGGGCCGCCGGGGCGAGTACTCGACGCCTCCCATTTGGCCACCACGCCGCGAACCACCCGGTCCAGGACCTGGAGACGGGCCTGGTCCAGGTAACCGCGCAGAACCACGAGGTCACTGTGATCGGCGACACGCTGCCGGCGGCGAGTGGCTTCGTGGTCAGCCAGGTCGACCTGAACGACTGCTCGGTCGAGGGGCTGCGCCACCGCGACAAGCCGATCGAGACGGTCCAATACCACCCCGAAGGCGGCCCGGGTCCGCTCGACGCGCTGGCCGTGTTCGATCGCTTCGTCTCGGCCGCTCGCGCCCGCCATGGGGGACGGGAGCCCGAGCCGACGATCGGGCGGGTCGAGCCGCTCCACCTGGACACGGCCGAGCTCCAGCGCCGCCTGGCGGGCATGGGCTGAGGCAGTCAGGCCTGGCCCAATTCGGGGCCATATGCTGGTGGCGTCGCTTGTCCAAAGTCCCTACGCCAGTCCGTAGTCAGGTGCACGAAATGCCAACCACGTTGATCACCAGCACGATCGACCAGTACATCGCCGGCTTCCCACCCGAGACCCGGAAGGTGTTGGCGGAGATGCGAGCCCTAATCAAGTCGGTCGCGCCCGGCGCCACAGAGACGATCAGCTATGCGATACCGACCTTTGACCTGAACGGACGCCACCTTGTGCATTTCGCTGGTTACGCGAAGCACATCGGTTTCTATCCGATCCCGAGCGGCATGGAGGCGTTCGAGGAGGAACTCAAGACCTACAAGCGTGGCCGGGGCTCGGTGCAGTTTCCGCTCGGCAAACCGCTGCCCACGGACCTGATCCGCCGGATCGTCGAATTCAGGGTCGAAGAGAACACGCGCGCCCGATAAGCTGAAGGACCGACCGGCGGCATCGTCCCAGCCTCCGCCTCCACCGCGTCGCGCTCCGCGGGCGAGAGCCGGCGCCATGACTCGATCGCGACGGCACCAGTGGACCGCCGGTACGTGACGATCTGCTCGCGGGTTAGCTCGAGCCGAGCCCTCGTCACGTCAGATGTCCCTCCGCCCCTGACGAGTCCTTGAGCTTCCTGCCTGGACCCGTTGTTGAGCGTCAAACGAGAGCAGCAGCACGGTCAAGTCATGGACTGTTCTGCGGTGCGACCGGGTCGACGGTTTCCGTGTCGAGCCAGTGCGTGGTTGTCGGTGATGGTCGGCTTGAGCCCTGATCGCCGAGACAATTCAGCGGCAGCTGGGGCTAAGGTGGTCCGGCGGGGAGAGTTCACGCAGATCCAACATGAGCGGATCGAGCCAGGGTTGCTTTCGGCGCTGCCCTGCTTTCGGCGCTGCCAACCTCCTTCCTGCTATCCTTCGCGCAACCCTTGGGGCCGGTCCTGTGAGGCCGGCGTACCGGTCCAGAGAGGCCGGGGAGGAAGTCGATGCGCACCTGCGATGAGAACCACCGCGCCTGTTTCGGCCGGTGGCCTTTTTGTGTGAGGCAGCCTCTTTGACCCTGCCCGCCGCCGCGCCAATCCTGACCCACCGGGCCAAGCCGAAGAGCGCGCTCATCATCGGGTCTGGGCCGGTCGTGATCGGCCAGGCGGCCGAGTTCGACTACGCCGGCACACAGGCCTGCCGGGCGCTTCGGGCCGAGGGCGTTCGGACGATCCTGGTCAATTCGAACCCGGCCACGATCATGACCGACGCCGAGGTGGCCGATGCCGTCTACCTCGAGCCCCTGACCGTCGAGGCCATCGAGCAGGTCATCGCCAAAGAGCGGCCGGAGGGCCTCCTCGCCGGCCTCGGCGGCCAGACCGGGCTGAACCTGGCCGTGGCGTTGGCCAAGGCCGGAGTCCTCGACAAATACAACGTTCGGCTCATCGGGACGCCGCTCGAGGCCATCGAAATGGCCGAGGACCGCGAGTTGTTCCGCGACCTGCTCCACCGGATCGGCCAGCCATACGCCCCGAGCCACATCGTCGAAGGCGAGACCGACGAGGCGCGCGACGCCGCAGCCCACGCGGCGCTCCAGAAGATTGGCCTGCCCGCGATCATCCGGCCGGCCTTCACGCTCGGCGGCACGGGCGGCGGCATCGTCGAGACCGAGGCCGCGTATTGGGAGCGGGTTCGGACCGGCCTCCGACTCAGCCCGATCCACCAGGTCATGGTCGAGCGCTGCCTGGTCGGCTGGCAGGAGATCGAATACGAGGTAATGCGCGACGCGGACGACACCTGCATCGCCGTCTGCTCGATGGAGAACGTCGACCCGCTCGGCGTCCACACCGGCGACTCGATCGTGGTTGCGCCGGTCCAGACCCTGCCCGACCCGGTCCACCAGCGGCTCCGTTCGGCGGCGCTCTCGATCATCCGGGCGCTCGGCGTCGAGGGCGGTTGCAACGTCCAGTTCGCGCTCTCGCCCGACTACGCCGAATACGCGGTCATCGAGGTCAACCCGCGCGTCAGCCGATCCTCGGCGCTGGCGTCGAAGGCGACCGGTTATCCGATCGCCCGTGTGGCGGCCCAGATCGCCGCTGGCCGGCGGCTCGCGGAGATCCCCAACGTCGTCACCGGAACCACCGTCGCGGCCTTCGAACCGGCGCTCGACTACGTGGTCGTGAAGCTGCCGCGCTTCCCGTTCGACAAGTTCCCCACGGCCGACCGCACGCTGGGTAGCCAGATGAAGGCGACCGGCGAGGTGATGGCCATCGACCGAACGTTCGGCTCGGCGCTCAACAAAGCGCTTCGGGCCCTCGAACAGGCGGGCGCGGGCTGGCTGGCCGAGAACGCGGCATGGGCTGCCACGCTCGACTACCTGATGGAGCCCGCTGCGGCGGAACCCGAGCTGGTAATGCTCGATGCCACCGGCCTGGTTTGCGAGGCCCGAGCCCATGCCGAGCGGGCCGCCTATCCGATCGTGCTAAAGCGCTTTCTGGCCCCGTCCGACTCGCGGCTGTGGCGGATCCTCGCCCTTCTCCGGCGCGGCATGCCGGCGGAGCGGATCCGCGGCGTTACCGGGATCTCAGCCTGGTTCCTGTGGGAGTTGGAGCGGGCCATCGCGCTGGAGCGCGAGGTCCGGAAGATAGGCCGCCGCCTCGCCGAACCACTGGACGATGAGGCTGCCACTCTCCTGGCGACCGTCAAGCGCGCCGGATTCGGCGATCGCGAGCTCGGTCAGATGGCCGGGGTCCCGGCCGAGTCGGTCCGCCTCGCTCGCATGGAGCTGGGCCTCGTCCCCGGCTACGCCATGGTGGATACGTGCGCCGCGGAATTCGCCGCCGAGACGCCCTACTTCTACGCCACATACGCGGCAGCGGGTTCCGAGCCGGAACTGCCGCCCGTGGACCGGCCGGCGGCGCTGGTCATCGGGTCCGGCCCGGTGCGGATCGGGCAGGGGATCGAGTTCGACTACTGCGCGGTCCAGGCCGCGGCCGAGCTTCGCGAACGGGGCTGGCAGGCGGTCATGATCAACTCGAACCCGGAGACGGTCTCGACCGACTTCGACGCCTCGTCGCGTCTGTACTTCGAGCCACTCGATCCTGAGAGCGTCCGCTCGGTCGTGGAGGCCGAGTCGCCGGACGGCCGCCCGACGCTGCCGGCCTTCGTCCAGTTCGGCGGCCAGACGCCGCTCAACCTGGCCGAGCCATTGGCAGCGGCCGGGATCCCGCTCCTCGGCGCCAATCTCGAGACGATCGACCAGGCCGAGGACCGCATCCGTTTCGCCAACCTGGTCGAGTCGGTCGGTATCCCGCAGCCGGAAGGCGGCATGGCGCGGTCGATCGAAGAAGCCCTGGCGCTGGCCGACCAGATCGGCTACCCGGTCATCGTCCGGCCGTCGTTCGTGATCGGCGGCCTCGCCATCGACTTCAGCTACTCTCCGTCAGACCTCGTGGACCAGCTCGCCCGCGCAACCGTCGTAGACCCGGATCGACCGGTCCGAATCGACCGCTACCTCGAAGGCGTCGAGGTGGACGTCGATGCCATCGCGGACGGCGAGACGGTCCTGATCCCCGGGCTGCTCGAGCACATCGAGAGGGCCGGTGTCCACTCGGGCGACTCGGTCGGGATGTTCCCGCCGCAGACGGTTTCAGTCTCAGACCAGGAGCTAATCGTTGCGGCGATGGACCGGATCGTTCGTGCGCTCAACGTCCACGGCCTGGTCAACGCCCAGTTCATCGTCCGCGACGACGGCGTCTACCTGATTGAGGTCAACCCCCGAGCCAGCCGGACGGTGCCTTTCATGTCGAAGGTCACCGGAGTGCCGATGGTGAAGCTGGCGGTCCGGATCGCGCTCGGCGAGACGCTGCGAGAAATGGGGTGGGGGAACGGGCTGCTCGCGCCGCCGCCGCTGGTCGCGGTCAAGGCGCCGGCCTTCTCCACGGCCAAGCTGCGTGGTGTGGACCCGTCGGTTGGGCCCGGGATGCAGTCCACGGGCGAGGTCATCGGGATCCACACCGATTCGCGAGTGGCACTGGCAAAGGCGATGCAGGGAGCGGCTCTGATCCCGCCTCGTCCGGGTGCGGACGGTGCCCTGGCGCTGATTTCCATCGCGGAGCGTGACCACGGGGAGCTGCCGCGTGTGGCTCACGCCCTTGCCCGTGCGGGCTATCGGTTCGCGGCCACGTCGGGTACCGCGGCGGAGCTGCGTAAGCTGGGCTACGAGTCACAGATCGTGGCCAAGGTTGGAGAGAAGGCGGCGGCCGGCCAAACCCCAATCCTCGATCTCATCGCCGGCGGCTCGGTGCGGCTCGTCGTCAACACGCCCGCGCCAAAGTCCGGCCCAGTCCGCGACGCCGCCGAGATCCGCCTGACCGCAACGGCCGAAGGGATCCTGTGTCTGACCGCGATCGAGACGGCCGTGGCCGCCGCCGAGGCGCTGGACCCGGATTTGCGATCGCGTCTCGCCGAGGTCCGGTCCCTCGGCGAGTGGGTGCCCGAACCCGGGCTGCCGCGGCAGGCGGTTTCGTTCGGGTAATCGCCGATCTCAGCGCCGCGCCGGGCGAAACCCCGGCGCCCGTCCTGTCCTGAGTCGGGTTATTGGGGTCGCAGACGTAGACGGTCATATCGGATGGCCCGGCCTCGTAGGCGTTGGCCACGACCTGATGGCTGGAACTGAGCGCCGCCTTGATCGACGGGCAGGTTCACGACCTGCCAGTTGGTTCCGGGCGGGTAGTTTTTACTGAATGGCAGGCCCGAACTGCTGGGAAACCGGCGACGGCTTGCGTCTTGACCCATCTGTTGCTTGCCCAGAGTGCCGCGGGATTGCCCGAGTCGTAGACGACGTCGGGTTGGAGCGTCAGGCTGAACCGGCCGTCCGCCGAGACGATCGACTGTCCTGGTGTAACTTTCGGTCTCAACGGGCCGGCTCCTGGTGTCAGGCGTGCTCGACGAGAGCCGGGGACTCGGTCGGAATCGGTACGGAGACCATCGGAAGCGCGACGCGATCCGAGTCTCGGAACCAGAACCAGAGCAGCGACGTGGCGGCCGTGTACAGGACGATGATCGTGACGAAGTCCACCGCGTAACCGGCGGTGAAGCCGAGCGTCGCCTGGAGCCAGCTGTAGTACAGCGGCGCGATCGTCCAGCCGAGGGACCACAGGAGTGTCATGCCCGCGGCGACCGTGGCCCGCTCCGCCGGCGAGACCCGCTCCATGGCGAAGGCATCGAAGATCGGGCTGCCTGCATTCATCAGCGAGTTGCGCACGGTCAGGGCCACGACGACGGTCCAGAGCACCGGCGAGAAACCGAGCACCACAAGGAACGGGATGCTGGCCCCCTGAACGAGGACGATCGACCCGATCCGTCCGAACCGGCGCGCCAGCGCGGGCTGCGCCAGGATCGCTGCGGCAGTGCCCAGGCTCGTGATGCCGAAGACGAGGTTCACGACCGGGAGATCAAGGCTGAATTTGGTCTTGATGAACACGTTGAGGAACGGGATCAACTGGCCAGCACCCAGCGACGTCAGGAAGCCCGGCAGCAGCAGCCGGAAGAAGAGACGCCTGTCCGAGACCACCAGCCCGAACCGGCTGCGTGTCTCGGAGCGTTCCCGATTGAAGACGGGCCTGTCGCTGGTCAGCAGGTAGACAGTGCCCAGGGCCAGGACGGCCAGGATCGCCACCCCAGCCAGCAGGATCTGATAAGGAGCCGCGGCCGAAACCAGATCGAGTCTGTCGGCCAGAACAGTCGCGGCCGCGCCGCCGATAACGGCCGAGAGTAGCGAAGTCAGAAACCCTAAAGCCGACCAGATTGCGAAGTACTCGTTCCGCTGCTCGGGCAGAGTGTGCTCGGCGATGAACGGTATCTGCACCACCGACACCACTTGCGAGCCCGCGCCCAAAGCCGCGACGCCCACGAACAGCAGCGCCCACCGACCGGGCAGGAAGGCGAAGAGCGCCACCGCCACCAGGGCCATGCCGCCGGCCATGATCGTCCTGCGGCCCAGGCGGTCGGACAGGGCAACCGCCGGAATGGCGACGACTACGCCCGCGAGCTGGGACAGGGCCAACATCCAGCCGATGGTCGGGCGGTCGACTCCTATCGATTCGAGATACAGATTGAAGTCGACCCAATACAGGCTCAGCGCTGCGCCGTAGACGATAGTGGTCAGCAGGAATAGCCGCGCGTCGCGGCCGAATCCTGTGAAGCTATGGACATAGCGGGCCAGGGCTCCCGTCACCCGTCTCCTCGCTGCGCTGGCGATCGCGTGACCCTATGAATGGGCCGGGTCGTGCCGCAGGACATCCTCTTCGCAGAGGGTACGCCCCACGACGATGAGGAGCGTCCCCAGCCGCACACGCAGGCCTGTGAAGCCGCGGCGATCGCGAGCCGCACGTCGGGCGAGTCGAGTCGACGCCGCCTCGGCGATGAGGTCGGAGTTTCGCTGGTTGATGGTGTCCAGTCTTTGCTCAGGCGTGTCACGCCACATTTCCATCTTCCCTGTGTTAGAAGAAGTGATGATCGACGTTAGTTGTTTATCTAACGTAAGGAGGTGTTTGTTTTGGCATTGGGTTCCTCCCGGGTCAGTGGGCCAGGTACGCCCGAAGCTCCACCCCGGCCTCTTCGGCGCGGTCGTGGCGCAGGCTGTAGTAGGTCAGGTTGCCCTGCTCCGTGAGCGTTATGAGCCCGGCCGCCCGGAGAAGAGCCAGGTGGTGCTTGATGGTCGGCTTGCTGAGCTCGAGCTCGTTGGCGATCTCGGTCAGGTATCGATCCCGCTCGGCGAGGAGTCGGAGGATGCGCAGCCGGCTACCGTCGCCGAGCGCCCGATACAGGCGTACGGTCGCCGCCGGAGGATCGATCTTGTCCGCGGCGCCCAGCGCGGAATCGGCGATCGGGTAGCACACCAACTGCACGTCGCCGACTTTGGTCAACGAGTTGTATGGACGCCCGAAGTAACTCGGGGCGAGGATCACGCGACGGATTCGCTGCTCGGGCACCAGGCGGATGCCGTTGGTCGCTCGCTCGACGAAACCGATTGGGTCGCGAGTAGCGTCTTCCGCACGGCGAGCCGCGATGTCTCGCTCGATCATTCGGCCGACACGGGCCTCGATGACTTCATAGCGAGGCAGCCAAGCCCGGACGATCGCTCGGGCCGTCGGGACCAAATCGGCCACGGGCTGCGTGAGGACGGGGTGGCCCTTGAATGTGTCGAGCTTTCGCTGGAGCTCGGCGTAGGCCTCCCCATCGCCGTCTACGGCGCGACGGGTGATGGCCGACAGCTCGGGATCGTCGAGCAGGTCGCCGACCATTTCCTCGAGCAGCTCCTTGTCGGCCATGGCGTCGATGGCGACCAGCACGTCGCGGGCCGTCCGAATCTCGGGACGGCTAACCAGCATCCGGCCCAACTCGGCGACGAAGCCGCTGCATGTGTTGAGGAACGGGTCGCTTCCCATCTCCGCCGTGATGGCGGCTCTCGACTCCTCGAGCCAGCGGCGATCCTCGGGCAGCAAATCCTCGAATTCGCCGCACTCGTTGCAGGCGCTCGTCAGGAAGTCGTACGCGGTCCGGGCATCGATCTCGACCCTGGGCGGCTGCGCGGTAGTGAACCCCGGGCGAACGAGCCCGCCGGTCCGAGTCGATGTTGAACTGGAGTCCCGCCTCACTGCCACTTGGACAAAGCCTCTAACATGTGTTAGATGAAATACTAACACGGACCTACACAGAATCAAGTCCGGATCGTCTGACGGACCCGTGGTCGAGGGCGCCGAGAGGCAGACGAGTCCCGAAAGGCGGCCCCGATCGCCCCGTCGCCGCCGGCTCCGGCCGTGGCCGGTACGGTCGGTACAATTGCCCCAGCTCACGCAGAAACGTACTCGCGGCCCTATGCCTCCAAAGGAGTCCGACCGAATGACCGCCCCGAGCGTCACGTTCAGCGACGAACGCCTGGCCAACGGCCTACGCCTGATCGTCTCGGAGGACCACCTGGCGCCGGTCGTCGCGGTGAACATCTGGTACAACGTCGGCTCCAAACACGAGGTTCCGGGCAAGACCGGCTTCGCCCACCTCTTCGAGCACGTCATGTTCCAGGGCTCGGGCCACGTGGCCAAGACCGAGCACATGGCCCTCGTCCAGGCCGCCGGCGGAACTATGAACGGGACTACGTTTCTCGACCGCACCAACTACTTCGAGACGGTCCCGAGCCACCAGCTCGAGCTCGCCCTGTGGCTGGAGGCCGACCGTATGGCCACACTGCTCGATGCCCTGAACCAGGAGAATCTGGACAATCAGCGCGACGTCGTGAAGAACGAGAAGCGCTCGTCGTACGACAACCGGCCCTACGGTTCGTGGTTCCACAAGATGCAGGAGCATCTCTTCCCTCAGGACCATCCTTACCACCACCCGACGATCGGGTCGATGGAGGATCTCGACGCAGCCGCGCTCGAGGACGTTGCCGCGTTCTTCCGGACCTACTACGCGCCCAACAACGCGGTCCTTTCGATCGTCGGCGACGTGGACAGAACGACGGCGCGGGCCTGGGTCGAGCGCTATTTCGGCGAGATCCCGGCGAACTCCGCGATCCCCCCGCTCGGCGACGCCGGCCTGCCGCCTATCCTGGGATCCGAGAGCCGCGAGGTGGTCGAGGATCGAGTGCCTCTGCCGCGCCTGTTCTTCGGCTTCCGGGCGCCGGTCCTCGGCGATCCGCGCTTCGACGCCCTCGAGGTCGCCTCCCAGATCCTCTCCGGCGGAAAAGGCAGCCGCCTCTATCGGCGCCTGGTTCGCGAGGAACGCATCGCCCAGGACGTGGCGTTCTTCTCGCTCGGCCTGGTCTCCGGTGCGTCGCTCGTCGCGGGCCAGGCGACCGTGCGACCGGGCGTGGACCCGGGCGTTGTCGAGCGCGCTTTCGAGGAGGAGCTCGAGCGGCTGGCCGGAGAACCGGTCACCGACGACGAACTGACCCGGGCGAGGGCGTTGATCGAGACATACGAGCTGGAGGCTCTCCAGCGGGTAGAGGAACGGGCCGACCGGCTTTCGATGTACGCCACGCTGCTCGACGACCCGGAGATGATCAATCGCCAGCTGGGCCGGTACCTTGCCGTGGGAGCAGCCGAGATCCAGGCCGCCGCCGGGGAGGTGCTGCGGCCCGATAACCGGGTGGTTCTGACATACGTTCCCGCGACCGAGGCAGCCGGCGCCACTGAGGAGTCGGCCGCATGACGCTTCAAGAGGTTCTTTCGACGCGACCGTCGCCCGGTCAACCGCGCGCCTACGAGTTCCCCCGCTTCGAGCGGACCGTCCTGCCGTCGGGCCTCCAGGTACTGGCAGTCAACGTTCCGGGCCGGGCGTTGGTTGCCGCCAACCTGATAGTGCGGCGTGGAGCCGTCGACGAGCCGGCGGACGTGGCCGGCGCAACGATCCTCGCGGCGCGGGCGATGACCGAGGGCACTCGGCACTACCCGGGAGTGGAGTTGATCGAGGCCGCGGAGCGGCTGGGTGCGACGCTCCACGTCGACGCCGGCTGGGACGCGTTCATGGTTACGGTGGACGTGGCGGCTACCCGCGTCGGCGCCGCGCTCGAGCTGCTCGCCGAGCTGGCCGAGCGGCCCACATTCCCGGAGCCGGACGTGGCCCGCCTGCGGGACGAGCGTCTCAACGACCTGCTCCAGGTCAAGGCAGATCCCCGCCGCCGCGTGGAGCAGGCCTTCGCAGCGACCATCTACACGCCCGAGTCGCCCTACTCCCGGTCCGCCGGCGGTGACGAGGCAACGGTCCCGAGGCTGACGCCGGATGTCCTGCGATGCGTGCACGGGTCGATACTCGATCCGCGCCAGGCGGCCGTCGTGATCGGCGGCGATCTTTTCGGCATAGACATAGCGCAGATGGTCGAGGCCGTGCTCGGCTCATTCGGGGCAGGTTCCGGGGCCCGGACCGGCGGCCCCACCGGCGCTGAGCAGCCGGCCGGCGCCGTGGCTTTCGCCCCCCCGCCGCCGCGGGCCGACTCGGCTGTGGATCACCCGATCGTCCGCTTCTACCACCGCCCCGGAGCGGTCCAGACCGAGCTCCGAATCGGCCACATCGGGCTGGCGCGGCGCGTGCCGGACTTCCATGCCGTCCAGGTCATGGCGGCCATCCTCGGCGGTCTGTTCAACTCGCGGCTCCAGATGAACCTGCGCGAGGAAAAGGGCTACACGTACGGGATCGGCGCAGGCTTCGACATGCGCCGCGGCGCGGGCCCGTTCTCGGTCCGAACAGCGGTCCAGACCGCGGCCACGGTTCCGGCCATCGCCGAGTCGCTCTCGGAGCTGCGCCGCATACGTGAGACGATGGTCACGGCGGCCGAGCTGGCGGCTGCACGCGACTTCCTGGTGGGGGTCTTCCCGCTGCGGTTCGAGACGCCCGGCGCCGTCGTCGGCACGCTGGGCGGACTCTTCATCCACGAGCTGCCCGACGAAGAGCTGGCTCGGTACCGGCAGGCGATCGAGGAGGTCACCATTGACGGTGTCCAGAAGGCCGCGCAGGACCACATCGACCCGGCTCGGCTCGCAATCGTGGCGGTCGGCGATGCCGACGCGGTGGGCGAGGAGTTGCGGGCGGCCGGCTTTGGCGAGCTCGAGGTGATCACCGAAGAGGTGGTGGCCGAGGCCGGTGAGAGCGAAGAGGAGGAAACGTGATCGTCGTCGTTGGGCTGCCCGCTTACGCCGACTCGCCCGACTGCGAGGGGTGCGCCGGCGGCCTGGCGGTCGAGGTGGCGGCCGCCGCCAAACGTCGTGGCGGCGCGGTCGAGCTGGTCGGGAAGATCGGGGACGACGGGGCGGGGGATGCCGTCGTGGTCGCCCTGGGCCGGCTTGGCGTTGGCCACGCGGCGTTGCTGCGGGATCCCGCCCGACCGACACCGGTGCTTGCGGCCGAGGCCGCCGACGACGACGCCGCGGAGCTGGACGCGGCAGTGCCCGAGGCGCGGCTGCTGCCCGAATCTGCGGAATCGCGGCCGGCGCTCGAGGCGGCCGACGTGGAGCTGGCGCTGCGGTACCTGCCTCAGGCGGGGGTCATCGTCCTCGCCGATCCGCTGCCCGAATCTGCGGTCGCGGCCGGCGCCGAGGGTGCCGACTTTGCCGCCGCTCGACTGATCGTGCTCGTCCCGGCCGGGTTGACGCCGCCTCCGCTCCCCGCCGCAGCGACCGTGCTGGAGGCGCCGGCCCACGACGACGGGTCGTTCGGCCGGCTTGTCGGCATCTTCGCCGGCGCGCTCGACGCCGGAGTGGAGCCGGCCGCGGCCTTCAAGGAGGCGGTCGCCGCCTCAGGCTGGGAGGCGATCGCCGACTGAACCGGCGCCGTGGCACGATAGCCGCGGGGCTCCGTGACGCGCCCGCCTTCCGCCGGCTGCATGTCTCCGCCGCTCGACGGACCGATCGGTTCTTCCTGTACAGTGCCGGTCTATGGACCGCGCCACAAACGGGCTTCGGATCGACGAGGCAACTGCCCTCCCACCTGGATTCGATCCGGCAACCACGACCAATCCCGACCGCGGGGCGGCGATCGGGGCCATCTCCACCGCCGACGATCGGATGGAGCAGAGCGAGCCGGACCTGGCCTTGCCCCTGTACTCGTGGGCGACGGGTTGCGCCGATCGCGACGTCTCGGCCGCCGGCTACTACGGCCTCGGCAACGCGCTCTACCGGCTGGATCGAGACACCGAGGCGCGCGAGTCGTGGGAGCGGGCGACGAGCATGGGCGAGACGCCGGTGGCCTATCGAGCCTGGCGCCAGGTGGCCGCCGCCCGGGTTCGCGAGGGCGACCTGCGGGGTGCCCTCGACGCCTACCGGCAGTGCGAGAAACGGGCCCCCAGGCAAGATCGTGCTGAGATCGCATCCAGGCTCGGCTGGCTCAACAAGGAGACCGGCAACGCCGGGGCCGCAAACCGCTACTTCGCGCGAAGCCGCGGCGATACGCTTCCGCCCTTCATGACCTACCTGATCATCGCCGTAACGGTGGTAACGTCCCTCGCGGCAATGTCGGGCGCCCTGACCGGTCGGGGCGACCTCATCCTGAGGTCGCTCGAGGGCCAGCTCGCTCTCGTGCCGCAACTGGTCGCCCACGGCGATTACTACCGGTTGTTGTCCGTGACGCTCGTCCACGATCCTACCGACATCTTCCACTTGCTGTTCAACATGTACGCCCTCTGGTACGCCGGGCAGCTCGTCGAGCGGATGTACGGGTCGTGGCTGATGATCGCGCTCTACGCGGTGTGTGGGGTTGCCGCAAGTTCGGCCAGCTTCGCCTTCGGCCTATCGTCGGGTGGCTGGAGCGTCGGCGCGTCGGGAGCGATATTCGGCCTGTTCGGAATCGTGCTGGTCGCCACGCGCTTCCACCACGCCATCCTCGACGCGCAGTCACGAGCCGTCGCTTCCCAGGTAGGGATCCTCATCGTCCTGAACCTGGTCCTCGGCTTTTCCGGCATCTTCAACGTCGACAACTATGCCCACGTCGGCGGGTTGCTCGCCGGTTTGTGGCTGGCCTTCGTCCTCCCGCCAGGCCAGGTGCAGACGCTTTCGTCGGTGTGGCAGGCTCCTCGGGGCGCGAAGTCACCAGTCCAGACGATTGCCCTTCGTGTCGTCGGTGTGGCGGGTCTGGTCGCCATCGTGGGCGGGGTGATCGTCTACGGCACCGCCAAGTGGCAGGCCGACCCGTCCTACCAGTACTTCGGCTCGGTGGCGGCGCCGGGGCGCACGGTCGGCGCCGGTCCGGCGGCATCGCTCGTCGGGCTGTCCATCGTCCGCTGACTCGGGTCAGGCCAGGTCCTCGCGCCAGCCGAAGCGATCGAGCACTCGATACATGTTGCGGCGGTTGAGCCGCGACCGGTCGGGCGGCCATGGCACCTCGGCGCGATCGAGCTGGAGATCAAGCCGCACCGCGCGGCGTGGCGCCGGCATTTGGACTTCCGGTGCGGCCGGATCTGCGGCGTCCGAGTCCTCGGTCTCGCCCGCGCCCTCCGGCTCCACGTATTCGGCGCCCTCCGGCTCGGCTCCGGCACGGAGCCGCAGCGACCACCAGACGTCGAGCCAGGCCGGCGTGACGAAATGCTCGTCGAAGGGGCCCAGATCGCGATAGTCGGAGCGGCGGAAGGCGAGCCAGCCGGCGTCGAGCGCGGCCACATCGGCGTCCTCGCCGACCGCAGACGCGTCACCGTCCAACGGCTGTAGCCCATTGGGTCGCAGCGGACCCGGCTCGGCTGAGGTCAGCCCGAAGCCCCCTGCGGCCGCGACCGCAGGATCGTGGAGCGCGGCCTCGACAGAGGTAAAGGCGTCGCCCGTGGGCAGGGCCGTATTGTCGGCGAGCAGCACGAACTCGCCGGCGGCGCGGCGCATCGCGATGTTGAGGGCGGCCGCGTAACCCAGGCGCGTGGAGGTTCGTAGCACCTCCGGCACCACCCCGCCGATGGGAGCGAGGTCCGGGCTTCCGGACGCCAGGGCCCGGCCCTGGGACGCGCTCGGGTCGTTGGCGGCGACCACGACCTGGGTCCCGGCCGGGGCGTGCGCGCGCAAAGCCCCGAGCAGCCGCGACAGGCGCTCGGGCTCTTCCGAAGCGACGAGCACGACCGTCCAGGTCGTTGTGGCCGGCTCGTCGAGCAAAGATGGCACGGCGCAGGCGGCTCCATACCGAAGCTCGCCGTCCAGTTCGATGCTTGCCGGGGCCGCGGGCCCGACGCTGGTGCGGCTGCCGTGGTCGACGACTCGCCAGCCGGCAGCCTCGATCTGCCCCTTGAGTGCGTCGGCGCGGGCCCAGTCTCGGCGGGTTCGGGCTTCGGTGCGCTCGCGGACTAGGTGGGTGATCTCTGCCGGGGGTCCGTCGGTGGGGCTGCTCACGCTCGAAGGATAACGGCGCCACAGCCGCGGACGCTTTGGCGATGGACCCGGGCCGGCGGTCGGGGCGGCGCCGGGCCGGCGGTCGGGGCGGCGCCGGGCGTCGCGCCCGCGCTACTCACGACCTGAGTGGGGGTTGGTAGCCGGCATTGAAGGCACGATCGGCATCAAGACCGTGACGCGGGCGCCGTGCGGGGCGACGTTCTCTGCCCATGCCTCGCCGCCGTGGGCTCGGGCCAGCTCGCGGACAATCGCCAGACCTAGGCCGGAACCGCTGCCGCTGCGGGATGGGTCGGCTCGGTAGAACCGCTCGAACACCTTCTCGGTGGTCCCGGGCGGGAATCCCGGTCCGTCGTCGGTGACGCTCATCGAAACACCCGGCGCGCGGGCGGGCAACGTCATCGGTGCGGCCCGAAGCCATACGTGGCCTCCCCGGGGAAGAACCGACAGCGCGTTGTCGACCAGGTTCTGGAGGATCCGTTCGGCCGCGAGACGGTCGCCCGTGAAGTTCAGCTCGGGCTCTCCCGGGGCCGCCCCGGCTGCGTCCACGACCACGCTCTGGGCCGATGCCCGAGTCTCGAACCGCGCCGCCGCGTCGGCGATCAGACTGGTGGCGTCGAGCGCTTCAGGACGGAGCGCGGCCGGCCCTTCCCTCAGCCGCTCCACGACGCCGAGCTCGCCGACGAGCCGCTCCAAGCGCTGCGTCTCTTCGGCGATGGTCCTCGCCGCGGACGCCGCCCGGTCGCCCGAGGCCGTGCCGTCCGCGATGGCCTCCGCAAACCCGCCGATGCTGGTGAGCGGGGTGCGCAGGTCGTGGCGCAGGTTGGCCAGCATCTGCGTCTCCTCATCCCGCGTCGACGTCAGGGCGTGGGCCATCGCGTTGAAGCGTTCGGTTAGGACCCTCACCTCGGTTGGGCCCTCGACCGGTAGAGGCTCCTGGCCCGTGCTCGTCGGCAGGTCGCGCGCCGCCTGCGCCAGCCGCCGCATCGGCCCCGTGATGGATCGTGACAGCAGCCAGGCGATCGGGGCGCCGCCCACGAGCAGGACCAGCATGATGATCAGAACGGCGCGGTACATGTCGCCGAGAGCCTGGTCGACCGACCGATCGGGCACGGCCAGCACGAAGGTCCAGCCGCGCGTGCTCGAACTGGCCGGTTCGATGTAGACGAACCGTTTGCCGTCCGAAGTTGTCGTCGTCCCGATGGCCGTCTTGGCTCCACCCGTCGGCGGAGGCGGCATCCCGATCGACGACGGGCTTCCAACCAGGACACGTACGTTGCCGTTCGGGTTCTGGACCAGGATGTAGCCGCCATCGGCGGCAACCGAGGCGCCATAGTCAGTGACGGTGGCGTCCCACCTCGCGACCGGCTCGAGGTTGATCGCATACACCAGCCCAACCGTCTTGGCGCCGAGAGATTGTTGGATCTCGTCCTGGTGGACGTTGCGGAGAGCGACGAACATCGTCGCGCTCACGGCCACCAGGAGGGCCGCCGACAGACCAACGAAGGCCAGGATGATCCTCCCCGGCAGGCCGCGCGGCAGCACCTGTGCGGCCTCCTAGTCGGCCGAGGCGGGCGGCGTGGCTGCCACGGCGGTCCCACGCGGCGGCGGTACCAGCCTGTATCCGATGCCTCGAACCGTCTCCACCTGAGGACCGTCGTCGCCGAGCTTCTTGCGGACCTCCGCCACGTGAACGTCAACTGTTCGCGTCTCGCCGGGGAAGTCGGTGCCCCACACGTCTTCGAGCAGGGCGTCCCGGCTCAGGACCACGCCCGGGTCGCGGGCCAGCGCGGCCAGCAGGTCGAACTCGCGTGCCCGGAGATCGAGCGATCGGTCGCCGACCACAGCCTCGCGCCGTCGCGGGTCGATGCGCAGGTTGCCGACCTGGATCGGCCGGCCGCCCTTGGCCGTAACGTCGGTCCGGCGCAGGATCGCCTTGACCCTCGCCACCAGCGCTCGAGGGTTGAACGGCTTTGTCACGTAGTCGTCCGCGCCCAGCTCTAGACCGACGATGGCGTCGACGTCCTCGGAACGCGCGGTGAGCATCAGAATCGGCACGTCCCCGCGACGCCGCAGCTCGCGGCAGACCTCGAACCCGTCCATCTTGGGGAGCATCAAGTCCAGCACGACGAGATCCGGATCGCTGCGCTCGTACTGGACCAGAGCCTGCTCGCCGTCGCTCGCAGCGACGACGTTGTAGCCCTCTTTCTCCAGGTAGAGCCGGACCAGCTCGACGATATTGCGTTCGTCGTCGACCACCAGGACGGTTTTCATGGGCGGAGCATACGTCGGCCGTCACGGGGCTCGTGGAACGGATGTAAGCGGAACGTAAGACGAGGCGCGCCTAACCCCGGATGCGGCCTTGTGAAAGTGCCCCAGAACGCTCCCAAAACTCCGTCGAGCATGGTCCCACCCAAAAGGAAGCCTCAGCGGAGCTTCCTCGTCCGAGTTGACCGGCAAATCGGTGTGCTTCACCGGGCGAGCGTCGACGACTGTCAGGATTCGGGACCGTCAGCGAGTCGTTTCCCCGGACGGGGTCGTGTGAGGGATGGTCAGCGAGGCGGCCGAGTCAACGCGATAGCAGTCCCAGGACCAACCCCACCGCGAGCACCGCGTAGGCAACGATCGCGCCGGGCGTATTCCTGCGGAAGCGGGCCACCACGACGAGGACGGCGCCGACCAGGATGATGATCAGAGCCAGGGCTCTCATGTCCAGTAATGCTCCTTTTCACTTGTACGGGGTCAAATCCGGCCTCACCCGCGAATGGCGTCGCCGAAACTTAGCCGTACCCGCGCGTTCTCGGCAAACCCTGTGCAATGCGCGCAGACGGCCGAGCGTCGGGACGCAATCACGAGGCCCGAAATCGGGGAACTTGATCCCGCCTCGGGCCCGGGCCGCTCCTGGCCACAAGCGCGTCGCGGTGCCGGAGCCGTTACGATGGCGACGCCGTGATCGGCCCGCCACGGATCGCCCGGCTCCACGATCAGGAGGAACGATGCATCTCTCCGGAGAAACCGAGATCGCGGCGACCCGCAAGCGGGTCTGGGACACCGTCAGCAACCCCAATCGCGCGGCTGCCTCGAATTCCACGGGCCAGGCTCAGGTCGAGAAGATCGACGACCGCCACTACAAGGTCACTGTGAGTGCACCGGCGGCGATGATGCCCATCACCGTGGTCCTCGATGTCGTCCTGACCGGCCTGGACGAGCCGTCGCGTCTGGCCGCGACGATCGAGGGGATGGTCATGGGCGGCCCCATAAACGGCACCGGCTTGATCGAGCTGGCCGAGCTCGGACCGAAGCTGACGCGCGCGACCTGGGTTGCCGACGCGACCCTCGGCGGGTTCCTCGGCGGCTTCGACGCGATGATGCAGGGCCCAATCCAGCAGGCAGCCGACCAGGGCTTCGCTTCGCTCAAGACTCGTCTGGAGGCTGAGGAGGCCGCCGGAGCGTAGCCGGCCGCCGGTTCGGGTAGCCCGCGGAGGCCGACAGGCGGTCGAGCCAGACGTCCCGGTCCCGCGCCTACTTCTGGCGGGTGTAAGTAGCTGTCAGCGTCGTCTGGCCGAGAATCTTGGTCGTCAGCGCGGTGCGCACTTGAGCAGCGGACGGAGTGCCGCTCAACCCCAGACGCGACGAAAGCGCCAACAACGTAAATCGGTAACGGTGAGTGCCGGACGGCGGGCACGGGCCGCCGTAACCCGCCTGGCCGAAGTCGTTGCGGCCCTGCGCCGGACCGCCGGTTGGCTTGATGCCTTCGGGCAGCGACCCGCCGGAACCACCGGGCAGGTCGAACACCACCCAGTGGATGAACCCGCGGGCGTCCGGATCGTCGACGATGAGCGCGAACGAAACGGTTCCCTGCGGCGCACCCTGCCAGGCCAGCGCCGGGGACAGGTTCGAGCCGTCGCACGACTGGCGGGCGGGAATGGCGCCGCCTTCGGCGAAGCTCGAGCTCGAGAGTACGAAACCGGCCATCGCTGTCTCCCAGGCTGTATCGACTGGCGCGGCCGACCTATCGATCGGCGACGGACCTCCCGATGAGCACGACGCACAGGCGAGGAGGGCGGCGATCGCGAGTGCGCCAGCCGGCCCCGATCTTCGCAAGGTGCCCATCGGGGCCAGGATGTATCGGCCGGCGCGCGGGGTCAACGCCCGATCGTCGGGCGGCGCGCCGCCGGCGGCCCGAGCCGCTACATCGAGTCGTCCCCGTCCGCGTAGTGTTTTCGGGCCATGTTGTCGGCCGCGGCATTGCGCATAGCCTTCCCGAACCGCCGGTCACGATCGCGCCGCCGGGCCGTCGAAGGCTGCTCGGCAAGCTCGTGGGCGAGCTGGCGGTAGCTCTTCAGCCGTGCGGCGTCGAGACGGCCCGCCTGGACCGCCGCCCGAACCGCACACCCGGGCTCGAACCTGTGGCCGCAGTCGGCGAAACGGCAACCAGACGCCAGCTCGACTATCTCGACGAATGTTTCGTCGACGCCTTCGTCCGCGTCCCACAGACCGAACTCGCGCATCCCCGGCGTGTCGAGCAGGAGGGCGCCGTTCGCGAGCAGGAACAGCTCCCGATGAGTGGTCGTATGCCGGCCCCGGGCGTCATCCTCGCGAATTTCGCGCGTGGCCATCAACTCCTCGCCGGCGAGCCGGTTGAGCAGGGTCGACTTGCCGACCCCCGACGAGCCGACGAGGGCCAGCGTCCGGCCGGGCTCGAACCACGGCGCGAGAGAATCGATCCCGCCACCGGTCCGAGAACTGACGGCGACAGCGCGTACCCGGAACTCGGCCTCGAGCCGCGCCACCAAGCCTGTCGCGTTCGGCGCTAGGTCGGCCTTGGTCAGGAGGATCACCGTCTCCGCACCCGACTCGCGACCCATGGCCACGTACCTCTCCAGCCGGCGGGGGTTCAGGTCGACGTTGAGCGACGTGGCAAGGAAGAGCGTGTCCACATTCGCCGCGAGGATCTGGGCTCCCGGCCGCGAACCAGCGGCCCGCCGCCGGAATACGGATCGCCGGCTGAGGATCATGTCGATGCGTGCCTCACCATCGTGCGGGGCATCGACGCAGCCGACCCAATCGCCGACTGCCGGCAGGTCGCCATCGCCGGCGTTGTGCCGGAACCTGCCGGTCGGAGAGGCCGGGCTCTCGCGCTCCTCGCCCACCACGTGCCAGATGCCGCGGTGCTGGGCGATCACGCGAGCCGGCCAGAGGCCGTTCCCGACGAACGGGGCGAATTCGGCTGTCCGTCGCTCGTCCCAGCCCCATGCCCGGAGCGTCTCGATTGGACCGGTAGAGGAGGGGAGCGCCGCCGAGTTCCCGGCGGCGCCATGGTTGGTGGCCACGGTCAGCCCACCCTCTTGAGTTTCCCGGTGCGCTTGGCGTAGCGCTCGGCTTTGCCGAAGCCCCACAGTCCGAGCGGGATAAAGACGAACGCCATGACAAGCAGCGGCCACAGGTCGGGCAGCAGCTGGCCGACCGAGGCGCCGTCGATGAGCGCTCGCCGAACGGCGTCGAGGACGTACGTCGCCGGGGAGATCCGCGAGATCAGCTGCATCCAGCCCGGCAGGATCGTGGTCGGGTAGTAGACGCCGCTGATCAGCAGCAGGCACGACTGCAACACGAAGACCATCTGCGAGCCGCGCTCGACCGACATCATGGGCAGGATCGCAGCCAGCATTCCGATACCGACGAAGCTGGCCGAGCCGACGGCCATGAACAGCGCCGCGGCCCCGATATCCGCCCGACCGAGGTCGAGCGAGAAGAAGAGCGCCAGCACGATCAGCAGGATCGTCGTGTGGATCAGGCCGTAGATGACCGCGTAAACCGCCGATCCGAGCAGCTGCACCGAGCGCCGGACAGGCGCCATCATGGTGTACTCGAGCGTCCCTTCCCAGCGTTCCCAGGTGATCGTGTCGCCGATCGACTGGAAGACCACGGACAGGTAGTTCCAGAAGACGGCGCCGACGACGAGCAGCATCAAGAGCCGCGTGCTGCCTACGGACTCGCCGATCAGCGAGACCGACAGCGCGCCCGCGACGGCATAGACCAGGAAGGCGACTTCCCAGCCGAAATAGCGCTTGGTGAGGTTGAAGTTGCGCTCCACGAAGGCGTAACTGGCACGCGCCTCGCGAGTTAGTGCGATCACGGTGGTATCTCCTGTGGGCTTGCCGCCCGGCGCCTCAGCGTCGGGCGGCAAGCTGGAGTGGGCCGTCGGCCGCGAGCATCGATCCAACCTGGATCAAGCCGTGGCCTACGCGTCGACGGAACGAGATTCGAGGGATCGGCGCGGCCCCGTCATTCAACCGGAGCCGCAGCCTTCGCTCGATCTCGCGCTGCCGCTGGTTATGGATGTCCATGGCGATGAGATGGTTCAACACGGTGGTTTCCTTTCGATATGAGCGGGTCATGGCCGCGACTGGCCGACCGCCGGCCGACGGTCAGTCGGTCGAGTCGGCTTCGCCTTCCTCGACGTCGTCGTCGAGCGAGCGGCCGGTGTACTTCATGAACACGCTCTCGAGCGTTGGCGCGAGGCCGTGCTCGGTCTCGATGTCGGTCTTGAGTTGTTCCGGAGTACCCTCCGCGGTCAACCGCCCGCCTGCCAGGATCCCGATTCGCCCGCACAGTCGATCCGCTTCCGCAAGGTCGTGCGTTGTCAGCACGATCGTTGCGTCGTGATCGGCCTGGAGCTCCTCGACGAACGCCTGGACGTCCAGCTTCGAGCGCGGATCGAGGCCGGTTGTCGGCTCATCCAGCAGCAACAGGGCAGGGCTCGTCAGGAGTGCCCTGGCGATCGCCACCTTCTGCTGCATACCCCGGCTCATCTGCTCGACCGGCCGGTTCATCCGCTTCTCGCCGATGCCCAGACGGGCCAGGATCCGGACCGCCTCGCGGCGGGCCTTCCCCGGGTCCAGGCCGTACAACCTCGCCGCGAACGAGAGGTTCTCGGCCGGCGAGAGCTTCTTGAAGAAGGCGGCATCGACGCTGACCCGATTGATCAGCCTCTTGACCGCCATCTCCTCGTGAACCAGGTCGTGGCCGAAGACCTCGACGCGTCCTTCGTCGAGCGTCAGCAACCCGCTGACCAGACGGATGAAAGTGGACTTGCCGCTGCCGTTGGCGCCCAGCAGACCGTAGATCTCGCCTCTCTCCAGCCGGATCGAGACATCGTCCACGGCCATCACGGGCGGTTTGCGGCGGTCCACCTTGAACCGCTTCGTAGCGTGCTCGACGAGGAGTGCGGCCTCGCCCGCGGGTAGAGCCCGGATGAACGGCCGGCTTGCTGCCGGCGATTGAGTTGTTTCGAGAACCGCGACGCTCATGTCACCTCCCTTTGAGGCATGGCTCGCGGTATGGAGAACCGCGAGCGCTGGAAGGGGATTGGGCTCGCGGCCTGCCCTCGAGGCGCACGCCGCCTGACGAGGGCATCAAAAAAGCCGGGGCCCGATCTGGCCCACGGCTCAGAGGTTCATCCGGCGGCTTTACCGCCTGGCTCTACCTCTCGGTGGGCGCAGACCTCCCGCGCACGACAAGGCCGCCGCCCGCTGGGGCGGTGGACCCTGGTGCTGTAGCGAGATTGCGCACGACACACCTCTTGCACGGCTGCCGATCTAGCAGACCGCGGGGAATCTACGCGACGAGCCCAGGACCTGTCAACGGCCGGTCCGCTCGGAGCGCTCCGTGGGCGGTTCGCTGCGGGCCGCCCTCACGCCGGCCAGTCAGGCGGGTCGAGCCTGAGCCTGTCAGCCGCGGCCACGTCCCGGCTGCTCTCGCGGACGATCAAGGTGGGCTCGAGGAGAGTCATCTCGGGTACCGCGTCGGCGGACCGCCGAGTCTGGCGGGCCTTCCCGATCAGCTGATCGATTTCCTGGACGGCGAGTGCCCCGGCATCGCCGAGGGGCTGGTGGACGGTTGTCAGGGGCGGCCAGAAATGGGACGCCTCGGGAATGTTGTCCACGCCCACGACGGAGAGCGCCTCCGGCACCGGCTTTCCGAGGCAATGCGCGGCATGCAAAACCCCGAGAGCCATCTGGTCGTTGCTGGCGAAGATCGCGTCGATGTCGGGGCATGCCTCGATCATCCGGTAGAAGGCCTGCTCGCCGCTCGCGACCGTCCAGTCGCCCTCGACGACGATGCCTTCCTCGACTTTGCGGCCGTGGGCGCGCATCGTCTTGCGCCAGCCCGCCTGGCGCTCTTGCGCTTCCCACCACGTCAACGGCCCGGTGATGATGCCGACGTGGCGAGCTCCGCCGCCCAGGAGGTGCTCGGCTGCGAGGCGTCCGATTGCCGCGTTGTCGATGGCGATGGACCGGAGGTAGGGCCGGCCGGCCATGCCGCCGACCATGATCACCGGGACTGGAACCTCGGCCAATTGGGTGCGCAGCGATGCTCGGTTCGAACCCACTTCAGGAATGGCCCAGATGATGCCGTCGACCTGGCGCGCCCTCAGGCTGTTGATCAGGTTGTCGACGTCGTTCGACTCTGGCTCGAGGATCAGGTTGAGCATGATGGCATAGCCCAGCTCGGCGGCCTGGCGCTCGATCGCCGTCAGCACGCGCGACGGCCCGAAGTAGTCGAGGCCGTAGGCGACGGCGCCGAGAACGTGGCTGCGACCCTGTGTCAGGCTGCGGGCCAGCATGTTCGGGGCATAGCCCGTCTCACGGATGACGTCCTGCACGCGCTGGAAGGTCGCCGGAGCCACGTCCGGACGATTGTTGAGCACGCGCGACACGGTCTGCGTCGAGACCCCTGCCGCCGCGGCCACCTCTCTGATCGTGAAGCCTTTTCGTTGGGCCATGGGCAAACCTCGCTTTTGGGGCTGGCTGCCCCCACACCGGCCTTTCTCCGCGTTGACGCAACGTCAATGCCGATGCTAGATTGTTCTATCCGTTAGCGCTAACGGGAACGATAACATTGCGGCAGAGTGGGCACAACGGAACGGATCTCAGACAGGACGTTGCGGAACAGCGGGAGTAGGAACGTTGAAGGCGCTTGGCGAGTTCGAGGTCTGGTTACTCACGGGGAGCCAGGACCTGTACGGCGATGAGACTCTGCGGCAGGTCGCGGAGAACTCCAAGAGAATCGCCGCCGGCTTGGACGAGTCGGAGGCCATCCCCGTCCGCGTCGTGTGGAAGCCGGTCGTCAAGAACGCCGACGCAATTCTGGCCGCGTGCATCGAGGCGAGCGCCACCGACAAGTGCATCGGCGTCATCGTCTGGATGCATACATTCTCGCCGGCGAAGATGTGGATCGCCGGGCTGCAGGCGCTGACGAAACCCCTGCTGCACCTGCACACTCAGTTCAACCGCGATCTCCCGTGGGGCGAGATCGACATGGACTTCATGAACCTGAACCAGGCCGCCCACGGAGACCGGGAGTTTGCGCACATCGAGGCCCGCCTTGGGTTGCGCCGCAAGACGGTCGCGGGCCACTGGCAAGAGGGCGTCGTTCAGCGCCGCATCGGGACGTGGTCGCGAGCCGCGTGCGGGCTGTACGAAGCCAGGCACCTCAAGCTCGCTCGTTTCGGCGACAACATGCGCGACGTGGCGGTGACCGACGGCGACAAAGTCTCGGCGCAAATGCAGTTCGGGGTCACGGTCAATGGCTTCGGCGTCGCCGATCTGGCCCATTCGGTTCGTGCCGTGCCCGACTCGAAGGTCGACGCCCTCGTCGAGGTCTACGAAGCGACATACGACATCGCGCCGTCTCTGCGCGCGGGCGGGGCCGACCGCGAAGCTCTCCACGACGCCGCGCGGATCGAGGTTGCCTTACGGGAGTTCATGACGGCCGGCGGCTTCGGCGCCGTCACGGACACGTTCGAGAACCTCCACGGGCTCAAGCAGCTGCCCGGGATCGCCGCGCAGCGATTGATGGCCGACGGCTACGGCTTCGGAGCGGAAGGCGACTGGAAGACCGCCGTACTGGTTCGGCTCGTCAAGGTCATGGCTAGGGGCCTTCCCGGCGGAACGTCATTCATGGAGGACTACACCTACCATCTCGACCCGGCCGGGACGAGAGTGCTTGGCGCCCACATGCTCGAAGTCTGCCCTTCGATCTCCGACGAGAAGGTCTCATGTGAGATCCATCCGCTTTCTATCGGCGGCAAGAGTGACCCGGTGCGGCTGGTCTTCGACGCCGGAACGGGCCCGGCAATCGTCGCCGCGCTGATGGACATGGGCGACCGGTTCCGGATCGTGGCCAACGAGATCGACCTCGTGCGGCCCGAGAAGCCGATGGTCAGATTGCCGGTTGGACGAGCCGTCTGGAAGCCGAGACCGGACTTCGCCACGGCTACGGAGAGCTGGTTGATGGCAGGCGGCTCACACCACACGGTCCTTAGCCGGGCGGTTGGGGCCGAGACGATCGCGGACTTCGCCGAGATGGCCGGCTGTGAATTCCTGCTGATCGACGGTGAGACGACCGTCGCGAGCTTCAAGAAGGAGCTCCGTTGGAACGAGGCCTACTACCACCTGTCCCACGGCCTGCGATGATTGGTGGCCGGGTGCGCACAAGGTGAGATGAGTGTCGTCGCTTTCGCTGCCCGACCTTCGGGACGAAGTGCTCCGCGCGAATCAGGCCCTCGTCCGGGCCGGGCTGGTGACCCTCTCTTTCGGCAACGCCAGCGGCGTCGACAGATCGGCCGGCGTCCTCGTGATAAAGCCCAGCGGCGTGCCGTACGACGAGCTCGCTCCGGAAGACATGGTGGTCGTCTCGCTGGAAGACGGGAGTGTGGTCGAGGGCGATCTGAGACCGTCTTCGGACACCCCGACTCATCTGCTGCTGTACCGCCGCTTCCCTCAGATCGGCGGAGTGGTGCATACGCACTCGACGGCTGCGACGGCATGGGCCCAAGCGGGCATGCAGATCCCGCTGCTCGGGACGACCCACGCCGACCACTTCCACGGCCCCGTGCCTGTGACGCGCCGTCTGACGCGGACCGAGGTGGCGGGCGAGTACGAGACGACGACCGGGGCGGTGATCGTCGAGACACTCGAGCGGTTGGGCCTGAGCGCGGGAGAAATGCCCGCGGCCCTGGTGGCCTCGCACGGGCCGTTCACGTGGGGCAGCGACGCCGGCGACGCGGTGGATAACGCCATTGCGCTCGAGGCGGTGGCGGCGATGGCGACGCAGACGCTCGCCATCAACCCGCAGGTACGGCCGGTCGCCGCCTACCTGCGCGAGCGCCACTTCCAACGAAAGCACGGACCGGGCGCGTACTACGGCCAGCGGCAGAAGTGACGACGGTGGACAGCTTGATCGAGGCGGCCCGCATCCACGGAGCGGGTGACGTCCGCGTTGCGGTGGAGCCGGCGGACGAGCCCCGCCCCGACGAGATCCTCCTGCGCGTGACCGCGGTCGGCTTGTGCGGATCTGACCTGCACTGGTACGAAGAGGCGCAGATCGGCGACGCCCTCCTTTCCCGGCCGCTCGTCCTGGGCCACGAGTTCGGCGGCGTCATTGCATCCGGGCCCCGTTCAGGTGAGCGCGTGGTCGTGGATCCAGCCTACAACTGCGGTACCTGCGGACCCTGTTTGGAGGGGAATACCCACCTGTGCCTGGTCATGCGCTTCGCGGGCCACGGAACGACAGACGGGGCCCTCCGTTCGCTGTTGGCCTGGCCCGAGAGGCTGGTTCACCTGATCCCGGACGCCATAGCCGACGACGAAGCTCCCGTCCTGGAACCGCTCGGTGTTGCGCTCCACGCCATGGATATAGCCTCGATGGCGCTCGGCGGGCGGGCAGGCGTCTACGGCTGCGGACCTATCGGACTGCTGCTGGTCCAGCTCCTTCGCTTCCGAGGCGCCGCCCAAGTCATCGCCACGGACACTCTCGAACATCGCGTTGCCTCCGCCCGCGCCATGGGCGCCGATGAGACGTTCGTGGTGGACGATATGCCGGGGTCCGAGGTCTCTTCGGCACGCAAGCTCGTCCGGGAGCACGAGGTCGACGTCGCCTTCGAGGTGTCTGGTTCGGACAACGCGCTGGCCGACGCCATCGCGTCGGTTCGACCCGGCGGTCGCGTCGTGCTGGTCGGGATCCCGCCTGGCGACCGGACCTCTTTCCCGGCGGCAGCCGCCCGTCGGAAGGAGCTCTCGCTGTTGTTCAGCCGGCGGATGGCTCCGCTCGACATGGCCCGCGGGGTGACGCTCGTGGCCGGCGGCCGAATACAGCTCGCGCCCCTCATTACCCATCGCTACCCGATGGCATCGGCTCCGGAGGCATTCGCGACCCTGGCGGCGCGGAGCGGGGTAAAGGTCGTCATCAACCCTTCGAGAGGCATTACCCAACAGGAACGGGAGGCAGGTCGTGGCTGAGCCGCGTTACGTCATTGGGGTCGATTTCGGGACAGAATCGGGGCGCGCCGTGCTCGTGGATGTCGCAGACGGGCGAGAGCTCGGGGTGGAGGTCTACAAGTACCGCAACGGCGTCATCGACGAGCGGCTCCCCGCCCCGAACGGAGACGTGATCCTTGGGCCCGACTGGGCGCTCCAGGATCCGGACGACTACATCGAGACGTTCAAGCGAGCCGTGCCGGGCGTCGTTGCCGGCGCGGGCATCGACCCGTCGGCGGTCATCGGCGTCGGCATCGACTTCACGGCTTGCACGATGCTGCCGACTCTGGCCGACGGTACCCCTCTGTGCATGGTGGACCGCTATCGCCGCGAGCCGCATGCCTGGGTCAAGCTGTGGAAGCACCATGCCGCCCAGCCCGAGGCGGACGACGTGAACCGCGTGGCGGCCGAAATGGGTGAGACCTGGCCCGCCCGATACGGCGGCAAGATCTCCTCGGAGTGGTTCTTCCCCAAGTCGCTCCAGATCCTGCATGAAGCGCCGGAGATCTACCGCGCGGCAGATCGCCTGATCGAGGCGGCCGACTGGGTCGTCTGGCAGCTGACCGGCTCCGAGACCCGCAACAACTGCACGGCCGGGTACAAGGCGATCTGGTCGGCCGAGGATGGCTTCCCGCGCAGGGAGTTCTTCGCGGCGCTTGATTCCGAGTTCGCCGACGTCGTTGACGCCAAGATGTCGCGGTCGATCGACCGGCTGGGGAAGGCTGCGGGACGGCTGACCGAGAGAGCCGCCGAATGGACCGGATTGCGTCCGGGCATCGCGGTGGCTGTCGCCAACGTCGATGCCCACGTGTCCGCGCCGGCTGCCACAGTGACGGAGGTCGGCACGCTTGTGGCCATCATGGGCACCAGCACCTGCCACATCGTCCTGTCCGACACGGCGCCCACGATCCCGGGAGCGTGCGGGGTCGTCCGCGACGGCGTCATCCCGGGACTATTCGGGTACGAGGCGGGCCAGTCCGCGGTGGGCGACATCTTCGCCTGGTTCGTGGAGCACTGCGTGCCGCCGCTCTACCACGAGCGTGCCCGCGAGCGCGGCGTGAGCGTTCACCAGGTCCTCGAGGAGGAGGCGGCCGCGCTCCGCCCCGGCCAATCGGGTTTGCTCGCGATCGACTGGTGGAACGGCAACCGCTCGGTTCTGGTCGACGCGGACCTCTCGGGGTTGATGATCGGCATGACGCTCGCGACGACGCCCCCGGAGATATACCGGGCCCTGATCGAGGCCACCGCCTTCGGGACGCGGGTGATCATCGATGCCTTCGAGAAGGGCGGGATCCGGATCGATCGGGTCGTGGCGTGCGGCGGGCTGCCCGACAGAAACCGGCTCCTGATGCAGATCTACGCCGACGTCACGGGCCGGACCTTCCGGGTCGCGGCCTCGGCCCAGACGCCGGCCCTCGGGTCGGCCATGTTCGCTGCAGTCGCGGCGGGAGCCGCCGATGGCGGTTACGCCTCGATCGAGGATGCCGCCAGGCGGATGGCGCGCCTGCGCGACGAAGCCTACGAACCAATCGAGGCGAATCGCGGGGCGTATGAGGTGCTGTACGGCGAGTACGTGCGCCTCCACGATCTCTTCGGTCGAGGCGGCGATCCGGTGGTCAAGACGCTCAAGCGCCTTCGCCTCGAGTCCTCGGCCGCCGCGGCTCGGGCCTAGGGTCACCGCATCGGGCGGGAGTCGGTTCGGCCGGCCTCACGGCGCCGCGCCGGGCGCGGCGGGATCCCCCGAGCCGGCGCCGGCTTCGCGACCGACTCGTCGCCATCTCGTCGTCAAGGGTACCGGGCTGACTCCGCAACATGGGGGATGGAGGGGGTCGGCCGGGTTGGTACGATTGGCCGCCCTAATCCCCAGGGGGAGATCACGAGGTGGATGATCTGGTGCGCCCGCCCCGGGTGAGGTCGTCGGCGTTCGCGAGTTCGCAGTCGTGGCTCGCCGCCATTTCGCTGATGATTCTGTGCATCGCTGCAGGCATGTGGGGATACTCCACCGAGGACGCCGGCAGGCAGAACCCGCTCGATGCAGTCTCTTACTTCTGGCTGCCGATGCTGGTGCTGGTGTCGATCGTGGCCAGCCTCGGCAGGCGCCCGATCGCGATCCTGACCGCCGTCGCGCTGCTGGATCTCGAGGCCGCGCTGCTTGGCCCCGGCCCTCAAGTCGCGCTTCCCTTCGTGGTTGCGGTGCCGCTGATCGGCGTGGCGGTCGCGGCCCGTCTCGTGAATCCTTCAAGGCTGCTGATCCCGTATCTGGCCGCCTGGGTGTCGAGTTCCACCGGCGTCACGCTGGCCGCGCTGCAGGCAATTGCGGCCGGCGCCGCCCCCTCGACAGTCGCGGTAATCCCCGGATTCATAATCGTCGACGCCCTCGCGCTGACGATGCTGTGGCAGCTCGATGCCGGTCGGTTGCGTGCCCTGCGGGCCGCCGCCGAGGCCGAGGCTCGGGTGCGCGATCTCCTCGACGGCGTCGACCTCATCGGCACCCATGTCGACCCGGATGGGGCCCTGGATTTCATCAACGCCTACGGCCTCCGGCTCACGGGGTGGACTCGCGATGAGGCGATCGGGGCGAACTGGTGGGACAACTTCGCCAGTCCGGATCGACGGGAGGATGCCCGGGCGCGCTGGGCCAGGATCATGTCGGGACGGCTGGCGATGGAGCAGCAACGCGAGAGCACGATCGTCACCAGGTCTGGCGAGGTCAGACTCATTCGCTGGAGTCATGTCACCCGCCACGATGCCGACGGACGGGTCGCAGGAGTGGCCAGTCTCGGCGAGGACGTTACCGCCATCCGCGCCACCGAAGACGCGGCCCGGCGCGGTGCGGAGATGCTGGCAACCTTGGTCGTCAGCTCGCCGCTGCCGACGATCGTCCTCGGCCTGGACCGCCGGGTCCAACTCTGGAACCCGGCCGCGGCTGAGTTGGTCGGTTGGTCCGAAGCCGAGGTGATCGGCAAGCCCATCCCGGCGGCGCTCTATCAGCAGGATCGATGGGCTATCGGGCGGACTTTCGCACGGGTTCGAAAGGGCCGACCGACGAACCACGAGTTGGTCGAGTTGCGGCGTAGAGACGGCCAGGTGGTATGCGTCCGCCTCTACGGTGGCGTTTTGCTCGATGGAGACGGCAAGCCGATGTCCGTCGGTCTCCAGGCAATCGACGTGACTCAGTCGCTGGCCATCGAGGAACAGCTCCGTGAGGCCCAGAAGATGGAGGCCGTGGGCCGGCTGGCCGGTGGAGTCGCCCACGACTTCAACAACAGCCTGACGGCCATCGGCGGGTTCGCTGCGCTCATTGCCTCGGGTTCGAAGGAGCCCGAAACGCGCGAGGCGGCGGAGACGATTCTGGGCGCCGCAAAGCGGGCGGCCGACCTTACGCGCGAGCTGCTTGCGTACTCGCGCAGGTCGCTGCTCCAACCGCAGGTCATCGATGTCAACACGCTGGTCGCCTCCATTCGGCCGATGCTGCTGCGACTCCTCGGCGAGGACGTTTCCGTCGCGATCGAGACGCGAGTGTCGGACGCGATGGTCCGGGTCGATCCGGGCGGTATGGAGCGGGTGATCCTGAATCTTGCGGCCAACGCCCGCGACGCGATGCCCGCCGGCGGCCGCCTCACCATTTCCACCAGCCGGATGGTCGACGACGGACCGAGAGGTTCTGCCGGTCGGCGGTGGATCGTCGTTTCCGTCGCCGATACCGGAGCCGGGATCCCGCTCGAGCTCCATTCGCAGGTCTTCGACCCATTCTTCACGACAAAGCCCGTCGGTTCGGGCACGGGGCTCGGCCTGGCCATGGTCAAGGGCTTCGTCGTCCAGTCCGGGGGCAAAGTCGCGCTGCGCTCGGAGCCGGGGCGCGGCACCACAATCGAGATCTTCCTGCCCGAGGTCGCTGAAGCCCGCCAGCCCGTGGCGGTCTCGCCGGCCGGTCCCGAGGCTGCGCGCGGCGACGAAACGATCCTTGTCGTCGAAGACGAGGCAGCCGTTGCGGCGGCGAGCTTCCAGGTCCTCAGCAGGAACGGCTATCGGGTGCTGCTCGCGGACAGCGGCGAAAGTGCCATCGGCCTGCTGCGCGGCCACACCGGCCGGATCGCGCTGATGCTCGTCGACATGATCCTGCCGGACATCCGGGGACCTCAGCTCGTCGAGGTGGCCCGGGCCGTTCACCCCGAGTCGGCGGCGCTGTTCGCGTCCGGTCACTCGGCCGAGGCGATCGGCCGCCGTGGCGAGGTCGCCCCGGGCATGGAGCTGATCGAGAAACCGTACGAACCGACCGAGCTGCTCCGCCGCGTTCGCGAGGCAATCGACACGCGGGCCCCCAGTCGGACCTGAGCTCGACCTTCTGCAACGCACGCCCGCAGGCCCATCTCCGATCCGTGACCCTGACCGGTGGGCCGATGGCGGCGGTCCGAGCGACCCGCCGATGGCGTCCGCTCGGCGGCGGCGGACGGTACAAGCGGCAGGGTGGGCCGCCGTTGCGGCCGTGTACCATTCACGGGCCATCCATGGATCAAGCTCCCCGTCGTTCGCCACGCCTTCGGGCGCGCCTCGGACCCGGGCATTCTCAGGAGATGAAACGCATGCCCAAGGTTGCCGGCTCCGTCAAATATCTCCTCGCCGCCCTCGACGGCGTCGCGCGGATCGAGGGCGACCGCCTCGTCGTCGTCGACGAGGATGGCCTCCGGACGCGCGGCATCTACGACCTGGTCTGGACGGCGACCTTCGGCGAGGACGAAGCTACGGTCGACGCCGCCCGCTGGATCGTCTGGGAAGCCAGCCAGGCCGTCGGAGCTCGTTCCGCGAGCATCCAGGATCTGTACAAGGCGCGATCGCGGGGCGAGTACGAGGGAATGACCGTCCCGGCGATCAACCTTCGGGCTCAGACGTTCGACATGACGCGGGTCATCCTCGAGACGGCCCGCAAGAACGACAGCGCGGCGGTGATTTTCGAGCTGGCCCGCTCCGAGCAGACATACACATTCCAGCGCGTCTTCGAGTACGCGACCAGCGTCCTTGCGGGCGCCATCGCGGCCGGCTGGAACGGCCCCGTCTTCATCCAGGGCGACCACTACCAGTTCAACGGCAAAAAGTACGCGGCCGACCCAGAGAAGATGACCGACGAGATCCGCAAAGGTTGCCGCGACGCGATCGCAGCGGGCTACCGGAACATCGACATCGACAGCTCCACGCTCGTCGATCTCTCGTTTCCGACGCTCGACGCCCAGCAGCATGAGAACTACGTGCGGGCGGCCGAGCTGACGGCCCTGATCCGCTCGCTCGAGGCCGATGGGGTCACCGTCAGCGTCGGCGGCGAGATCGGCGAGGTCGGGAAGAAGAACTCGACGCCAGATGAGCTGAAGGCCTATCTCGACGGCTATCGCCGTGAGCTCGATTCCCGCGCGGCCGGCGCGATCGGCCTATCGAAAGTCTCCGTCCAGACCGGCACCAGCCACGGCGGCACGCCGCTGCCCGGCGGTGGGGTGGCCGAGGTCGCACTTGACTTCGGCGTGCTGACCGAGCTGTCCAAGGTCGCGCGCGAGTACGGTCTTTCGGGCGCGGTCCAGCACGGCGCATCCACCCTGCCGGACGACATGTTCCACAAGTTCCCGGCGACCGGCTGCGCCGAAATCCACCTCGCCACGGGGTTCCAGAACGCCATGTACGAGCATCCGGCGTTCCCGGCCGAGCTCCACAAGGCGATCGAGGAGTGGTGCTTCGCCAACGCCCTGGACGAGCGAAAGCCCGACCAGACGGACACTCAGTTCGTCTACACGGCCCGCAAGAAGGCGATCGGCCCGTTCAAGCGCCAGCTCTGGGATCTACCCACCAAGGACGCGATCCTGGCCTCCCAGGCCGACAAGGTCGATTTCCTCTTCAGGCAGCTCGGAACCCCGGGCAGCCGCGCCCTGGTGGACAAGTACATCAAGCCGGTCGAATTCCACCAGCCGATGCCGGGTGCCCTCAAAGGGGCTCGGTAAGGCCCGCTTTTCGAACAACACGAAGGACGCTCCGCGAGGGGCGCCGTTCTGATTCCGGTCGGCACGTCACCGGATCGCGGCGCCGGCGGCTTCCTGGGCTTTGAGGGCTGCCACGAGCTGGGTCAGGAACGCCCTATCCGACTGGTCGGGCCCTCCGAGACTGGTGCGTACGAAGACCACAACGTTGTCGACGACGAGCCGCCGATAATCCCCGCCGGTCCCCGAGCTCCACGCGACCGCCGACGGTTGCAGGGCACCGACTACGCCGGGCGTGGCGCCCGGCAGCGCGCGGGCGAGTGCATCGGAGGAGGGCAGGACCGCGGCACCGGCGATCGGTGACGTGTACGGCGTCGCCGGAGTCAGCGGCGGGCACAGCATCAGGCCGTCCGTAACGCTGGCGCCGCATCCCCAGACGTCCGGTGCCGGTGCGCGAAGCCCGCTCGTGGGACTCACCACTGTGGCGGCGGCGATGACCTGGGCCACGCTCAGCGGGTGTGGGGCCGTTGCTGCGTCGCCCGTCCAGACGACGTCGTCCACGACGATCATGTCGTCGCAGATGGCCTCTTGGTATCCGCATTGAGTGGCCCGTGGGTCGTGGATATGCACGCGCATGATTGCCGGTCCGCTTGTGAGGTTGCCTTTGTAGAAGCGGAAAGTCGTGACGCCGTTCTGAGTCGTGGGCTGGCTGCCCGCGTCCGTGCTGACGTAGTTGAACTGGCAGCCGCCGTTGGAAATCCACGTAGTGGGTGGGGCGCTCGGATCGGCATGGCTCGCAGGGCAGGAGGAGGCGCCGACGGGAATGTCCAGCCAGCCGCCCGCAAGGAACGGCGTGTCGTCGGTGGCCGTGCTGCGTCTGGCCAGCGCGTCGGTCCATCGGAGGACCGGCTGTCCCTGCCAGACCTGGGGGATGCCGTCGCCGTAGCGCAGGATCGAAGACGTGGGAAGTGGAACGGCAGCGCTCGGCGGCGGGATCTCGGAGGCGGGCGCATTCGTGGAAGGTGTCTCCGACGACGCGGCGTTACGTGGACCGGCGACGAGGAACCCCGCGCCTACCGCCAGGCCGAGGATCAGGACTGCCGTTACGGTCAGCGCTCCTGTCCGCAACGCGCTGCGACGTCCATGCTGCGCCACGCCCGCAGCCGGCGACCGATCCTCCGGCCGTTGGCCGGCTTTGAGCGGGCTCAGATCGAGGTCCGATTCGGCTCGGCGGAGCTCGGAGGCAAATGCAGCTCGAACGCGCGCCTCGGTCCGATCGTCGTGGCTATCCATCTCCGAGCTCCTGCCGAAGGCGCGCCAGGCCGATCTTCAGGTGACCCTTGGCCGTGTTCTCGCTGATTGCCATCACCCGGGCCACCTCCGCCACCGGGAGCCCGACGAGATAGTGAAGAGCTACCGCCGCACGGGCGCGAGGCGGCAGTCGCCGAAGAGCCGTGCGCAGGGCAATCACGTCTGGTTCGGGCCCGGCCGCGGCGCCGAGGTCGACGATGTTGGGATCGAAGTGAACGAACCGGGCAAGCCGCCGGCGAAGACGAAACGCTTCACGGATCTGGATGGTCAGCAGCCACGCTCGGAGAGCCGCTGGGTCCTGGAGGTCGGACGATCTGCGCCACGCGATCTCCAGAGTCGTCTGCACGAGGTCTCGAGCGTCCGCCTCGTTGCGAACGACCGCCCGGGCGGCTGCCAGCAGGATCGGCGCCTGGCGTTCCAGCGCAGCGCTCAGGTCAGCCGTCTTGTCGAGACTCCCCGCAGCCGGCAAGGAACCACCGGCACCAGCACGCGGATCAGCCAGCGTCACCCTCAAGATCTCCCCACTGAACGCCTCATCCACAACAATACAGAGGCTCTGTGCGCCCGAAACGGGTGGGTCGCCAGAGACGAGCGCGAATCCTCGGACAGTCAGCTTGCCGTCGACTACGCGAGTAAAGCGGCCGACTCGATGCTTGCGCGCAGCCGGGAGATGAAGCTGGCCGCGGGCGCGCCGTTCACGGATGCTGGACGTTCGGGCTGGGGACGACCTGCCGGCCGGTTCCGCCGCCGCCTGCCCCGGCGCGCTCTTCGATCGGCTCAGGCATGAATGGCGTCGAGGGTGATCCGTGTGGCGTGGATGCGGCAGATCACTCGAGTTTCCAGCTCGCGCTGCCCGGTCGGGTACACGAAACCGTAGTAGCAAGGATGCGGCGTGTATTTGCGGGTCAGACGGTCCAGGTGCTCAACGGCGGAGCCCTCGATGAGCTCGGCCAGGCCGCGGATCTGGATGAAGCGGGCAGTGTCGGCCGGGTCGACGACGAGCAGGCTGACCCTGGCATCCGCCTCCATGTTGCGGCCCTTGCGGCGCTCGCGGGTAGTGTTGACGAGGGCGCATTTGCCGTCGTAGTCGACCCAGACCAGGCTCGACTGCGGCTGGCCGTCGGGCATCATCGTCGTCAGGACGCCGTGGATCGGGCGAGTCAGGAGGTCGAGGTGGGAGTCCGGCACCTTCGCCTCGGTCGTGGGGGAAGCCACTGACCGGGACATCTATCGGCCCTCCCGGCAGTCGAGCGTCACCACGTGGGTCGGCTGGATCCGGCACAACACAGGCGTCTCGGTCTCCCGGAACTTCGCCTCGATACAGCGCCCGAAATACGGGGCGACGCCCGCATAGCGGATCGAGAGCCCGTCGAGATGGTCCATGGCCCCGTCTTCGGTCATCTCCACGACGGTGCCCCGAACCTCGAGGAAGCGCAGCGGTTCGCCTGGATCGAAACAAAGCAGCGTCACCCTGGGGTTGGCGCGCATGTTCTTCTCCTTGCGAAAGCCGCGCATCGTATTGACGCGAACGCAGGTCCCGTCGAAGTCGCACCAGACCACGGAGGTCTGCGGTGTCCCGTCGGGCATGACCGTCGTCAGCGCCGCGACCGGCGGGCAGTCGACGAGATCGCGGAACGCGTCGGGAATCAGGGCAGCGGCGGTGCCGGTTGAGCTGGTCACGTTGACTCCTCCAAAGCCGCCCGGTCCGGCAGCGGCTGAGAAGCCACCCGGTTGGGGCGTCGGTGCGAGTGTCGGCCGGGGAGTTGCCGTGCGGAATTGCCGACTGTCACAAACCAGATCTGCTCGTCGCCGGTGGTCCCCACGCGGGCCTGGCTGCCGTTACGATCCGCGCATGACCGGACCAACCGCCTCACCCGCCGAGCTCGCTCGCTGGCGCGAGACGGCACGGCTCATCTGCGACGACGCCGACAGGATGTCCCTCGCCGGCTTCAGGCGCGATTTCAGGGTCGATACGAAGCCCGACCGGACTCTGGTTACGGAAGTTGACCGGGCGATCGAGCGGATGATCCGCGGCCGCCTTCAGGCCGGATACCCGGGCTGCGGAATCGTCGGCGAGGAGGAAGGCAGCGAGGGCACCGACGCCAGGCTGTGCTGGTACGTCGACCCCATCGATGGAACGCACAACTTCGTCCGTGGCGTGCCGGTATTCGCCACGATGCTGGCCGTCGCCCTGGACGGTGAATTGCAGTTGGGCATCGTCAGCGCACCGGCGCTGAGGGAGCGGTGGATCGGCTGGCGGGGCGGGGGGGCGTGGCGCGGCAACGAGCGAATTTCGGTCAGTAGCGTGGCCACGATCGCCCAGGCCCAGCTGGTCTACGGCAGTCGCAGCGAGGACATACGCTCGGGGATCATGCCGGGCCTGGACACGACCCTCGGCGAGGCGTGGCGGGAGCGTGGCTTCGGGGATTTCTGGGGCCACATGCTCGTCGCCGAAGGCGCCGCCGAGGCCATGATGGAGACCGGTGCGCATCCGTGGGATTGGGCGGCGCCGCTCGTGATCGTCGAGGAGGCGGGCGGGCGTTTCACGACTGCCTCCGGGGAGAGGGTCATCGACGGAGACTCGGGTGTCTCGACGAACGGTCTGATCCACGACGAGCTGCTGCGACGGCTGAGGGCCGCGCCGGCGAGATGAGCCGTATACCCCTCGACTCGCCGAGATAGTCGAGAACCCCCACCTGGGCTACGATGCAGGGGTGTGACATCCCGACCGAGGGCCAGCACGCCACCGGGGCACGCATAAGGAGGCAGGAAATGGGCGACAAGACCCCTAAGCGACCGCCGAAGGTCAAGAAGCCGAAGCCGGCGGCCAAGCCGCCGACCAAGAGCGCCTAGGTGCCGGCCGGAGGCACTCGCTCGCGAACCGCGGCCGTGGGCCGGCGCTTCAAGCGCCGTCAGATCGAGCTCACCGAGGGCGGGACGCTCGTCCTCCACGGCGATGGCTCGATAAGCCAGAGCGACGCCGCCGGCGAAACAGTCGGAACATGGAAGCCCGACGACGCCGATTGGGCGCGCCACGCGATTAGATTCGGGTTGCTTCCGCAACCCAGGACGGCAGTGCCTCCGGCTTCCCGAGTCAATGAAACCAGGCGGCTGTAGCGCCGATCCGCGGCTGCGCGGCTACGCCTCCGAGATGAAGGGCTCCCCGCGGAGCCATGTCTGCTCGGTGTCGCGTACGAAGTAGTTGGCCCACTCCCAGTCCTCCATGCCCCATGGGCCCATGGCGTGGACGGCTTCGTACAGCCGGTCGATCGAAGCCGCGTCATGGCGGCGCAAGACCGCTTCCATCATCTCTATGACGCCCGCGGGCTTGTCCGCGACGCCGTCGAGCGTCCGCGTCAGCCACTTGTGGTCCGGATAAAGGACGCGGTTGTGGGCGAGGAGCAGGCGCCCCACGAAGAGCACGAAGTTGGTGGCCGAATAGGCAACGAGGTACTCGTTGCCGCTCCGCGCCCCTTCGGCGTGGTACCAGCGCCATGCGCATACCTGGGCCCAGAAACTCTTGAGGCGCTCTTCGCGACGCTCTTCCGGATATCGGCTCGCCGCCGCAAACAGTTCGGGGATCCCGTCGGTTCGTGAGAAGACGACGCTCGCCCCCCGGAAGGCGTGGCGCGCCGGCTCGCTGCCCTTCTCGGCGACCAGGCGGAGGAAATCCCGGTCCAGGTACTTGCCGTCGATGTAGCCGCCCTCGTAGGCGCAACTCTCGCGGTCGAAGTAGAGGAGATCGCCGGAAGCCTGCCTGCGGGCGTACTCGGCCTCGTCGAGGACTATCAGGATGTCCACGTCGGAGCTCTCGGTTGCGGTGCCGTGCGCGACGGACCCGGCGAGCAGGATCGCGTCGACGTGAGGATCCGCGGAGAGCTTGGCGACGACGGCGTCGAGGGCAGCCCGGTGATGTTCGAACATTCGGTTCTCCTGAGGATCCACGGGGAGAAGCGCGGCCGCAGCCGCTCTTCTAAGGGGCTCACCCCAAGGCAGAGACTACCCCGGCGCAATCGGGCCCATTTGGTCGGGCGGTAAGAGCCCGGGCTGAGTACGATCTATGGAGTTCGCCGCTCACTGCCGACTCGGAGGTCTTCATGACCGCACCCATCGGTCCCGTCGTCTTCGTGGGTGCGCGCCTGCTCGACGGCAGATCGCCCGATCCCGTCCCCGACGGCGTGCTCGTCACCGACGATCAGGGACGGATCGTCGCCGCAGGTCCGTCCGCGTCGGTGGCGGTGCCGAAAGATGCCGGGCGGATCGACGCATCGGGCCTGACCGTGCTGCCGGGCATCATCGACTGCCACGTCCACCTTTGCCTGCGCCTCGAACCCGTCGCCGAGCAGACCCAGCGCTCGGCCACCGACTTAGTCGTTCGCGCCCTCCGCGCCGGCCGCGATTTCCTGGAGAGCGGCGTAACCACGATCCGGGACGCCGGCTACGCCCCGGCCGGGATCAAGCGCGCCTTCGCCGCCGGAGAATTCCCCGGTCCGCGAACCCAGGTCAGCTGCACGCCGCTGTCGCAGACCGGCGGACACGGCGACGGCTGGACTCCGTCCGGATCCATTCTCGATACCGAGGTCAGCGACCTTCCGCCCGGGATTGCCGACGGCGTCGATGCGGTCCGCCGCGCCGCGCGGCTGCAGATTCGCGCCGGGGCCGATTGGATCAAGGTCATGGCCACCGGCGGAGTCCTCTCTGCGGCCGACTCGCCCGACGCCAGCCAGTTCACCGTCGACGAGATACGCGCCATCGTCGAAGAGGCCGGAGCGGCCGGGATCAAGGGCACGCTGGCACACGCCGAGGGGACTACCGGGATAAAGAACGCTCTGCGAGCCGGCATCACCAGCATCGAACACGGCGACCTGATCGACGACGAAGGGATCGACCTGATGCTAGAGCATGACGTGCCGCTCGTGCCCACCTTCAACATCAACTTCGCGCTGATGGACGAAGAGCGAGTGGCCCGCGGCGAGGTCCCGCCCTGGGCGATCGAGAAGATGCGGTACCTCTTCGAGCGGCAGCAGGTCAATTTCCGCCACGCAGTGGAAAGGGGCGTTCGGGTCGTGATGGGCACCGACAGCTTCAGCGGAATGTACCCGCCGGCGGAGCTGGCCTACATGGCCGAGTTCGGGCTCGGACCGTTCCGAGCCATCCGGGCGGCGACGACGGAGGCGGCGAAGCTTCTCGGGCTGGCGGACGTGGTCGGAACGCTCGAGGCAGGGATGAAGGCCGACCTGATCGCCGTGTCGGGCGATCCGCTGGCGGAGCCGGGTTTGTGGCGCGACCCCGCTCGGATCGTCTTCGTGATGCAGGGAGGGCGCGTCGTGGCAGACCGCCGGGGGGCATAGGTCGTGATCTTCCGCTGGGCGGCCGCGATACTCGACGCGTGGTCCGCGGCACCGCCGTCCGCCCGGGCCCGGCTCGCCCGGCCGTTCCGTTTCCGCGACCTGTGGCGCGCGCTCCCCGGCGATCTGCTCGGCATGGTAGTCATGCGCGGTTGCGGCATTCCGGCCCCGACCCGCGAAGTCAAGTCCGGTGACATGACGGCGGTCCTCATCGAGGACCCGCGCGTCGAGCGCTGGTTCAGGGCCCACATGATCCCGGTCAGGGCCCAGACGCTCGGCCATTTCGTCTTCGCGCCGGGGCCGGTACCGCCTGACATCCTCGCCCACGAGTTCGAGCACATTCGCCAGTGGGAACGGTTCGGGCCGTTCTATCTGACGCTGTACTTCGGCGCATCGGCGGCGGCGTTGCTGCGGGGCCGGCGGGCCTACTGGGACAACGACTTCGAGATCGCCGCCCGGGACCGGGCGGATCGCGAGACGGCCGCCCTCCGCGATGCCGGGCCGGACTGACCGGGTCCGTCGCCGGCTGCGGATGAACGAACCGGCGGGCAACGAGTTGGTGCAGTAGCCTCGGCGGCGCAGGCCAAAAAGACACCAACGCCGTAGGATATCGGTTGGAGCCGCTCTCGCCGAAGCTCGCCAGCCCGCTCGAGGAACCCGCCTGAAATGCCCGCACTCACCGAAGAAGCCGTCCTCAAGGCCCTGTCCACCGTTCAGGAACCCGAGCTCGGGGGCGATCTCGTCACCCGGAAGATGGTCAAGGACCTGGTCGTCGACGGGTCGCGGGTGGCTTTCACGATCGAGCTGACGACTCCCGCATGCCCGCTCAAGGACGAGATCCAGGCGCGGATCGAAGCGGCGCTTCGACCGATCGGGGCGGAGGCGATCGAGGTCGGGTGGGGAGCGACGGTACGTCGGTCCACCCCGACGACCCCCCAGATGCTGCCCGGCGTCAAGAACATCGTGGCCGTGGCCTCGGGCAAGGGCGGCGTGGGGAAGACGACCATCAGCGTCAATCTGGCCGTTGCCCTGGCCAGGGCCGGCGCGTCGGTCGGTTTGCTGGACGCCGACATCACAGGCCCGAACGTCCCGATGATGATCGGGGCCGAGGGTCAGCCGGTTGCCAGCCCATCCGGCCGGATCACGCCGATCGAGGCGAACGGCGTCAAGGTCATCTCGATCCAGTTCTTCCTGCCCGAGGGCCAGCCAGTCGTGTGGCGCGGGCCGCTCGTCGGGGGAGCGATTCAGCAGTTCCTGCGCGACGTCGACTGGGGCGATCTCGACTACCTGGTCGTTGATCTGCCGCCGGGCACCTCGGACGCGCAGCTGACGCTCGCTCAGGCCGTGCCTCTGACGGGAGCCGTGCTGGTCACGACGCCTCAGCAGGTGGCCCTGGCCGACGTGGCCAAAGCCCTGGCCATGTTCAGGCGCGTCAACGTTCCCGTTCTGGGCCTCGTCGAGAACATGTCGGGCTTCGTCTGCTCCCATTGCGGCGAGGTGACCGATCTGTTCGGCCGCGGCGGCGGGGAGCGCTTCGCGGCCGAGAACGGCATCGACTACCTGGGCGACGTTCCGCTCGACATCACCGTTCGCCAGGGCGCCGACGTGGGCGTGCCCGCCGTCGCGCAGAGCAAGCCCGGGCCGGCGGCCGCCGCACTCGAGCATGTTGCCCGCGCCATCGCCGGGAAAGTGAGCATCCAGGCGGCGCGCGAGAAACCGGTTCTGAGCGTTTCTTAGGCCGGGCTCTCCGGGGGCCGCGGCGGGGGGTAGTATCTTGCCAGTCCCGCCGAGGTCCCGATGCCCTGTCCCGACTGTGCAACTCCGACGGCACCAGGCGCCCGTTTCTGCCATAACTGCGGACGGCGCCTCGACACGATTGCCGATGGGCTGAACGTTGGCGACCGGCGCGTGGTCACGGCGCTGTTCGCGGATCTGGTCGGGTACACGCGCCTCGTGGACGAGCTGGACCCCGAAGAGGTTCGTGCCCGCGTCGACGGCGCGCTCTCTGTATTGAGCGACGCCGTGGTCCACTTCGGAGGATCCGTCGAGAAGTTCATCGGCGACGCTGTCCTGGCCGTTTTCGGGGTACCGGTCGCCCACGACGACGATGCCCTGCGGGCCTGCCTTTGCGCGCTCGAAATGCAGGCATCGCTGGCGCGGTACGTGACCGGCGACGAGCAGCCGATGGAGTTGCGAGTGGGAATCGCAACGGGCGAGGTCGTGGCGGCGCTGCGCGAAATGGCCGGCACGCGGTCGGTCGCCCTCACGGGCGATCCGATGACCACGGCGGCCCGGCTCCAGCAGCTTGCCGAGCCCAACGACACCCTCCTCGATGACGCCACCATCCTTGCCGCGGAACCGCGCATCGCGGTCGAGCATCTGGGCGAGCGGCTGCTGCGCGGTCAGAGGCGCCCGATCGCGGTCCATCGGCTCAGGAGCGAGCGGCGAATAATCAGCCATCCGTGCCGGACGGCCACACCGCTGATCGGCCGTGGTTCCGAGAAGGCCCGCATGGTCGAGATAGTGCGGCGGGCCGCCGCCACCGGTCACGGCGGCGCCGTGCTACTGCGCGGCGAGGCCGGCATCGGCAAGTCCCGGCTGCTGTGCGAGATGGAGGAAGAAGCGCGCGCCGCCGGCTTCGCCTGGATGTGGCTGGACAACACCCCCCACGGCATGGACATCCCGTATCGGACCGCCCGCAACCTGGTCGATTGGCTGGCCGACGAGGAGGGCATGAAGGCGGGCATCGTCGCCAGGCGGCTGCTGTTCGGTGACGACGTGGCGCCGAACCTCGATCCGGAGGTCGCGAGGTTGATGCTCGGTGCCATAGGCATCCTGGCCCGCGACTCCGAGATGCTCCTGCTGCCCGAGGAGGGCTGGGAGCCCGGCCTGCCGGAACTGGCCGATCCGGCCGACTTCCAGGCAGGGCTCAAGCTCGTCACCTATATGTGGGTAAGCCGGATGATCGCCAACAAGCCTCGCTGCGTTGTGATCGACGACCTCCACTGGATCGACCCGACGAGCCGGACTCTGATGGAATACATGATCGAGATGTCCGGCGACCTGCCGCTCGTGGTCCTGACCGGGTCGAGGCCGCCGGCGATACCGCATTGGGTGGCACTTCCGAACGTCGACGTGATCGACCTTGGCGGCCTGGACCAGGCCGCGACGGAAGAGCTCGGCACCGAAGTTGCCGGCGCAGAGCTCGAGGCCGAATCGGCGCGCTGGTTGTACCAGCGGACCGCCGGCAACGCCCTTTTCGTCGGGGAGATCATGCGGACGCTCCTGGAAACGGGCCGGCTGGAGCGGGTCGGCAAACGGGTCAGGATCGATCGGGGCGCCGCGCGGCGGGGCGTTCCACTCAGCCTGCGGGCGCTGCTGGGCGCACGCATCGATGCGCTTCCACCGGCCCAGCGAGGTGCCCTGGAGGTCGCTTCCGTGATCGGCATGACTTTCTCCGAGCCGATGCTGCTCGCCCTCTGCGGAGGCGAGGTGACCGATGCGGACCTGGCCGAGCTCGCCGACACGGAGATGATCGCCGGGGCCGACGATCCGGGCATGCCGCCTAACCGGTGGCGGTTCCGCCACCAGCTCTACCTCGACGCAGCCTACGGCCGCTTGCTGGCTGACAGGCGGCGGGCGCTCCACGGGTCTGTCGCCGATAGTCTCGAGACGATGGAACCCCGGACGGACGTAGCCGAGCTGGCCCGCCATCGTGTTGCAGCCGGGGACGCGAAACGCGCAGTGCCGCTGCTGGACCAGGCCGCCCGCGAGGCGGCGGCGGTGGGCGCCCACGCCGAGGCCGAGGCATTCGCCAGAACGGCCGACGAGATGAGGAGCCAGCCGACGCCCGCGTTCTAGCCGGCCGCGCAGCGGGGGATTGGCTCGGCCCTACGGCAGGACCAGCGATCCCCAGACGCCGGCCTTCCAGGCATCCTCTGCCATCTTCGCCTGGCCCGACAGCGACGGATGGAAGTAGTCGTACGTGCTCAGGTCTTTGATGGTGAAGTCCGACTCGGCCAACAGCGACGCGTCGTAGGTGCAGTAGAGCTTGCCGGTCTGCCCTTCCTTGGCATCGATGTCGTCGCACATACCTTTGAGCGCGGCGTCGTACTGGGCCAGCATTGCGTCCGCTTCGGCCACGGAGGACGGGCCATTTGTGCCGAGGTACGGCGCGCATTGATCCGACGGGGGTGCGGCCAGTTTCGCCTTCGCGACGGGATCGGCTGTGGTGATGTCGTGGAAGTGAGGGAAGTCCGGCACCGAGAGCAGCAGTATCCGGCTGCCCGCTGGCAACCCCGTGCGAAGGGTGTCTATCGCGGTGCGCAGCTCCACCTGGAAGTCGACGATATCGGTCATCGGGTTCGGCGATGCGCAGAGATCGTTGGTGCCCAGCTCGAAGGTTACGTAGGCGGTCTGGCCGGCGGCGAGCTTCTTGGCCGCGGCTACGACGATATCGGCCTGGCGCGACGCATCGTTCATCGTCGTGCCGGAGGTGGCGGCGTCCACTACGACCGGCGAGCCGCCCAGTGCCTGGAAGCGCTCGAGCAGGCTGGTGACGCCGTCGGTCTTCGAAGTGCCGACGGCCCAGGAGAACTGGGGATGGTCGTAACGGTATGTCGGCGAGACGCTCCAGGCCTGGGTGTACGAGTCGCCGATCGCGCCCAGCAGGGCGGGGAGCGGCGGTGCGGTCGGTTGGGGCG
>JBIOII010000003.1:0-61659 GCA_044449785.1 Candidatus Limnocylindrales bacterium
CTCGCTAACCGACACTCCCTGATCCGAACTCGCGGCAGAGTGCGGTCAGGCTCGACGACCCGCACGGTCACGCAGAACCGCGATCAAGTCATGGCGTTAGAGAGAGACGGCACATGAAGTCGGAGCATCCAGTCCTCTCGCCCCGACCGGTCTTAGCCGGGTCCCGGCGAGTACGGATGGCGACGTGGTGCCCGGTCCAGCAGGACGTTCGGCACTGGCGTCGGACCCGCGACCAGCGAAGGCTCGGGGCGAGGGTGCGGAGGTGCCGCCTGAACATGCGGCTACATCGCCAGCTGCCATTCGCCGCCAGTGCGGCCTGGGATCGGCTCGAAGCCGCCCGGATCGAGTCCTTCATTGGGCGGGTCACGATCTCGGTCGTCCTGGTAGCCGTGGCCGTCGTGATCCAGCTCGTGCTCGTGCCCCCGGAGCGCGTGGACATCATTCTCCTGGCCGCTGTCGGCCTCGTGATAGTCACGGCCCGCTGGGCGGGGTTCTGGGCAAGTGTCGTGACTGCCTTCATAGCGGCGGCGCTGATCGACATAGTGCTGCTCCGCCCGGGTGGCGAGCTGATCCTTGGCTCGATCGAGGATATCGGCGCCATCCTCCTGTTCCTGCTGGTCGCGCTCCTTGGCGCCAGCGCATCACGTGCGCCGACGCCGCAGGCACCTGCAGGCGATCGGGCTGCGATACGCGCATCGGGTTGGCCAGCGGACCTTGTCGAGCTACTCACGGATCGCGAGACGGTCGTACTCGGGTTGCTGGCCACGGGCAAGTCGAACGCCGAGATCGCCGACGATCTCGCGGTCTCACGGAACACCGTGAAGACGCACCTGTCCCACCTCTACGGGAAGCTGGCGGTCACCAGCCGGACGCAGGCGATCGTCCGCGCGCACGAGCTGCATCTCTGTGAGTCCGAGGGCGCGATTCACCGGATCGGGTGACCTATGTCGCCCGCGCGGATGACGACCGCGCGCGGCTATAGGGTGGATGATCCGCCCATACGCGGGAGACTTTGACGCGCGGCCCATCCACCCACGGCCGCCCGAGACCGCGCCGAGCCACTGGCGAGACCGACCCCGCGCTGTGCGTCCCATGGAGGGACCCGCCATGCGGAAGCTCATCGTCATCGGAGCTGTCGCGCTCCTCGTCCTCGCCGCGGCCGTGCCGCTCACGAGCGCCAGTACGACGCCCATCACGAAGCACGTGGATGGCACCATCGTCGTCTCGGAGAACGCCAACCGTACGTGGCTCGCCCGGTTCGAGGTGCGGACGACGTCGGACGTCGTGCAGTTCGGCTACCTCGAGCTCTACGGGATCGGTGGCGAGGTGGCAGGCCAGATCCACGAGTTCACCGTGTACCACGTCGACTACTACAAGACCGCGTCGCGTGCTCAGGGCGCCACGCTCCGGATGCAGGAGTGCCTGATCGTCCCATCACGACCGGCCTGCTTCGACAGCCCGTACGAAGTCTCCGACGGGTCGGCAGTCGGCCAGAACGACACCTTCATGGGCCAGATCGGGTGGACCGTCCAGTCGGGCAACATCTCGATCTACTCCACCGGCGGCCAGAACGGGCGGTAGCGACGGGAGCACGCCCTGACCGGCGACCCGTCATCCTCACGACGCCCCCGGCAACGCACCGCGCCTGACCAGATGCCGGATCGGCATAGGCGAACTCGAAGGTGACCTGGACCATCTTCCGACGTGAAACGACCCTCGGAGGCAACTCCGAGGGCCTTCTGATTCGCCGGTTGCCCGTGTCTTGACCGGCGGGCCTTCGGCGGCCGCGAATCGGCCGACGCTGCTCGATTTGCCGTGGAGTAACCGGATCGAAAGGGTCGGCGCGAGAGAGTGGTACTCGACGGCGATTGCTCGACGCTCGTCGAGATCCAAACCCTGAACCAACTTCCGTTCGAAAGGACGACAGCGATGAACACCCAGTCCGGTCCGACCAACGACTCCTTCGGATTCGACTCGCTTGCCGCACCGGGCAGCGGCAACCCACCAGAGCCGATCTTCGATCCGTCCACCCACAGGCCACCCGAAGCGACATTCGATGACCCGGTATTGTCCGGCGGAGGCGACTCGCCAGGACGTCGCCGCCAGCGGTTCCGGGGTCCGGTCGCGCTCATCGTGGCCGTGGCGATGCTCAGCGGTCTAGCTTCGTCGGGCGCGACGCTGGCGCTGACGACCGTCATGACGAGCCACGCACCATCGGCAACTTCGACGTCGGGCGTCACGACCGGCGTCACCCTGGCGAGCTCGGTGTCGGGTTCGCTCGTCGATGCCGTGGCGAAGGCTCAGGCAAGCGTGGTCACCATCAATGTCACGAGCTCGGCCGGCTCGTTTGGGCAGCAGCTGAGCGGAGTCGGCAACGGGATCATCGTCGGCTCCAACGGCGTGATCCTGACCAACGCCCACGTCGTGAGCGGCGCAACCGCGATCGAAGTGACTCTTCCGAGCGGGCAAACCGTTACCGGAACCGTCTACGGTGTGTCCGGCACGACGGACCTCGCGATCGTGAAAGTCAGCGCGACCGGACTCACAGCCGCCACGCTGGCCAACTCGTCCAACCTCGCCGTCGGCCAAACCGTCGTCGCCATCGGCGATCCGCTCGGGCAATACGCCGACTCCGCTACGGCCGGGATAGTCTCGGGCCTCGACCGAACGATAACCGTCGAGAACGAAACCCTGACCGGTTTGATTCAGACCGACGCGTCCGTGAACCCCGGGAACAGCGGTGGGCCGCTCGTCGACGGCAGTGGCAATGTGGTCGGCGTCGTTACGGCGTCGTCCAGCGCGGCGCAGGGCATTTCTTTCGCCATCCCCACCGCTGCCGCCAGCTCGATGGTGTCTCAGGCGCTGGCGGGCCAGCCGATCGCATGAGCTGGTGGCCGCGCCGGCCGGAATTGGCCCAGCCCGGGCTGAAGAGTCGTTCGCGGTCATTCCGAGCGTGTCAAGGCGTTCGACGAATCGCATAATCGTTCGCGAGCGGGTCTGTCGGAACCCCGCAGGTGCGCCCAGGTCCGGCGGGTTCAGAAGGGCCGAGCGACCGAATCGTTCGGCCCAACCACCTGAGTCGGAGCCCGACGCGGTGAACGGATTCGGCGCACAGGGCTTCTGTCGCCGACGGAGACACGGTCTACCCGCAGCACTTCATGGCGACGTTCTCGCTCACGTAGGTCGCTCCGGTTCGCAGGCCAGCTGCGGCCGGGCGTACACTCGGCTCGGCCCGCGGCTGGCGACCGGCTTGTTCCGCGCGACCCAGGACGAGTGAGCAGATGATTCCCGAAGTCAACGACGCATCGGCCGGCGAAACCTCCATTTCGGCTGAGATCGACGCTCAGCAGCTGTCCGGCCTGGCCGACATGGACCCCGAGACGTTCCGGGCTGCCGCGCATTCGGCGGTCGACATCATGGCCGACTACCTGGCGGGAGTCGGCGACCGTCCGGTGATGCCCCCGATCGAACCGGGAAGCCTGCGACCGCTCTTCCCGGCTACGCCGCCGGAGTCTCCCGAGCCGATCGAGACGATCCTGGCCGACTACCGCCGGCTCGTGGAACCGAACGTAACTCACTGGCAGCACCCGCGGTTCATGGCGTACTTCGGCAGCTCGGCGTCGAGTCCGGGGATCATCGGCGAGATGCTGACCGCCGTTCTCAACTCGAACCCGATGCTGTGGCGGACGAGCCCTGCCGGAACCGAGCTCGAGGGGGTCGTAGTCGACTGGATGCGCCAGGCGCTGGGGCTGCCGGCCGAGTTCGACGGGTTGATCACCGACACGGCATCGACCTCCTCGATGCTGGCGCTCGCGGCGGCCCGGCAGGCAGTCGGCTTCGACGCGGCGAGCAAGGGCCTGCCGGGGCGTTCCGATGTCCCGAAGCTGCGCGTCTATGCCTCCACCGAAGCCCATTCGTCGATAGAGAAGGCTTGCATGACTCTGGGTCTGGGCCGCTCGGGCGTGGCCAAGATCCCGAGCAACGACCGTTTCGAGCTTCGAATCGATGCCCTCGAAGAGGCGATCGCGGCCGACAAAGCCGCCGGCGTCCGGCCGATTGCCCTCGTCGGAACGATCGGCACGACTTCGACGACTTCCCGCGATCCGATCGCCGCGATGGCGGCCATCGCCCGACGCGAAGGCATCTGGCTCCATGTCGATGCCGCCTATGCCGGGGTCGTTGCGCTGATCCCGGAGCTTCGCGCGTCGTTCGAAGGCTGGGAAGAGGCCGATTCGATCGTCACGAATCCGCACAAGTGGTGGTTCGCCCCGGTCGACGCCTCGCTGCTGCTGACTCGTCGCATGCCGGTCCTGCGGGACGCCTTCAGCCTCGTGCCGGAATACCTCCGCACGCTGGATCGGGAAGGCCCGATCCGCGACTACAACGAGTACACGCCCACGCTTGGACGGCGATTGCGCGCCGTGAAGCTGTGGATGCACCTGCGCTACTTCGGCCTCGAAGGCCTGCGGCGGCGGGTGTCCCATCACCTCGAGATGGCGGCCAGCCTCAAGGCCTGGATAGAAGCCGAGCCCGACTTCGAGTTGATGGCGCCGGTGCCGTTCTCGACCGTCTGCTTCCGGTACCGGCCGGCGGGCTTGATCGGCCGTGAGGACGAGCCCGGCGTAGCCGCGAGACTCGAAGAATTGAACGTCAAACTCATGGATTCGATCAACCGCACCGGCCAGGCTTTCCTGTCGCACACGAAGCTGAATGGGCGATTCGCCATCCGCATTGCGATCTCCAGCCTGCGAACGCAGGATTCCGATCTGGACCTCGTCTGGGGCATCGTCCGGCGCGAGGCCGCGGCACTCGGGACCCCGGTCTGAGCTGGCTCGCGGGGGCGCGGCCTGTCTCAGACGCCTGAGGCGGTACGATGGCGGAGTGAATTACTCGACTGCCGAGAGACTGGCCTCGGTCGTGGCCGCCGCTGCCACGCCCTGCGTGATCGTCGCCGTCGCCGTGCTGCTGTTCCTCAACCCGATCTGGGTGGCCTTTGACCAGGGCCGCAGCGATGTGGCGAGCCTGACCGGCTACACGCCGGCCCAGGTCAATCAGGTCACGGGCAGCATCCTCTCGGACCTCGTGTTCGGACCGCCGAACTTCGACGTCGCGCTCAACGGCGCACCCGTGCTCGACGTGCGCGAGCGGGGCCACATGGCGGATGTGAGGACGGTTCTGCTGGACCTCGGGCTCGTCGCTTTTGCCGCGGCGGTCCTGCTCGCGATCGCCGGCGTGGCCAGCCGCGGGCGGCGCTGGTTCTGGCGGGCCGCGGCGAAGGGGGCGCAGATTCTGGTGGTCGGAGTGGTCGTGGTCGGCCTGGGCTTCGCCCTTTTCTTCGACCAGTTCTTCCAGCTGTTCCATGAAATCTTCTTTCCGCCCGGCACCTACATGTTCGATCCCCGAACGGAGAAGCTCGTGCAGCTATTCCCGGATCAGTTCTGGTCCGAGACAAGCGTGGCCATAGCCGGGGCCGTTCTGCTGCTGGCTCTGGCCGTGGCCTGGCTCGGTGGGAGGTTTGGCCGCGAGCCGGACGCGGCCGTCCCCGCGACGGCGGTGGCATCGTGACGGGTTTGACGCTGGGCCGGGTCTTCGGGACCGAGGTTCGCGTGCACTGGACCTGGATCTTCGTCCTGGCGTTCATCGCCGTGGTTTTCGGGATCGATCTGAGCGATGGCACGGCGGCAATGTGGCCGACGGCTCTGGCCTGGGGTTCGTCGATCGCGGTTGCGGCCCTCGTCCTGGCCTCCGTCACCGCCCATGAGCTGGCCCACGTCAAGGTCGCGCGTCGGAACGGGGGGCAGGTACCCGTCGTGGTGGTCCAGCTGCTGGGCGGGCCGTACATCATGGAGGTCAAGCCAAGGACGGCCGGTGAGGAGTTCCGGATCGCGATCGCCGGCTCGGCCTTGAGTCTCATCGTCGCCGTGGTCGGAGCTGCGGTTGCGGCTGCGCTCTCCTACGGGCCGGTCAACATCGATCAGGCGCCGGCCTCAGTGCAGGCGGTCCAATTCGTCGCGGTCATGGTCGCGGTCTTCAATTTGCTGCTCTGTCTTGTCAACCTCGTGCCGGGCTATCCGCTCGACGGCGCTCGAGCCCTTCACTCGCTCGTTTGGCGGCGGACCGGCAAGGAAGGGGTCGCGACCTCGGTGACCATCCGAGTCGGGCGCTATGTCGGCCTATTGCTGATCGGTACGGCCGCGATGACGCTCGCCTTCATGGACTTCATCGTGGGGCTTTCCCTGTTCGTCGCGGGCTGGCTGATGATCGGCTCAAGCAGGCTGATGGACAAGCGCAGCCTGCTCCAGGGCCTCGTGGCCGGACTGCATGTCAGCGACGCCGAGGATGCCGACCCGGCGCGCGTACCCCCACAGCTGACACTCGATGTATTCGCCGGCGAGTACCTGGCGGATCGCCTTGGCGCCGCGGCGCTCGTCGAGCGCGGAACGGAGCTCCTCGGGTTAATCGGGACGGCCCAGATACGGCGGATACCGCGGCGGATCTGGCCGAGGACGCGCACCGAAGAAGCGATGGTCAAGATCGGGGACGTACCGCGGATGGACGGTGACACCGATCTATGGGCCGGACTCGAGGCACTCGAGCGGACCGGCCTCGACGCTCTCGTCGTCGCCGCGGCGGGCCCGGGCACCTTGCTGATGACCCGGCGATCGGCCGCGCGGGTGGTTCACGAGAGGGCCGAGGAGCGGCAGCGCGAGCTCATGGCAATGGCCCTGGTGAGACGAGGGCGGTTCCGTGGCCGCTGAGCCGCTGCCGGAGGCAATGAGCAATGCCACCGCACGGTAAAAGGGAGAGTGGCGTCTTCGACGAGGGGAGTCGCGCCGAGCGCCGCCGGTCCACTCATTTCGAGCGAACGAGGAGGCCACGCATGGAGGAGATCACCGCCAGGGCCGTGATGCCACATCGCGCGGTTGCCGAGGCCGAGGTCGCGATGGCACAGGAGACTCTCAGCGCCATCGTGGATGGGGCGATCGCCAAGGGCGATGTGTTGAGCGTGGCCGAGCTGGCCGGCGTCATGGCCGGCAAGCGCGCGGCCGATCTGATCCCGCTCGTCCACCCGGCAGGACTCACCGCGCTCATCGTCAATGCTTCGCCGGACCGCGCGGCGGGCGCCATCAGAATCCGTTCCGAGACCGCGGCCGTCGGGCCGGCGGGTGTCGAGATGGAGGCGCTGACCGCCGCCGCTGTGGCCGCCCTGACGGTCTACGACATGGTTCGCGACATCGAACCGGGGGCCTTCGTGCGATCCCTTCGTCTCGTTTCGAGCTCGGTCGGCGAGTCCGGAGAGTGGCGCCGGCCGACCGATCCGATCGAGGCCGGGCGGGCCCCGAAGGGCGTTCGCGTGGCCGGTCGCATCGTTCCGAGTACCCGCGCCCAGAACTTCCGGACCGCCCCACATAAACGAACACCCTAGTCGGCATGGCTCGCCGATCGGTGCGGCAGCCGCTAGAGTGACGCAGGATCGAGTTCCGGGCCCGGCACCCAGCGTTTTCCAGCAGGCATGGGCCCGGGCTCCAATCGGTCGTGGGTAGGTCTTGCCAGTGTCCTTAAGCGTTCTGCTGCCGCTCGCCATCTTCTTCGCCCTGGGCGTCCCGATCGTCGTCCTGCTGTGGCGGGTGCTTATCGTCGGTGGCGAGTTGCGGCGCGACGCTCAGCACGGCCGAGCCGCCGTCGACCTGGCACGCCGGGTGGACATCTCGCTGGGCGAGCTGTCGGAGATCGTGGACGACCTTCGCCGCCGGAAGTCCGGACCCGATGCCAGTGCGGCCAGCCTCAAGGCTTCCGCCGAAGCTCTGCGGCGCTACGCGGACGAGGCCGCCGCCGTCGACGGACACCTGCCCCAAACGGGTGGGAAGGGCCTTCGCGCCGAGATAGAGCGGGCCCAGCGGGCCGTCGACTTGATCGAGCACGGCCGGCAGCTCATGCTCGACGCGACCGTCGAGCATATCGATGAAGGCGAGACGTCTGTCAAGCGTGGCTATCTCAACCTCCTCCACGCCCGCGAGGCGATCCGCTCGGTGGGCGAAGGGATAGCGACGACGGTGCCCGCTCGGCCGGCGGCCCGTGGTCGAGTGAAGGATCGGATCCGCTAGGGCGGCTCAGCGGGGCCGCGTCCGATGCGGGTGATATCCTCGCTTCCGAGCCACCAGTCCGGGCGTAGGAGTCGGCCGATGCGGTGTCCGCGGTGCGGTGAACGAGAGACGCGTGTCGTCGATTCGCGCGATCTCGACGAAGCGAGCATCCGCCGCCGCCGCGAATGCGAGACCTGCGGAGCGCGCTTCACGACGTACGAGCGGATCGAGGCGCCGCGCCTGATCGTGGTCAAGCGCGACGGCTCCCGCCAGGAGTTCGATCGCGAGAAGCTGGTCTCCGGGTTCCGCAAAGCGCTGACCCGGCGCCCGCTGCCGGACGACGCCGCCGAACAGGCAGCCGACCAGATCGAGACTCAGCTCCGATCCGCCGGGGCCACCGAGGTTGACTCCTCCGAGATCGGCAAGCTGGCGATGGACAAGCTTCGGGCCCTGGACCAGATCGCCTACATCCGCTTCGCCAGCGTCTACCAGAGCTTCGAGGATATCGAGACGCTCAAACGGGAAGTGGATAACCTCTATGCCCAGCGCGAGAGTGGAGCCACGGTCAAATGAGCGTTCTCTCCGACCGAGACATCGCCGCCGCGCTGGCGGACGGACGGGTCAAGGTCGATCCGTACGACCCGGCGGACCTGCAGCCCTCTTCGATCGACCTCCATCTCGATCGAAGCTTCCGCGTTTTCCGCAACAACCGCTACGCCTACATCGACGTCAGATCGCCGCAGCCGGACCTGACGGAGCTGCTCTCGGTCGCCGACGACGAGGCGTTCGTTCTCCACCCGGGCGAGTTCGTGTTGGGTCAGACCTGCGAATGGGTCGAGCTGCCGAACGACCTGGTGGCCCGGCTGGAGGGCAAGTCGTCGCTCGGAAGGCTCGGTCTGCTGATCCATTCGACTGCCGGGTACGTCGACCCGGGCTGGAAGGGCAAGCTCACGCTCGAGCTGTCGAACGTCGCCAAGCTGCCGATCGCTCTTTACTTCGGCATGAAGATCGGCCAGATCAGCTTCTTCGCCATGTCGAGCCCGGTCGACCGGCCGTACGGCTCGGCCGGCCTCGGGTCCAAGTACCAGGGCCAATCGGAACCCACCGCATCGGCCTTCTTCGAGGACTTCCGAAACCGCCGCCGCGGCGTCGCCGAACCCGAGACCCCCGCCCGATGACTACGCTCAACGAGGCGGTCCACTGGTCGGCCGAGCTCGGCGGCGGCACTCGCGTCGCGCTGATCCAGGCGGGGCGGTTCCGCTCGGATGCCGGCGCGCTGCTCGGCGTGGTGCCGCGAATAATGTGGAACGGCCTGGTGGCAGGCGAGATCGATGCCGATCAGCGGCTGCTTCAGGCGCTGAACTGCCTGCTGATCGAGACACCTTCCGGGCGCGTTCTGGTCGAGACCGGAATCGGCGATCGAATCAACGACAAAGGCCGGGCGATGCGCGCCTACGAGGGGCCGTGGGTCGTGCCGGCGCTCGAGACTGCCGGGTTCGCACCCGACTCGGTCGACGTCATCGCGGTCAGCCACCTCCATTACGACCACGCCGGCGGCGTGCTTCGCGCCGACGGATCTCGAGCCTTTCCTCGGGCCCGGTTCATCGCCCAGCTGGCCGAGTGGGAGATCGCGCTCGGCGAGAACCCACGCCTCGTGGCCAGCTACGACCAGCCGGAGCTGCGCCTCATCAGGGACCTGGGTCTGGAGTCGGCCGCCGACGGTGAGGTCGAGATCCTGCCGGGCGTCTCGGTGATACCGACGGGCGGGCATTCGGGCGGTCACCAGGGTGTCGTGGTCCGTGGCCGGGACCGCAGCCTCGGATTCTTCGGCGACCTGTGCATGCGGCCGTGGAGCGCCAATCCAAAGTGGGTCACGGCCTTCGACGACTTCCCGCTGGACTCGGTCTCGGTCAAGGTCAAGCTGTTCGGTCGCGCCGCGGACGAGGGCTGGACGGTCGTCCTGTCCCACGAGCCGTTCCACCCGGTCGGCCGCATGGTTCGCGACCGCGACCGCTTCAGGTTCGATCCGATCGTCTGAGCGGCGCCGCGCCGAGCCGCCGACGCGGTAACATCGCGCCGGGCCCCCGTAGCTCAGTGGAATAGAGCGCCGCCGTCCTAAGGCGGGCGTCGTCGGTTCGAGTCCGGCCGGGGGCGCCACACCTGCGCAGTACGTGCTTCGAGCCGGTGTTGCCCGCGCCGAGCACCTGCTACTGAGCTTTCGCCTGCGCTTCCCGGTGCAGCATCAGCCAGCCGAGCACAAAGGCGAAGACGGCGACGGCGAGGACGATCGCGAGGCGATTCACTGTGTCGGTGACGCTCGCGGGGTCCGCAAGACCGCCTGCCACCGCAGGCCAGGGGATTCCCAGGAGGCTCGAACAGGTAGTCGCGGAATCGCCGCCCGGTGAGGAAGAGGCGGAGCAGTAGAAAGGCTCGATCAGCAGCGAGGCGACGCTATACGCGATCGAAGCCGTCATCAGCGGCCAGAACACGAGGGCGCGGCGCCGCAAGGGTCCGAGTATGAGCATGGTCAAGCCGATGAGGAGGAACGTCCGGCCGATCGTCATGATCCCGGCGATGCCGAACCCAATCAGCGCAAAGCTCGCGATCCAGTAGCCCATCTGCGCTCCTCCCACGACGATTCTGACCTCCCGGCGATCCCTGGTCAAAGGATCCGTCGCCTCCGCAATCGAATAAAGCCCCGCCTCGGTTCACCGACGCGGGCGATCTCCGGCCGTCGAAGGTAGGCTGTCCGCAAACGCCAGCCCACGGAGGCAGCTCGTGCGCTTTCGAAATACAGCCATCACGGTCGTCATCTTCGGGGTGGCGATGGCCTACCTCGAGTCGGCCGTCGTGGTCTATCTGCAACGTGCTCTCAGTATCAGCCCGGACGCACTCTTCCCGCTCCAGGGCACTGAGATTGCAGGAAATCTCGCCGCGATCGAGGTCGGCCGCGAGTTCGCGACACTCGTAATGCTCGTCGCCATCGGCAGCCTGGTCGGTCGCCGGTGGGTGGATCGACTGGCCTGGACGGCCGTTGCATTCGGCGTGTGGGACGTCTTCTACTACGTCTGGCTGTGGGTCTTCATCAGTTGGCCGCATTCACCAAGCACGTGGGATGTGCTGTTCCTGCTGCCCGTGCCGTGGGCCGGACCGGTCTGGGCGCCGGTCGCGGTGAGCCTCGCCCTGGTCGGTTTCGGCCTTGCCGCCGCACGCCGGGCCGGCGACGGAGACGTGCCGCGGGTGGGGCTGGTTCGCGGGATGGCGGCGCTAGCCGGCGGCATGCTCGTAGTCCTCAGCTTCGCCGCGAACGGACCGGCTCTGCTTGCCGGCAGGATGCCGGGCGAATTCCCGTGGCCGGTCTTCGTCGGCGGTATGGCCGTCGCCGGTTGGGCGGCCGTCGCGTCGCTGGGCGCCGGCACCGCGAAGACGTCCGAGGCCGGCTGACGGTCCGGAATCGACAAATGCCCTCACGGGCGGGAGTGCCCGCGACCGATCCCTTCCGGGGAGCGAACGCGACCGCGCCAGGAGGGTGGGGGACTGATCCTCGCCTGACCGTCCCTAAGGTGCTCTGGGCCGATGCGCCCGTCCGGCGGGTCGCGGTATCTTTCCCGACGCAATCCGAGCGCTCGTCACCCGATCGCCCGGTATAGCGTCATTCGCCCGCGGCGCGATGGCGTATCAGCGACCCGCAGGAATGGCGGCACATGACTCGACGGCAGCGACTACCGGCACGACCCAACCCAAGGGTCCTGGTCTATGCCGCGTTGTGCGCAATCATGGTTGCCGTTGGTTGGACCTCGGTCATCATCGTCGCACCGGCCGCGCACGCGGTCTCCACGACGCCTTCGGCACCGGCGGCCGATCCTTCAGTCCAGGCCACCGCTGCCGTCCCGACCCCCAGTCCAACTGCGTCGCCCTCGCCAACGCCATCGCCCGTCGTCACGCCGGTGCCAAGCCCGACTCGGACCGCCTTCGAGATCGACCTGTACCGCCCGGGCACATTCGTCTCGCAGATGAACCGTGATTACTGCATGGCCGGCGCGATCCAGAACATGCTCAACATCATGGGTCCCGCCATCGATCTCTCGACCGGATGGCAGCAGCTGATAGGCAGCACGCTCGTTTCGCTGACGACCAGACAGGACAGCTACAACGGTGGCTTCGGTCCCGGCGGTTGGGCCCTCACCATGGCGTGGTTCGGCGCGGGGAAGTACAAGCTCGTGGTGGATGCCACGTTCGACCAGGCGATGAAAGACGCGGCTCTGGCGCTGAGCGAGACGCAGCGCCCGGTCGGTCTGCTGACGTGGTGGGGCGCCCATTCCTGGGTCATGACCGGGTTCAAGGCCGACTCGGACCCGCTGCTCTTCCCGGATAGCTTCAAACTGACCGGCGCCTACATCGTGGACCCGTTCTATCCACGTATCAGCAACATCTGGGGCCAGACGCTCCCACCGGACACGTTCCGTGACATGGCCGCGATGGCCCACAACTACATCGGCTGGAAGCGTCCGGAGGGCCACTACCCAGATCGCGACGGGAAGTGGCTGCTCGTCATTCCCGTCGACGACTGAGGCTGAGGCGCGGCGGGGTCGGCGAGGGCCGGCGGGCGGCCCGGGAGTGGCCCAGGAGTTGCCGGCGGCTTACTCGTGGCAGCCCTGGCAGCGGCCCGAGATCGTGACGTGCGACAGGTCGACGGTGAAACCAAGGTCCTCGGACAGCGTCGCGACGATGACCGCCCCGACTTCGGGACGTATCTCCCAGGCCTTGCCGCAGGCCACGCAATAAAGGTGGCCGTGGACCTGGGCCGGCAGGACGTGGTACTCCTCGCGGCCGTCCGGACCGTGGCCGTGCTTGACGAGCCCGAAATCCTCGAGCACGTCCAGCGTGCGATAGACCGTGGACGGAGTCGTCGTGGAGTCGCGCTGCCTGCAGCGAGCGATGAGCTCGCTCGCGGTCACGTGGCCGTCTTGCTCTCGCAGGACCTCGACCAACGTCCGCCGCTGCGGGGTCCAGCGCAGGCCGCTCGCCCGCAACCGGCCCGCGATCCCGTCCCAGGGGCTCGTCTCCGGCGTCCCCGGAACACCGCTCGAAGCTGTCTGTGGCACCTGACGGTCCTTCTCTATATCCGATTGGGCGAATTGGACCAGAGGCGTAGACTCAAGGCTAGCGCAACGCGTTGCAATAGCGCAACGTATCGTCTGGCGGCACAGGAGGAGTTGGGTTGCACATCCCCGATGGCTACCTCGCCCCCGCCGTCTCGCTTGCGCTTGCGATCCCAACCGTCCCGGTTTGGGCGGTGGCGACCCAGAAGGTCAAGAGCGTCCTGAACAACCGCACCGTGCCGCTCCTGGCGATCTTCTCGGCGCTCAGCTTCACGGTGATGATGTTCAACGTCCCGGTTCCCGGCGGCACAACCGCCCACGGGGTAGGGGGGACGCTGATCGCGGTCGTGCTCGGTCCGTGGGCGGCCGCCATCGCTGTCAGTACCGCGCTGATCCTGCAGGCCCTGTTCTTTGGCGACGGCGGAGTACTGGCGATCTTCGCCAACTGTCTGAACATGGGCATCCTGCTGCCCTTCATCGGTTACGGCACGTATCGATTGCTGGCAGCCGGATCACCGGCCCTGTCGACCCGCAGGGCCGTAGCCGCGGGCGTCGGTGCCTACGTCGGGATCACCGTAGCGGCTCTTGCAGTCGGGATCGAGCTCGGCATCGAGCCGGTCCTCTTCTCGCAGAACGGCCACGCCCTGTATAGCCCGTACGGCTTGTCCGAGGCGATCCCCGCTATGGTGGCCGCGCACGCTTTCGGCGCCTCGATCGTGGAGGCGTTGATCACCGGCCTCGGCGTCACCTATCTCCAGCGGCGCCATCCCGAATACCTGACCAGCCTCAGCCGCATCTTCGCCCCCGACGCCCCGGTCGAGGGCACGGCCCCGCGGCGATCGATCTGGCGCCCGGTCGCGGTCGCGGTGGCCGGCGGTGCGGCCGCTCTCGCGGTCGTCGGGCTTGTGGCCGGCGGCGGGGACCCCGGTCGCCTCTTCAACGTGGATTGGGCGCGTGTGGACTGGCCCTCGGTCGGGGCGATGCTGCTCGTAACGGCCGTGGTTGGAATCGTCCTCGTCCCGACCGCCTACTTGCTCCTTCCTCGCGCCGCCAAACGCGTTGGCGCCGGGTTCGTGGCGATGGCCGTTGTGGCGCCGCTCGGGCTTATCGCGCCCGGGTTTGCCTACGGCGAAGGGAAGGCGACCGATGTCAAGGAGGCATTCGGCTACGTGCCCGCCGGGCTGCAGAGTCTGTCCGGCGTGTTCAGCGCCCCACTCGCCGGGTACGACCTGCCGCTGCCGTTCTTCTCCGCGGCGAAGGCTCCGCTATGGCACGCGGCAATCGGCTACGAGATCTCCGGCATCGTCGGAATACTGCTGGTCGGCGGCGCCGTCTACGCGATCGCCCGCTCGCTGCGTGGCGCCGGCTCGGCCGAGGCGCGGGCCGAGGGAGCGCGGTCGTGACCACGGCGACCCCGTCGGTCGGACGGGCCGCCCGCGACGGCCGGATCGGCTGGCTCGAAAAGACCGTCGGCGGAATAACCGCCAACGTCGAGCACGCGATCTTCACGGAGCGGCATGCGCGATCCGCCGGCTGGCTCCAGCGGCGCGATCCGCGGGCCAAGATGGTCGGCACGCTCATCGCCATCCTGGCCGCGAGCCTTACGAGCTCGCTGGTCGGCCTTGGGCTCTTGTACGGAGCCACGCTTGCGGCGGCTCGCGCCAGCCGGGTCCCGTTCGGTTTCTTCGTAAAGCGTGTCTGGCTCGGCATTCCGTTCTTCGCCGGGATCGTCGTGGTGCCCGCGATCTTCTTCGTTCCCGGCGCACGGGTCTTCGATCTGGCGGTCGGGCCCGCGCATCTGGCGCCTTCCTGGAACGGTCTGGCGGGAGCGGCGCTGTTCGTCAGCCGAGTCGGCGTCTCCGTCTCGCTGGCCGTCCTGCTGGTCGTAACGACGCCGTGGGCCGACGTCCTCAAGAGCCTGCGTGCGCTCAAGGTGCCACAGGTTTTCGTGCTCGTCCTGTCGATGACTTATCGATACATCTTCCTTTTCCTTCACACGGCCAACGGCATCCTGCTGGCGCGGAAGAGCCGCGTGGTGGGTCGCACGACCGGCGCCGAGCAGCGTCGGTGGATCACCGGCACCATGGGCAACCTCATGAGCCGAGCCTTCAAGATGAGCAACGACGTGTACGCGGCCATGCTTGCCCGTGGCTTCGGCGGCGAGGTGCGGAGCTACTCGACGTATCGCTTGCGCGTCTCGGACCTGGCCGCGCTGGCAGGCGTTCTCGGGCTGGCAGTGGCCGTCGTCCTCGCCGGGCGGGCCCTGCCATGAGCGAGACGGCCCTCGAGCAAGCGGTCGCGGCGGCGCCAGTCGGTCCGGGCGAGCCGCTGTTCGAGTTCCACGACGTGGGCTACAGCTACGCCGGACGCCAGGTGGCGCTCGAGAGCGTCAGCCTCCGGATCTGGCGGGGCGAGCGAGTGGCCCTGCTCGGAGCCAACGGCAGCGGCAAGTCCACTCTCCTCAAGCTCCTCGACGGCGTCGTCGGACCGACGCAGGGCAGCATTCGGGCACTCGGTCGTGACGTCGCGGCGGTGGCGGCCGGTGAAGACGGGTTCCGTTTCCACCGCGAGGTCGGGCTCGTATTCCAGGATCCCGACATACAGCTCTTCAGCGCCACGGTGCTCGACGACGTCGCCTTCGGACCGCTCCAGCTCGGCCTCACCGGGGAGGAAGTGCGGGCGCGATGCGACGAGGCGATGGCCGAGATGGCGATCGCGCACCTGGCGGACCGCGCCCCCTTCGAGCTGTCGGGTGGCGAGAAGAAGAGGGCGGCCATCGCTTCGGTTCTCTCGCTCAGGCCCGAAGTTGTGCTGCTGGACGAACCGACGGCATCTCTGGACCCGCGAACGAAATGGGTTCTGGTCGACTTGATCCAGCGGCTGGGAAACGCGGGCAGGACGCTGGTGGTGGCCACGCACGAGCTGGACATCGTGCCTCTTATCGCCGACCGCGTCGTCGTCCTGAGCGAGCAGGGGCAGATCGTCGCCGACGGCGCCCCGGCCGCGATCCTGGCCGATCGCGAGCTCCTGATACGGGTGAACCTGATCCACGAGCACCTTCACGAGCACGGTTCGGTAGCTCACTCGCATCCCCACGACGACTCCGAGCGCCACCACGGCGAGCGCGTCGAGCCCCACGAAGCCGCGCTGCCGGAGAGGGCGGGCGTCCCGGTGGAAGGCGACCGCCGAGACTAAGGCGAAATCTTGGATCGGGCGCGCTGGAGCGGATCTGCGCCGCGCGGTCGTGAACGCGACGCCGCCTCCGGCCTGACGGCGACCCGGGCGGGAGGCTCCTATACTCCCGCCATGCCAGAGTCGAGCTATTCGGCCGCCGCTCCAGCCGGACCGATCCGATGACCGGCCCCTACCAGTCGCCGTTCGACGCCGCTTCCCGGAGGAACCGCCCGCGCCGGCTTCTGGTCGTCGGCGCGGCGGTGGGGCTGGCCGTCGTCGTGGCGGCAATGGCGGCCTGGCACCCGATGGCAACCAACGCGGCGCGAACGAGCGTGACCATTCTCGGGGCCTCGGCAGCGTCGCTGGACCCGGCGGTCCAGTCCGATGCGGGCAGCGCCCAGGTCGTCTCGCAGGTCTTCGAGTCGCTGACCGCAATTGACGTTTCGGGGCGCGTCCAGCCCGCCCTCGCGGCCAGCTGGACGTCGAGCAACGGCGGCAAGATCGTCGTCTTTCATCTGCGGACGGGGCTGACTTTCTCAGATGGGACGCCCCTGGGCGCCGCGGACGTCGTGTCGAGCTGGATGAGGGTGCTCAATCCCAGCCAGCCGAGCCAGCTCGCCTCATTGCTCGACGGCGTCGTGGGGGCAAGCGCCTATCGAGAGGGGAGCGGCCAGGCCTCGGGTGTCGGAATAAAGGCCATCGGCTCGACGGACGTGGAGGTAGATCTCGTCAGCCCGGACGCGGACTTCCCATCGATCGCCTCGAGCCCGACGCTCGCGGTCGTGCCGCCGCAGCTGGACTCGAACCCGGCGCTGCTGGCCCCGGGGACCTTCGTGGGCAGCGGCGCCTACGTGGTTTCCGCCCTGACCGCTACCGAGACCACTCTGACGGCGAATCCTCACTACTGGGCCGGTTCCCCATCGATAACCACGGTCCATCTGCTCAGTAGTATCGGCGGGAAGAGCCCGGTCTCCGAGTTCCAGGCCGGCAATCTCGACTACACGCCGATCTCGCTGTACGACGCCTCGTGGATCGCCTACGACTCGACGCTCGGGCCGGCTCTCCGCATAGAGCCGTCGCCATCGACGGAGTTCTATGGCTTCAACACGACCAAGGCGCCGTTCAACAACGTGCACGTCCGGCGCGCCTTCGAGATGGGCATCAACTGGAACCGCATCGTCGCGCTGCTGTCGGACCCGCTCGAGGTTTCGGCGACCGGCATGGTTCCGGCCGGCGTTCCCGGCCACAGCGCGAACAACTACGGGCCGGAATTCAACCTGGCGCAGGCCAGGTCGGAGCTGGCGGCGGCCGGCTTCCCAAACGGCGTCGGCTTCCCGAAGATCACCCTGGTCACCGGTGGGGCCACCCTGGACGGCGCGATAATCCGCCAGCTGCACGACAACCTCGGCATCGACATCGGGTACCTGATCGAGGATTGGACGACGTACAACCAGCAGCTCCTGACCGACCCGCCGGCGTTCTGGGAGATGGACTGGGTCGCCGACTATCCAGGCGCGAACGATTTCCTCGGACTTCTCCTGGGTTCGGGTAAGACGAACAACTTCGGCCGATGGACGTCGCCCGATTTCGATGCCGCAATCGCTAAGGCGCTCGCCGCTACCGATGCGACCTCGATGCAGCAAGCGTTCGATCAGGCGCAGGCGATCGTGCTCGACCAGGCCCCGGTCATTCCGGTCGACTACGGTGCCGGCTATTCGCTGGCGGCGAAGGGTCTTCTTGGGGCGCAGCCGAACGGCCAGGGACTCGTGCGCTACGCCGGACTGGCCTGGGCGGCGGGCGCATGAACCGGCCGCGACGCCCCGTGCTGGCCCGAGTCGCGGCGGCGGCCGCCTGCGCCCTTCTCGCCCTGATGGCTCTCGCCGGCCAGATGGTCGGCGCATCGGTCTCGTTTGGAACGCCCACTTCTACGTCAACGTTCGGGACGGGCATCGTCTTCGTGCAGCCGATCAGCGGCTCGGGCTTTACACAAGCCGACATCGTTCTGTCCCTGCCGGGCGACGTGGGGCCGAGCGTCGTCTCGCTGACGAGCGCCGCCGTTTCGTCGACCTCGCTCACGTTCACGTTCGACACTTCGAACGGCCAGATCCAGCCCAACACCCAGGTAACGGCTTACTTCCAGGTCGTCTTCTCCGACGGTTCCACGCAGACCGGGCCGGTCATCCACGCCACTTACCAGGACGACCGCTTCCACTGGCAGACGCTCTCCGGGAAGCTCGTCACCCTTCACTGGTATTCGGGCTCGACGAGCTTCGCCCAGCAGGCACTGACGATGGGCGAGAACGGGATCGCGAAATCGGCGCAGTTCATGGGTGTTACCGAGACGCAGCCGGTGGACTTCTTCGTGTACGCCGACCAGCAGTCGTTCTACGACGCTCTGGGGCCGGGTACGAGAGATAACGTCGGCGGCGAGGCGAACACCACCACCCGGACCCTGTTCGCGCTGATCCCGCCCGACCAGCTTTCGTACGCGAGCACCGTCGTCCCGCACGAGCTCACGCACGTCGTTTTCGCCGACGGAACCAGCAATCCCTACCATTCGCCGCCGCGGTGGCTCAACGAAGGCCTGGCCGTCTACCTCTCGCAGGGTTACGACAGCAGCGACAAAGGGCTCGTCTCGTCCGCCGCTGCATCGAAGACCCTCATGCCGCTGAGCGCCCTGACGGGAGAGTTCCCCACTGATACCGACCGCTTCTACCTCGCCTACGCCGAGTCGGTTTCTTCGGTCGACTACATGATCCGAACCTACGGGCAGCCCGCGATCGCGAAGATGGTCAAGGCCTACGGCACCGGCGCCTCCGACGACGAAGCCTTCACCGCCGCGTTCGGCGTCACTGCCGAGGCTGTCGACAAGGCCTGGCTCGCCCAGAACGGCATAACGTCTTCTCCCACGTTCGGCCCCGAGACGGCACCGGCCGGCCCCGTTCCGCCCGGGTGGACGAACGCCGGGGGTGTCACGGTCACCGCGCCACCCGCTGCCGCGGGCACGGCTGCGCCGACCGAGACGACGGCCAGGACCGCCGGATCGACGGCCTCGTCCGGGAGCTCAGTCGAGCTGCTGCTGGCGGGCGTCATCGCCGCGGCCGGCGTGGTTCTGATCGGCGTTGCCATCGTCCTATACAGGCGGCCCGATCGGTCCCCGCCTCCGTTTTGACCCCGCATCCGAGACTCCGTCCACGATCCCGCGTTCACGCCTCGACCTCGGCCGGGTTTTGGGCGCTGGGAATGCCGCGACGCCGGCACTCCGCTCTGATAGATTGAGCGGCCGTTATGGGTGAATCCATCGCATCCCTCAAGCCCAGGCTCGGGTAATGGCCGCCGGCCAGCCAGAAGTCGTCGAGTTTCGACTCGGCGACGTGGTCCGTCTGAGGCGGGCTCACCCGTGTGGCAGCCAGCTGTGGCTGGTGGACCGGTTGGGGGCCGACATCGGGCTCCGGTGTCGCGGCTGCGATCGCCATGTCCTGATCGAACGCCGAACGCTGGAGCGACGCCTGACCGACTTCGTCTCACGCGGAGATCTGGCCATGAGTCGCGCCGTCGCGCCGCAGCCGCGTGACTCCCGTGCCGCGCGGGACGGCGGCCGATGAACGTCACGATCTCCCCCAAGCGCCGGACACGGCCGCCTGGAAGCTCCGGCCGCAAGCGTGCCACGAAGCCGCCCGGCGACTCCGGCGGCGCTGCCGTTCTCCAGAACCGCCCGTTCCTGCTGCTGTGGCTGGCGCAGCTTTCGACCCAGGTCGGCGGCAACATGGTCATCTACGGTCTGACACTGATCATCTACGCCGCGTCGGGTTCAAATAGTGCCGTCAGCGTGCTGCTGCTGAGTTTTCTCCTGCCGGCCATCCTCTTCTCGGCTATGGCCGGAGTGTTCGTAGACCGGGTCGACAAGCGGCACATGCTCCTGGTGACCAACGTTTTGCGAGGGTTCGCCTTCCTCGCAATCGTCCTGGTAGGCAACAACCTGCTGATGCTGTACCTGCTGATGGCGCTCGTCTCGACCGTGACCACCTTCTTCGGCCCGGCAGAGGCCTCGATGATCCCGTTCCTGGTGCCGAGGAACCAGTTGCTCGCGGCCAACGGCCTGTTCACTCTGACCAGCAACGTGGCCTTCGCGATGGGCTTCGCGCTCGTCGGCCCATTCCTGGTCGCGCTGGCCAGCGCCGAGATTCTCATCGTCATCGTCGCCGCCCTGTACTTCGTCGCGGCGGTCTTCTGCTGGACCCTGCCGCCTTCTCCTACCGTGGGGTCGGGCGCGGTGAGCCCCGGTCAGACGGTCGCCGACGCCGAGCGCGCCGTCCAGACCATGTCTGGCCAGTTCGCCGAGGGCATCAGATACATCCGGGACCACCACAACGTAGGGTGGTCCCTCTCGTATCTGGGGATCACGGGTGCACTGGTTGGGATCCTCGGAACACTGGGTCCGGGCTTCGCCAGCAAGACCCTCGGGCTCGGTTCCAAGGACTTCGCCCTGATCGTCCTCCCTTTGGGGCTTGGGATCGTGATGGGCATCCTCGTCCTGAATTCGTACGGCCGGTACTTGCCGCGCCGGCGCACGATCGAATTCGGGATGATCGGGACCGGCATACTGCTGGCCCTTCTTGCCTGCGTGGTGCCCATCTCCAATTTCCTCGAGGATCGGGCGCTCTCGTCGGGCCTGGCCGAGGCCAGCCGCGTCGTCTCGCTGCTGTCACTCGTCATGGGCATCGCATTCCTCGTCGGAGCCGCATATGTCGTGGTCGCGATCTCGGCTCAGACGCAGCTCCAGGAGGATCTGCCCGAGGACGTGCGCGGCCGCGTATTCGGCGTGCTCAACATGCTAGTTTCGGTGGCCAGCCTCTCCCCGATACTCGTCGTGGGCCCGGTGGCGGATCTCGTCGGCCGAGAGCCGGTGATCCTGGTCGTCGGCGCATTCGTGTGCCTGTGGGGAACCGCCAGCATCGTCAGTCGCCGGTCGCGGCAGGTCGGGGACGACGCCCGAGCGCCTTCCACGCCCAGCGGCGCTCCAGTGGATCCAATGACCGCGGCCACGCAACCGAGCGACCTGAGCGGCGGGACCGTCGCTCCGGAGCCGTCTGAGGGTGGCGCCGCGCCGGCCAAGCCATCTCGCCGTTCGAGGCGGCGGGCTGTCGAGGACGGCGAGGCTTCCTGATGCCGCTCGCCGCGCCGCCCGCCGGGTCGGAGGAGGCGGCGACTCCGGACGCATGGCGCGCTGCTGCGCTCGGCATTCTGGCAGGGGGTTTCGCGCTCGGGGCGCTATCTGCCAACAGGCGCGTCGGAGCCGCGGTGCCGTTGATCACCGCCGGCGTGGCGCTCGGTTGTGCGATCCCCGTGGCACTGGCCTCACGCCGGCCGCCGATCAGCGTCTCCGACGCGGCGGAGGCTCTCGCCGAGGCCGACCGGCCGCCCACGTTCACCGTGCTCGTTGCCGCTCGCGACGAAGCCGCGGTCTTGCGCCGTCTCGTCTCCGATGTAGGCCGGCAGGACTATCGCTCGTCCGACGGCGCGCCGCTGTTCGAGCTGGTCGTCGTGGACGATCGGTCGACCGACGGAACGGCCGGCGCAGTTGTGGAGGCGTCCACCGAAGCCGGAATCGCCGCGGTGACCCGCGTGATCCGACGGCGCGGTACTGACCTCCCGGACGGCAAGGGCGCCGCGCTGTCGGCTGCCCAGCCCGACGCCTGCGCCGGCGATGTCGTCGTCGTCCTCGACGCCGACGCCCGGCTCGAGCCGTGGTTCTTGCGGCGCGCGGCGGGCTACTTTGCCGCCGGCGCGAAGGCGGTCACGGGCCGGCGGCGGATTCTCGACGCCGAGAGCAGCTGGCTCGCGGGGGCCCAGGCGGATGAGCAGACCCTGGACGGAGAGCTGAACCGCGGACGCTGGGCCCTCGGCGGCTGCTCGGAGTTTCGCGGCAACGGGATCATGGTCCGGCGCGATCTCCTTGCCACGGTCGGCGGTTGGAGCGCGGCTGCGCTGACCGAGGATCTCGACCTTTCGAGCCGGGTCGCGGCAAGCTCGGGTGAGCGGGTCTGCTGGGCGATCGACGCAGAAGTCTGGGAAGAGCCGGTCCGCACGGCCGATCGGCTCTGGCGGCAGAGGTTGCGCTGGGCCGAAGGGGCCTTGCGCCGTGCCTTCGAGCACGGACCGGCGGTGGTCCGAACCTCGAAGCTGTCTGTTGGCGCGCGCCTGGACTTCCTCACGTACGTCGGGCAGCTCGCGGTACCGCCGGTCGTCCTGGGAGCCGCTGCCGGCGCGGTCTTAACGGGGCGCGGACGCAGCCTCATCTCGCTCGTGGCGGGGTACCTCGGCATCAGCGCCGCTCTCGGTTGGGACGCCCTGCGGTGGGATCAAGCGCCGAATGAAAGCAAGCTCGGCGGTCCGGAAAGGGCCCGACGCGGGCTGAGGGTCGCGCTGTTCAGCGGCCTGTGGCTGGCGGTCGTTCCGAGAGCTCTTCTGGATCTGGCGCTGCGCCGAGGTCCGATCCGCTACGTCAAGATGGAGCACGACGGGGTAGGGGACCCGACGCCGCGCTCAGCCGGGGCGTCCAACGTCGGATGGGGACGTTCCGGAGCCCCGAGGACAGCGACTCGACCGGCTCGATTCCCGGATAAGTCGGAGATGAGCGGCCGTCCGTAGAGTCGGGCCGTCGCGTTTCGACCGCCTTGGCAAGAGAAGAACCGAGGGGGAGGCCGAAACGCCGGAGTCAGCTGCCCAAATCGGAAGGAGGCCATCGCCGGGCATCCACAACTCGCTTGGAGTGCATGGGGCGACCGCCAGGTCCCGTTCGCTTCAAACACGAACCGCCGAGATGAACACCGCCGCCTCTAATGGGATTTCGGAGGAGGACCTCATGTTCAGGTTGGTTCGAAGTGCAATTCTCGCGCTGGCGTGCATCGCCACGCTGGCCGGCGTCATGGCCGATCCGGTCGCGGCCCAACCGCCGATGGCTCCGGGCGCAGATCCCAGCGAAATCGCGCTTACGCCGGCTCAACAGCAGGCGCGGGCGGACAAGCTGGCCATGGCGCAAAAGGAGCAGCGGCGCCCCGGGTCGGTGGGCGGTAGGGTTTCGATGTCCGCCGCCTGCCCGGCCGCCGCTCAGACGCTGGCGGATCCGGCACTGAGGGCCTTGGTCGTGAGCCCGGCCTCCGGATGCAACGGCTATTGGGGCTGGGTATCGATAACGCCGAGAAGGCAGGAGCAGGCTTACTGGTGTGGCGTCGCGACCGTTCAGGTCGTGTCCAACTACGTCTGGCGAATAGCGTCGACATCCAACAAATGGACCCAGAAGCAGATCACGGGGTGGACGCAAACGACGACGGCCGGGACCAGCGGCTACAGAGAAAGCTACGGCCTCAACCAGGCCAACGCCGGCAGCCCGTATCTGCCGGCGAATTGGACATATGCGGCCATGACATCGAGCCAGATCGCCCAGGGCGGGTCGATGTGGCACTCATTGCTCCGCACGGACATCAATCAGTACGGCATGCCCCAGGTCGTGAGCGTTGCCCCTAAGGATCCGGGCTTCGGCTACTTCCTGGAGTCGTGGCGGAACGCCGCCGCGCAATTCGCCGGTCACTACATCGTGCTGAATGGCTGGACTGGGATCTGGGACAACACTTCAACGCCGATCGTCAACTACGCGGACAGCGCGGTCGGTACTTACGGGACGGCAAGCCAGGATCCGGCGTTCGACATGTGGCAGCTGATCCTCAAGACCAACGTGAACAAGAGTGGGGTCTACGTAGGCTGGTGAGAAACGTGAGAGTGGGACTTGTCGCTCTTCTGGCAGCACTGCTGGTTTCGGCCTGCTCGCCGAACCCAGGTCCCACTCCGGGCGCTTCGGGCGCGAGGTCGACTCCATCGCCCTCGCGCCCGGCGACTGCCCTGCCTGCGGCCTCGAACCAGGGCGCTGGAGCGGCGCTCGACGTTCAACTCATCCCCCAGGATTGGACCACGCCGATGCTCGGAGCCTCGACGGATGGGACCGAGGTCATCTGGTCCAGGGGAGGCGACTCGGAGAACGGGGCACCGGACCTCTACGGCTTCGTTCCGGGCGCCACGGCCCCCACTCTGATCTACAAGGGCCCTGACCGCACCGCGCAGCTGATACCTATCGCCGTCCATCACGGCAAGTACGCGTTCCTGGAGTCCTACCCGCTCGCGGACGGCTCCGGCGGCTGGAGGCTTCTGTACGTGGCGGCTGCGGGCGCCGGGCCGACCCTCATCGACTCCAACGTGGCGGACCCGCACCCGTTTTCTGCGGCCCCGCTCGTGTGGATGACCCTCACCGACGCCCGGCTGATCTGGAGCGTCGTACATCAGACTCCGGCCGGTCCCCACTCATACCTGCGCAGCTACGACCTGAAGACGGGAGAGACTCGCAACCTTGCGGACGCCGACGCTGCCCATACCGAGTACTGGCTCCCAAACGCGGACGACACCGGCCGGCTCGTATTCGGGACGGTCGAGTACGGCGCCGGGGCCTCCCCCGACCAGCCGGCTTTCCATGTGTACCTTGCCCAGGTAGGCGCGGGAGCGCTGGTGGCGACTCGGCTCGACCCGGACGGCAACTCGACCGAGCCTGTGCTGAGCGGCGATACCGTGATATGGAAAAGCGTCACGCGGAACAACGTGGTGAGCGGTGGCCAGTTGAGCCGCTACTCGCTGTCGAGTGGGATGTCATCTCCGCTCTCATTCGGCGACCAGGCGTATGAGAACGACCCGACCGCAGGAAGCCGATTCGTCGCGGCATGGCTACCGGACGAGACGGACTTCGAGCTGTTCGACCTCGATGCAAATGCGCCGCTTCTCGTTGAAAGGCATGAGCCGGCTTCTCACCGAGGTGTCGTGCGCCCGGTTGTGGCCGGGGACCTCCTCGTCTTCATACGGGTGGACATCAATGCGGGCGCGGACCTGCAGCTGTGCTGGGCCCGCCTGCCGGCATCCAGCTGACAGGCGTGGAGGCAGGAGACCGCGAGGACGGCTGCCCCGGAGAGGGCCGACTGACCCGGGCGATCAGCGCCCCATCCGGATGCTAGACTCCGCGGTCTATTGCGCTGGAGGAGAGCGTTGCCCGTCTCGAGTCCGCGGCTGCGCTGGGGTTTCGTGGCCCTGCTCGCGGCCGCGGTGGCCGGCCTGGTCTTCGCTACGCAGCCCAGACCCCAGTACGAGGACGCGGCCGGCTTCACGGTGATGGGGCGGGGGCTCCTCTCCGGGCAGGCTCCATTCTCGGGCCTGTTCGATGACAAGCCGCCCGGGATCTACTTGATCGGCGCCCTCGCCTGGGTCCTGGATCCGGGCGACGTGACGGTTTCGATGCAGTCGCTGTCGGTGGTGGCAATCGCCGCGGCGGCCACTGCGTGCGGCTGGCTAGTGTCCGTTGCCGGCTCGCGGTTCTGGGTCGGTGTTGCCGCGGCAGTCGTCACCGCCGCGGGGCTGTCATTGCCCGCTCTCAGCGCCGGCGGAGGATTGTCGGAACTGTTCGGCGTCGCCGGCATGGCCGTCTCCGTCGCGGCAGTCGTCGGGATGCTGGCCGGCCGGAAGGGCATCGGCTGGCCGATCGGCGCAGGCGCCGCGCTGGCGTGGGCCGTCGGGTCGTCGCTGCTAACCCTGGGCGCCCTCCCGGCCCTGGCCGCTCTGTGGCTGACCTTGCCGATCGACGACACGCCCGCTCCGCTGGCCAGGTCGAGCTGGACGTCGTGGAGTCGGCGACGAGCGTTCGACAAGCGGCTGGCCGCCGCGGTTGCAGGGGCCGGCGTTGTGTCGTTGGTCGTCTGGTGGCCGGTGCTCTCGACCGGGGTCGCCGCGGCCGCCGCTGACGCTTTCGTTCGCTACAACGGCCTCTACCGCGACACAGGCATCCTCCGGCCGCGCGCCTGGGTCAACGGCTTCGGGCTCTTCTGGCCGCTGTGGCTGCCGACGCTCGTATTGTTCTGCGTGCCGACTGCCGGGAGGCGGCTGCTCGGCCTGGCGCTCGTACGCTCCAATCTGGCTCGAGCGATGGCCCTATGGGTCTTTGCCGTACTGGCCCTGCTGGTTCTTGGGCGGCGGTTCTACCCGCATTACCTGCTGCTTCTGGTTCCGCCGCTGGCAGTGCTCCTCGGGATGGCGCTGACCACCGCCGTCGAAGGCTTGCCATTCTGGCGCCCGCGGTTGAGCTCGCGCGCCGTCGGTCTGGGCCTTTGCCTGGTGATCGGGGCCGGCCTCATTTCGGAATCGCTACCCGCAGCACCGACCGATACGCAGATCGCTGCCAACGCCGCTCTCGCCTCGTACATCCGTGCCAACTCCGCGGCGAGCGACACGATCTACGTGTGGGGCTTCGACCCGGAGCTCTACCTGATGGCGGATCGAGACCCCAGCGGCCCGTACTTCGTGGTGGTTCCGCTCATCATGCCCGGCTACGACCGCCAGGCCGTCGCCACGATGCTCGACGTGTGGCAGGCCCACCCGCCCCGCCTGGTCGTGACCGCCAACTCGCCGGCCGCCGACCTGATTCGGCTGGACCCACTGGTTGTCCCGGCAGACCTGACCAACCGCGGCGAGCCGGCCGACTATCCCGCCCTGGATCCACTGAGGTCGTTCATCAAGGCGCACTACACGCTTGCCGCAACACTCCAAACGGGGGAAGTCTGGCGGTACGCAGGGTAAGCCAGGCCACGGTCCCCGGGCCTCTGTTCGACCGGTGTAGATTGTGAACAAGAGGGAGGTCAGCCATGCGGCTACTGCTGGCATTGGCGGCGATCGGGGCAATCGTTGCCGGATATGTGCCAGGGCGGACGGTGCTGCCTACGGCCACCACAATACGTGCGGCTCGATCACGCTCTGCCGGAGGGTCGACAGCTCCAGCTGGGACTCGGACGCACCCAGCTGCAACCACGTACCGTCTTGGACGAGGTGACGCCCTGATTCGGCGCAATAGTTCCCTGGTGGCGGCCGCGCTCTGCCTGCTCGTCGGACTCGCGGGTTGCGTCGCCCCGGGTGCGACTCTCGCCCCAGGAGCGAGTGCTGGTCGGGCGGCCTTGTCAGTCCCAGACCAGCCGCTCGCGAAGGCACGCACCTACCCGGGAGCGGGCATCACGCTTGCGCCACCAAAAGTCCAGGTCGCTTCGGTCCCCGCCGCGGTTGCATATGACCTATGCCGTACCGGCGTCGCCGCCTGCCCTGACGGTCAGCCTACTAGCGCCGAGCTCGCTTCGATGACCGATGTGTCATACGGCACAGCCCAGTCAGATGGAACCTTCAGCCAACCCCTGAACGGCACTTTGGTTTGGGCGTTCAGCTGGAGGAACATCACCTGCCCTCCGAGTTCGGGTGGCGCGTTTGTGCCCGGCAATAGTCGGCCTTCTGATACCGCGGTGCCCACCATCTGTGATGAAGTCGCATTCGTCGATGCCACCTCCGGTGGGTTCTTGTTCACGTACACCGGCCCGCCCGCGCACTAGGGAGGCGCCACTCGACGCCGCGCTCCACGGTTGGAGCGCTCGGGTGCTACCGTCGATCGGCGGCCGCGAGACCGCCCCAGCCGCGGCGTGCCGGACCGATGCGATATGATGCGCCCCGCACCTCGGGCGGTTAGCTCAGTTGGTTAGAGCGCATGCTTGACATGCATGAGGTCAGAGGTTCAAGTCCTCTACCGCCCACCATTGGGGCCGCCGCATGGCGGCGCCGGCCAACTTCAGAACCAAAGCGACGATCGGGACACGCCGCGTCGAGAGGATCTCAGAGAGCCGCCGCAACGCAATACGTGGCTGAGAGCGACGGCGATCCCATCCGGCGAAGGCACCACCCGTGAGCGACCGGTCAACCGGTCCGGGATCCGCCCGTTAGCGCGGCCTAGAGCGCGCGAAGGCCCGGAGCGATCCCGGCTCAGCGAAGGCGGGTGGAACCGCGAGAGAAGCCTCTCGTCCTGTCGGACGGGAGGCTTTGGGTTTGTATCAAAGGCTTTGATGCCAGGAACGAAGCGGCAGGATGCCGAAACGGAGATGACATGGGCGACGACGACCAGAGCCACGTAGCTGCGACGGCACCCGCTACGGGAGCAGCCGGTGACGGCGATGAGTACTTCGAGGCGGCCGTTCGCGGGTCGGTGGAGGAGCTGCTCGATGCCGGGGCGCACACGGAGCTGGACGCGATGCGGCACTCGGCCGCGCACGTCATGGCCGAGGCCGTAACCGAGATTTTCCCCGACGCCCAGCTCGGTATCGGTCCCTCGATCGAGGACGGGTTCTACTACGACTTTCTGCTGCCACGGCCGCTCACTCCCGACGACCTTGCCGCGATCGAGGCCGGCATGCGCAAGTCGATCGCCGCGGACCGGGTATTCGTCCGACAGGAAGTCCTATTCGAAGAAGGCCGGGCTTTCTTCGAGGCGCTTCACCAGCCGTTCAAGGTGGAGATGCTCGACGACCTCGCCACGCGCTCGAAGGAGAGCGGCGCACCCCTGCCTCCGATCTCAAGGTACCAGCACGGAGCCTTCATTGACCTGTGCAAGGGCCCGCATGTCGCCAGCACCGGCAAGATCGGCCCGTTCAAGCTGATGACCGTGGCCGGCGCGTACTGGCGCGGCTCCGAGAAGCGGCCGATGCTGCAGCGCATCTACGGCACCGTCTGGTCGACGCAGGAGGAGCTGGACGCGTACCTGCACCGGCGCGAGGAGGCGAAGCGCCGCGACCACCGCCGGCTCGGGGTGCAGCTGGATCTCTTCAGCTTCCACGACGTCAGCCCGGGCTCCGCGTTCTGGCATCCCAAGGGCCAGCGGTTGTGGCGAACCCTCGAGACCGCGATCCGCGAGGTCCAGGACCGGCGCGGCTACCAGGAAGTGTCCACGCCGATGCTCGTACACAAGAAGTTGTGGGAGCAGTCGGGCCATTGGGCCAACTACCAGGACAGCATGTTCGTGCTCGAGTCGGAGGGTCAGACCTTCAGCCTCAAGCCGATGAACTGCCCCGAGAGCACGTTCATCTACAAGAGCCGGCTCCGCTCGTACCGCGATCTGCCGCTGCGCTATTCGGACTTCGGCCGGCTGCACCGAAATGAACGATCCGGCACACTCTCCGGGCTGACCCGCGTCCGGCACTTCATCCAGGACGACGCCCACATCTACGTTCGACCGGATCAGCTGCAGGACGAGATCAAGGCGCTTCTCGGCGAGGTTTACGAGGTTTACGGCTGGTTCGGTCTCGAGCCGCGGTTCACCTTCGGGACCAAGCCTGACAAGGCGCTGGGCGATCCGGCCCTCTGGGAGAAGGCAGAGGCCGAGATCAAGGCCGCCCTCGACTCGCTCGGTAAGCCGTACCGCCTAAAGCCCAAGGACGGCGCCTTCTACGCGCCCAAGATCGACATCCAGATCGAGGACGCGCTGGGCCGCGAGTGGCAGACGGCGACCATCCAGGTCGATCTCGTGATGCTGCCCGAACGGTTCGACTGCACTTACATCGACGAGAACGGCCAGGCCGTCCGGCCGATGACGATCCACCGTGCCATATACGGTTCGCTCGAGCGCTTCATCGGTGTCCTCGTCGAGCATTTCGCCGGCGCCTTTCCCGTCTGGTGCGCTCCTGTTCAGGCGGTGGTCATACCGATCGCGGATCGTCACGTTGAGGCCGCGGACGAACTGGCTGGGCTCCTCGCGGCGCGGGGGCTTCACGTGGAAGTGGATCGGTCGGACAACAGGATGCAGAACAAGATCCGCCTGGCGCAGGAGCAAAAGGTCCCCTACATGCTCGTGCTCGGCGACCGCGAGGTCGAAGCACGAACGGTGGCCATCCGGAATCGGGCAGGGGAGCAGGAGAACGGGGTGCCCTGGACGGCCTTTGTCGATCGGCTGGCGGAGGAGACGGCCGCGCGGCGCCCCTAGGCGAAGGCCAGATCAGCGAACCTCATAGAGCGCCCAACCGCCCGCGATCGGGTTGACGACCCACATCTCCATGCCGGCGTTGTTGTTCGCGAGTGCCGTCCACGTCACCTGGACGAGGACGGCGTGAGCAACGTCGATCGACGGCGCGAATCCGGTGCCGGAAAGCCAATCCGAGATGGAAGCGACGCCGGATGGATTCGCGACGGCGCTGTAGGTCTTGCCCGCGGATGTCATGAAGGCCTTGCGCTCGGACGTGTACTGGGTAAGGGTGCCCCAGCCGGCTTCCTGTGATCCCGACCCGAGCATGGCCCAGGCAGTCGGGTAGTTGCCGGCAATCAAAGCGTCCTCATATGAGTGGACGAATGCCAGCGCGCCCGCCACGCCCGTCGGGCTCGGGGCCGGGGTCGGGGTTGCCGCCACGGTGGAGGAGGGCGTCGGACTGGGTGTTACTGTCGGACTCGCAGTCGGGGCCGGCGTCGGTGTGGCCGTCGTCGGTGCGGTTGCCGTCACCGTTGGTACCGGAGCCGGCGTCACCGATGGCGTGGGCGAAGCCGTTCCGGATTGGCACGCCGCCACGAGAAGAGCGGTCGCCAGAGCCGTCAGAAACATACGTTTCATGGTTGCCGATACCCCGTTTGCTACAGAACGTTGTTCCATCTTCACACGCTCGTCGAGCCTCTCCCGTACCGTTCCACAGGTCGTTTGCCGGTCGCGAAACCCCTGTGCTATAGTCCCGCGGGCGACCGCCCGGTGCAGTCGTGCGTCGGGTTTGGGCCGCTCGTCTGCTTTCGGGGCGCGTATCCCGATAGCCGGCAATTGGAACACGCTTAGAAGGGGTCCGCCATTAGCCGAGACCTGCGCATCAATCAGATGATCCGTGTCTACGAAGTTCGGGTCGTCGACGAAGACGGTAGCCAGCTTGGTGTCATGCGAACGGCAGATGCCATGCGGCTTGCGCAGGAGCGGGGGCTCGATCTGGTGGAGGTCGCACCACTGGCAAGTCCACCTGTGGCGCGGCTCCTCGACTTCGGTCAGTACAAGTACGAGCTGACCAAGCGTGAGAAGGAAGCCAAGCGAAAACAGCGCTCCATCACCTTCAAGGAAGTCCGCCTCAAGCCGAAGATCGGCGTCGGCGACTTCGACACGAAGGTAAGGCGGGCCATCGAGTTCCTGGAAGACGGCGATCGCGTCAAGATCTCCGTCCAGTTCCGGGGCCGCGAGTTGACCCACCCGCAGATAGGGCGCGACTTGCTTGACAAGTTTGCCGAACAGATCAAGGAACATGGCGTGGTCGAGCGGCCGCCGCTGCTCGAGGGCAAGTCGATGCACATCAGCGTTGCCTCCACCCACAAGCCCAAGGTCCACGAGCCGACGCCGTCGGCCACGGCCAAGGCTCATGCCAGACCCGCCGGCGAGGCGATCGACGCAGTCGATGCCACGCGGGACGTAATGAACCAGGCCCCGCCGGCTCCACCGGCGCCGCCGAGACTCGAGCCGGACACCGGCTCGGCGTCGACTGGAGTGTGAGACAGTGCCGAAGATGAAGAGCCATAAAGGGACCCAGAAGCGGATCGGGGTCACCGGCAGTGGCAAGGCCGTGCGCGTCAAGTCGTGGCGCGGACACCACCTCGAGCTCAAGTCGTCGCGGCGAACCCGCCGCTACGAGGGCAAGACGATCGTGACCGGCGAGTCGCTGGCTCAGATCCGCCGGCTGCTGCCGTACCTGGGAGTCTGACTTTCGATGGCACGCGTCAAGCGGGGCGTAACCGCCCATCACCGCCACAAGCGTCTGCTCGATGACGCCGAGGGTCGCTCGGGTACCAACTCGAGGCTGATCCGCCGCGCCCACGAGTCCGCACTCCACGCCCTGGCCTATGCGACTCGCGACCGCAAGCAGCGCAAGCGCCAGATGCGGCAGCTCTGGATCATCCGGATCAACGCCGCGGCCCGGCTCAATGGCGTTAGCTACGGCAAGCTGGTCGCAAACCTGAAGGCCGCCCGGATCGAGCTGGATCGCAAGATCCTGGCCGACATCGCCGTGCGCGATCAGGCCGCTTTTGCCCAGATAGTCGCGCTGGCCGGCAAGGCGTAGTCACCGAAGCGGCTGGAGACGGCCGGGTCCTTCGAATACCGGGCTGTGACGGAGAGGAGACGAAGGCAGATCCCTCAGGGAGGGTCGGGCGCAGACTGAAAGCCCGCCTGGGATCGATCTCGGCGGTTCGCTCCCGAGCCGCGTGCTGAAGCCACGACGGAGCGTCGCGGGTGCGTAGGCAGGCCGGTTGGCTCCCGATACGGAGCCCGGGGCCGTCGTGCTGCGGCGGCCTGAGCGCCCTGCCCGATCCGAGCCATAGACTCGGGTGAGGCCGGGAAGCGGGGTGGTACCGCGAGCCCTCGACTCGTCCCCGTCCGGAAGGATGTGGCGTCCGTAAGGACGATCGGAGTCGAGGGTTCTAGATTCACCGTAGTGGAGTCGGGGCGGGCCGGGCCCGCATTTGAGTGAGGAACGGCAGCGTGGACTTCGAAAGCCTGAGCGCAGATCTGCGAAGCCTGCAGGCGCGGGCGCTCGCTGAGATCGCGGCGGCGGCGGATCCGGCGTCCCTCGATGCGCTTCAGATCCAGTATCTCGGCAAGAAAGGCGATCTGACGGCCGTTCTGCGCGGGATCGGGGCGCTGCCCGCCGATGACAGGCCGCGCGTCGGGGCCGTCGCCAATGAGGTCGGCGAGGCCGTCAAACGCGCGCTCGCCGAGCGGGGCGTCGAGCTCCGGGCCGGGGTCCAGGCTATCCGTCTGGCTGCCGAGGCGGTCGACGTCACGCTGCCCGGCCGTCCGGTTGGGCGCGGCACGCTTCATCCCATCCCCGAGTCGATCTCGGCCATCGCCGAGGTGTTCGGCCAGTTCGGCTTCGTCGTTTACGAAGGGCCCGAGGTCGAGGACGATCTCACGAACTTCCAGATGCTCAATATCGCGCCTGACCATCCGGCACGCGACCTGTGGGACACGCTCTACGTGGATATCCCCGGTTACCTGCTGCGCACCCACACCAGCCCCGGCCAGATCCGGGTGATGCAGTCGACGACGCCGCCGATCCGCGCCCTGCTGCCGGGCCGGTGCTTCCGTTATGAAGCCGTCGACGCCAGCCACGGCTTCGAGTTCTTCCAGGTGGAAGGCCTCATGGTGGACGAGGGAACGTCGATGGCGGACCTCAAGGGGCTGCTCGACGAGTTCGCACATGCCCTGTTCGGCCCGCGCAAGACACGCTTCCGGCCCGGCTACTACCCGTTCACGGAGCCGTCGGTGGCGTTCGACGTCGAATGCGTCGTCTGCGGCGGCGTCGGCTGCCCCGCGTGCTCGAAAACGGGTTGGATGACGATCCTCGGCGCCGGCATGGTCCATCCCGTGGTCCTGCAGTACGGGGGCATCGACCCCGAGCGATACCAGGGTTTCGCCTTCGGAATGGGCGTCGAGCGGATCTCAAACCTGCGCCACGCCGTGCCGGACCTTCGCTACTACCTGGAAAACGACCTGCGCTTCCTGGAGCAGTTCCGATGAGAGTGCCGCTCGGCTGGCTACGCGAGTACATCGACGTCCAGGAGACGCCGGAGCAACTGGCCGAGCGATTGACGCTGCTCGGCATGGAGGTCAAGGGCATCGAGGCCTGGGGCGCCGACTGGCGGAAGGTGGTCGTCGGGGAGCTGCTCACGGTCGAGAAGCACCCATATGCGGACCGGCTGCACCTAACGACGGTCACCATCGGATCCGGGGAACCTCTCCACATCGTTTGCGGCGCCAACAACATCGCTCCCGGGCAGCGCGTTCCGGTCGCCCTGCCGGGCGCGGTCCTGCCGGGCGATCGGCGCATCGAGAGAACCGAGAAGATGGGCATCGCCTCGGAGGGGATGCTCTGCTCCGGTGACGAGCTCCACATCACCACCGACGCCGAAGGGATCCTGATCCTGCCGCCGGGCACCAGGCTCGGCGAGCAGCTCTCCGACCTGTACGGCGACGTCGTCCTCGACGTAGACGTGAAGCCGAACCGCGGCGACGCCCTCTGCCTGATCGGTCTCGCGCGCGAGGTTGCGGCCGCGACCGGCGGCCCCGTTCGCTGGCCGGAGGTTTCCGTCCGGGAGACCGGCGGGCCCGTCACCGACCGCCTTCAAGTAGACGTCCAGGCCCCGGACCTGTGCAGCCGCTTCGTGGGCCGCTGGATAAGCGGTGTGGAGATCGGCCCGTCGCCGGACTGGGTCCAGATGCGGCTCCAAGCAGCGGGAATGCGTCCCGTCAGCAACGTCGTAGACGCGTCCAACTACGTGATGCTCGAGCTCGGCAAGCCCACGCACACGTTCGACGGTGCTGCCGTTCACGACGGCACGATCATCGTCCGGCGCGCGAAACCCGGCGAGCGGCTCGAGACCCTGGATCATGTCGATCGCGAGCTGACTCCCGACACGCTGATCATCGCCGACCCGCATGGTCCCATGGGCATCGCAGGAGTCATGGGCGGGGCCGAGAGCGAGATCACCAACTCCACGACGGAGATTGCCGTGGAGTCGGCCATCTTCGATCCGGTCAGCATTCGCCGCACCGGGCACCGGTATGCGCTCAGATCCGAGGCCAGCCTTAGATTCGAGAAGGGCCAGGAGTTCCGGCTGGCCCGCATCGGGGCCGACCGGGTAGCGCAACTGACCACAGCCTGGGCCGGTGGGTCTTGCGCTGAGGGCAGGATCGACACCGCCCCACTCGAGCCCCAGCCGTCCCGGCTTGCGTTCCGACCGGCGCGAGTCGGCAGGTTGTTGGGAGAACCGATCTCCACGGCGGAGCAGCGGGCCCTCCTCGCGCGCGTCGGCATCGAAACCGAGCCGGCGCCAGCCGGGTCCGCCATCCGAGTCTCGGCCGAGCCAAAGCCGCTGACGGTCCCCGCGGGCACCGACGAGGTAGTCGTGGCGGTCGTCCCGACCTGGCGCCGCGACCTGGAGGTCGAGGCCGACGTGACCGAGGAAGTGGCCCGTGTCCGTGGCTACGCGACGACTCCGGCTCATCTGCCGGATACGCTGACGCCGGCCTACCGGCCCTCGCCGATGAAGATGAGGGACGCCGTCAGGGAAACCCTCGCCGGTGCGCGACTGACGGAAGTCGTGACCCACGCGTTGGTCGCCCCGCAGGATGCGGGGCGGCTTGGATGGCCGGGCGACGACGATCTCGGGGTCGCCGAACCGGCCGGCGGTGCCACGATTGCCGTGACGAACCCGCTCTCGAGCCAGCATTCGGTGCTGCGCCAGCACCTGACGGCCAGCTTGCTCGACGTCCTAGCCCTCAACGAGCGTCAGGGGCGGGACGACTTCGCGGTCTTCGAGATCGGCAAGGGATACGGGCGGGACGCCGATAGCCCGCGCGAGTGGACCAGGTTGGGGCTGCTTCTCACCGGCAATGCCGAACCGGCGGCCTGGAACAGACCGCGGCGCTCATATGACCTGGACGATGCAAAAGGGATCGTCGAACTGCTGTGCGCCAGACTTGGCCTGCCGGCCCCGAGATACGAGGCCGACAGGCGCGGCTTTCCCTTCCATCCGGGCCGTGCTCTCGTGGCGAAGTCGAGGTCTGAGGCCGGCAGTCTCGTCGGGCGGGTGGCCGAGCTCCATCCCGACGTTCTCGAGGCGTGGGAGCTGCGCGCGCCACGGGTCATCGCGGCCGAGCTGGCAATCGATGCCATGGTCGGCGGCGTTCCCCGCGCTGTCCACGTCGAACCGATAGGTCGCTTCCCCGTGGTCGAGCGGGACCTCGCCGTGATCGTCTCAGAGGGTCTGGTCTCGTCCGAGGTCGAAGCCGTCATCCGGCGTCGGGCCGGCTCATTGCTGCGCCGGGCGTGGCTGTTCGACCTGTATCGCGGCGCGCCGCTGGCCGCCGCCGAGAAGAGCCTGGCTTTCCGGTTGGTCTTCGGGGCAGGCGATCGAACTCTCACTGAGATCGAGGTCGACGAAGCCATGGTCGCCGTCCGGACTGGCCTCGAGGCCGACCTGAAGGCCCATATCCGAAGTTAGCGCGAGGCCTGGGCCATCGAGTACCTCTGTCCCCTTGGTGCTCCGCCTTCGGCGCTGCTAACCTAGCCGAACCTGCCCGGCTACACAGCCGGCGGCAGTTGCTCGGGGAGGTAGGGCGGTGGACATCGTCGGAGCGATCAGAAGCGCGCCCCTGGTCGACTTGGGCGTCTTCTTCGGCCTCTGCGCCTTCTTCTTCATGGGGGTCATGCAGGGCGCCATTCGGCGGATCCTCGGGATCTTCTCGATCCTGTTCGCGTTTCTGGTCGCCGCCAACGTGCGCGACTCGCTGGGCGACTTCCTGGCGCAGAACTGGACCCAGTTCGATCTCGGATACAACCGGCTGATCGCCTTTGGTGTCGTGTTCGTCGTCGGATCGGTCGCGTTGTCGATCCTGATCCAGGGTTTCTACAAGCGGACCGATATCTCCGCCGAACACCCGATCGTCGACGACATCGTGGGCGGCTTGCTGGGCCTGCTTCAGGGTTTCCTGCTGCTGACCCTGGCCGTCGTCATCTTCAACTCGTACACGCTGCCGGTGCCGCAATCGGGCGACGTCACACAACTCCGCCAGGCCCAGGATCTACTCATTCATCAGTCGCACATCGCCGGCGCAATCAAGGACATCGTGGTTCCGCCGTTCGTCCACATCCTGTCCGCACTGCTGCCGTCCGACCTGGTATCGATCTTCCCCTGAGCGCCGCCGCTCGTTGGCTGGCCTGATCGTGGAACCATCGCCTCCTTCTGTCCGTGCCTTCCCGCGCCGGCTCCTGGCCGATAGCACGGAGATCGCGGCCCGGAACCTCGTCGGGGCGCTGTTGATCCGCGGCAATGGTCCGGCGGAGCGTGTGGGACGAATCGTCGAAGTGGAGGCCTACGGCGGGCGGGACGACCTTGCGTCCCACGCCCGTTTCGGCCGGACGAAGCGCAACGCGGCAATGTATGGGCCGCCGGGGGCTGCCTACGTGTACCTTGTCTACGGCATGTACTCCTGTCTGAACGTCGTCACCGAGGCCGAAGGGCAACCGGCGGCCGTGTTGATAAGGGCCGTGGAACCGATCCGAGGCCAGGCTGAGATGCTCGCCGCCAGGCTTCGATCCGTCGAGCGTCGAGCGGGCGGCAACGGGGCTCCGGCATCCGAGCCGGCCCGGCGACGAGTCGATGCGCTTCCGGTTGCGAAGCTGGCGTCCGGCCCCGGCCTGGCGTGCGCGGCGTTCTCGGTGGCTCGGAGCGACGACGGCATCGACCTCTGCGATCCGGACTCCGACCTGCGACTCGAGACCGGGACAGGCGATGAGCCGCTGACCGTCGAGGCGGGTCCGCGGGTAGGCGTCGACTACGCGCCCGAGCCGTGGCGAAGCCTGCCGTGGCGCTTCTTCGTGCCCGGCAGTCCGTCCCTCTCGGCCGGGCGGCCCGGCCGGGCCCGGGTGGGACGGTGACTGCCGGAGACGCGGTGCCGGCCGATCGCGCTCGCGGACCTTCGCCGGACGCGGCGCCGGGCGGATCCGGACGTGTCCTCGACCGGCGCTCGCTCGCGCTGCTCGAGTATCCGCTGGTGCGCTCCCGGCTCGCCGATTCGACGGGATTCCCGCCGGGGCGCCGTCTGGCAGAGGGTTTGGAGCCGTCGGCAGACGCAATCGTCGTGGCCCGCGGCCTGGAGGAGACGTCTCAGACCAGAGCCTTCATCGCCGAGCATCCGGGAGCCGGCATCGGCGGCAGCAAGGACATCGGGCCATGGGTCGAACGCGCCGCCCGCGGCGGTCGCCTGGACCCGATGCATTTCATCGACATAGCCGTGACCCTGGAGGCCGCGGCCCGGCTCGGTGACGCGCTGAGCGGCGACAGGCGGCCTCTGCTCCGGGACCTCACCCGAGAGATCCATTCGCTGCCGAGCCTGCGCAACGTGCTGCAGCGCAGCTTCGATCCGACCGGCGAGCTGCTCGACACGGCCTCGCCTCGGCTCGGGGGAATCCGGCGCGCGGTTCGCATCGCCTACGAGCGCCTCCGCGGCCGACTCGAGCAGTTCATCCACTCCGGCGAGCTGGCGGGCTCGCTGCAGGAGCCGATCATCACCCTTCGGAGCGGCCGCTACGTGATCCCGATCCGGGCCGAAGCGCGCGGCCGGGTCAAGGGCATAGTCCACGATGCGTCGGGCAGCGGCCAGACGCTGTTCGTAGAACCGCTGGTTGCCGTGGAGTTGGGCAACGCCTGGCGGGAAGCCCAGGTCGCGGAACGGGCGGAGATCGAGCGGATCCTCGACGAGCTTTCGGGCGTGGTCGCCGGCCAGGCCGTGCCGCTGCGCGAGACGCTCGACGCTCTGGCCCGCTTCGACTTCTGGTCGGCCAAGGCCCGCCTGGCGGAGGAGATGGACGCCATCCCGGCCGAGATCGGGGACCGGCCCGAGATCGTGCTTCTGGGCGCGCGCCACCCCGGGTTGTCCGGTCGGGTGGTACCGATCGACGTTCGGCTCGGCGGCGAATACACCACCCTGCTCATCACCGGACCGAATACGGGCGGCAAGACCGTGGCGCTGAGGACCCTCGGGCTGCTCGGGCTGATGCATCAGTCGGGGCTACACGTCCCGGCCGACGTCGGGACGCGGCTCCCTGTTCTCGACGACGTCTACGCCGATATCGGCGACGAGCAGTCGGTGGCGCAATCGCTCTCGACTTTCAGCGGGCACATGCGATCCATCGTCCGGATCGTCGCGGCTGCAGGGCCCAACAAGCTGATCCTGCTCGACGAGCTGGGCGCCGGCACCGACCCGACGGAGGGCTCGGCCCTGGCCCAAGCCCTGCTCGACTACTTCATCCGGTCCGGCGCCCTGGTCGCTGCAACCACTCACTACGCCGAGCTCAAGCTCTACGCCCACACGACGGCCCAGGCGCGCAATGCCTCCGTCGAATTCGATGTCGAGACGCTGCGGCCGACATTCAAGCTCACGATCGGGTTGCCGGGTCAGAGCCAGGCATTCGCGATCGCCGAGCGTCTAGGCTTGCCCGGGCCGATCGTCTCCGACGCCCGCTCCCGATTGACGGAGGAGCAGCACGCCTTCGAAGAGACCCTGGCGGCCATCAAAGCCACGCAGCTCGAAACGACCGAGGCTCTGGCAGAGGCCAGGCTGGCGGAGGAACGCGCTCGAGCCGCCCTCGCATCGGCAGAGGAGGACCGGCGCCGGGCGAAGCGTGAGCGCGACGACTCGGTCAAGGCTGCGCGAGACGAGGCCGAAAGGCTCGTCACCGAGGTCCGAGCCGAGATGCGAGGCATCCGGCGCAAACTGGAACGAGAGACGGTCACCCAGAAGAGTCTCGACGAGGACATGCGTCGGGCGAACGCCCAGCTCGAGCGGCTGCCAGCTCCTGCAGAGCCGGAACCGCTGCGCATTCCGACCACGGCCGAGCCCGTAGCCTGGCGCATCGGCATGCGAGCCCGTACCAGAACCGCCGGCGCCGAGGGGCGGATCGCCGCGCTCGAGAAGGGCGGCCGGAGGGCCACGCTGGAAGCCGGCGGCCTCCGAATAACAGTTCCGGTCGAAGACCTGGAGCCTGCGGTCGGGGGCGACGAAGAGCCAGCGTCGCCTGGGCGGGGCGCGCCCGCGGCCGGGCGGAGCGGGCCTGCCCGTGACGAGGCGCCGGGTGCAGGTGGCCCGCCTTCCTCGGCTTCATGGCTCCAGCTCGAACGTGCACGAACCGTGGCTTCGTCGCTTGACCTGCGCGGCGCAAAAGTCCAGGAAGCGCTCGAGGTGCTGGATCGCTATCTCGATGACGCCTCCCTGGCAGGGCTGGACCAGGCGACCGTCATCCACGGCATGGGAACCGGCGCCCTGCGAGACGCCGTCCGCGATCACGCGGGCACCCATCCGCTCGTCAGGTCATGGCGGCCAGGCGGTCTTGGCGAGGGTGGCGACGGGGCCACGATCGTCGTCCTCTGAAAGTCGACAGGATCGCGCTGCGGGATGCGACAATCGCGCTGGAGGGCGCCGCCGGCCTTGGCGCTTCTCAACGGAGGAGCCTCTTGAGTTGCCTGGCCATCGGGCCCGAGTCCCATACGGTCAGATTCAGAGATTTGCGGGTCGTGTATGCGACCGATTGGGAACCGTCCGCCTGGGACGATCTGGCCGTCCGAAGCCCGATGGGTGAGGCCTTCCAGTCCCATGCGTGGGGTGAGCTGAAGCGCGGTCTGGGCTGGACGCCGCTCCGCTACATCGTGGAGCTGGGGGGCGCTCCTGTGGCCGTAGTCTCGATCCAGGAACGGCCTCTGCTCGGTCGCCGAGCTGGGCCCCTCGGGCGATACAGGATCCATTACGCCCCCAGAGGGCCGGTTCTCCTCGACCCGGCACCGAACGCCGTCACGGCGGCCCTCGCCGGGCTGCGGATGATTGGCGCACATCGCCATTCAGCCGCGCTGACGGTCGACCCGGCGTGGGAGGAGGGGAGTGAGCCGGCTGCCGGTCTGCGCGCCGCAGGCTTCCGCGTGGCCGCTCGAGACGTCCAGGTGTCGCGCACGGCGATGATCGTGCCGCTGGAGCCGTCTGAGGCGGCTCAGCGCGAGTTGCTGGGCCACACCACGGCCGCGGACATCAGCCGGGCGATCTCGCTGGGTGTCGCGACCGAGCGCGTCGACATGGGCGATAGAGAGGCCCGCGAAGCGGCCCTGGCCGAGTTCTACGAGATCCACTCGGCCACCGGCCGGCGCGAGGGTTTCATCGTCCGCGACCGCGAATACGAGCTCGAGCAGTGGCGCCGTCTTGGTGAAACCGGGGTCGCCAGCCTCTGGTTCGCGGGATTGGGGGGCCGCGACACCGGAGCCCTACTGCTGCACAGCGGGCGGTTGCTCGTCTATTTCGCGGCAGGCTCTCGTGACGGCGCCGATATGCGGCGTACCCGAGCCAATCACCTTCTTCAGTGGGACATCATCCGCTGGGCGGCCGGGGCCGGGTTCAGCGGCTACGACATGGGCGGCGTCGATACCCAGGCCGCGCCGGGCGTGCCCACGGATGAGACGCATCCCCTCTGGAACCTCTACCTGTTCAAGCGGCGCTTTGGCGGCCGGCCGGTGGTTCGCGTCCGTGCCCACGAATACGCTCCGAATCCCGTGCTCGGCGCGGCCTGGCGGCTTGCCAGAAGGTTCCGATGAGCGGCGAGCGGCCGTTGCGAGGGGATCCTCCTTCCCGGCCCGATCAGCGCCCGGGGGTGGGGGCCGGCGGACGCAAAGACGGCGCCCTCCGCTCCGGCGAAGGCGTCGGCGGTGGGCCGCCTGGCGCGCCGACTCCGGAACCGGAATCGCCGCGAGTCGGCGGCTGGCAGCCTCGCAACCTGATACCGGCCCGGCTGCGCGGCGACTCCGCCCGGGCGGGGAAGTCCGCTCGACCGCAGTCTCAGCCCCTTCCCGCTGCCGACTCGCGCGGCGTCTTCCCATCGGGGGTGGCCGTAGCCGGCGACGTCGTCCTGAGCGGCGAAGCGGCAACCTCCGACCTCTCGGAGACCTCCTCCGTGCGTCTCGGCGGCCGGGCGATCGCCCTGGCCGGAGTGGTTGTCGTCACCGGCGTGGTGCTGTCGCGACTCCTCGGCTGGGCGCGGACGTCGGTGTTCCTGGCCCAATTCGGTGGTGACAGCGCCGGTCTCGACGCGTTCTGGGCCGCGTTCCGAATCCCGGACACCATCTTCCAGCTGGTAGCGGCCGGGGCAGTCGGCTCGGCGCTGGTCCCGGTGGCCTCCGAGCTGCTGGCCAGGGGTGAAGTCGAGCGCGCCAGGCGTCTGATCGCCACCATTGCCAACCTGATGATCCTCGCCCTGATCCCCCTGGTCGTGGTGGCCTGGATCGCCGCCCCGGCGCTGATGGCTCTAATCGCTCCGACACACGGCGATGCCGCAAAGATGGCTACGGAGATCGAACTCACACGGTTGATGCTGCTGTCGCCGATCCTGCTCGCCGTCGGCGCCGTCATGACGGCCGGCCTCAACTCGGTCGGCATTTTTGGCGCCCCCGCGATGGCTCCCAACGTATACAACGTGGGGATCATCGTGTGCGCCCTGATCCTGGTGCCGTTCCTCGGCGTGTCTGCGCTCGCGGTTGGGGTCGTGGTCGGGGCCGCGGGCCTGGTGTTGACGCAGACGAGGGCGGTTCGGGGGTCCGGTCTCTACGCGCCGGCGATCGATATCCACGACCCGGCCGTACGCGAAACCCTGACCTTGATGGCCCCCCGAGCCCTGGGCCTGGGCGTCACGCAACTCGTCTTCCTGGTCAACACGTTCTTCGCCACGAGCATGGGTGGAAACGGGCCGCTCACCATCTACACGGCCGCCTTCACCGCGCTGCAAGTTCCCGTCGGCCTGATCGGGGTTCCGCTGGGGATAGTCCTGCTGCCTCCGCTTTCCCGGGCCGTGGCTCGGGGCGACGACGAGCGGTTCCGCCGGCTGGTCGATCAATCGCTGCGATTGCTGTTGTTCGTCGTGGTCCCGCTGACCGGGTTCATGCTCGTCCTGGCACGGCCAACCCTGGCCTTTCTGTATCAGCACGGCGAGTTCGAGGCCGATGACATTACGACGATGGCCCCTGTGTACGCAGTCTTCCTGTTCGGACTCGTGGCGCACGTCCTCATCGCCCTGATGGCTCCGATCTTCTACGCCGGCAAAGACACGAGAACGCCCGTCACTGCGGCGCTCGTTGCGGTCGCGGTAGATGTGGGAGCCGCGGCCATCTTCTTCCCATTCATGCACCTCGCGGGCCTTGCCCTGGCCATCGGCCTGGGCGCGTGGACGGAAGTGGTGATACTCGTGGCGCTGATGGAGAAGCGGATCGGGTTCGATTTGAGGCCGTTGGCCCGCCACTCTATCGCCTTCTTCGCCGGCGCCTGCGTGGCCTCGGCAGTGGTCTTTCTGACCGCGAGGTATGTCGGCGGCCCGGGAGCCGGCGCCTCGTCGGTGGTGTCGGAGGTCACGACGATCGCTGCCGCCGGCATCGTCGGTGCCGTGGTGTATGCGGCCTGGGCGCTCGTCTTCCGTCTGCCGGAGCTCCGGGACGCGCTCGATCTGGCGCGGACGCTACTCGGAAGGCGGGCGGCGGCTTCTTCGGGCGCGATGCAGCGGGACTAGCTACCGCTCAGCTCAGGCGCATCCGCCGCGATATCCACCGCCCGCGGCGATTCCTTCGCAGACCAAACATCGCGAGCGGCAGCGGGGCGACGAGCGCCGCGGTAGGAGTTGGCGATGGCGTTCGAGACGGGGTAGGCGAAGCCGTCGGCGTTGCCGTGGGCGCCGGTGTGGGCGTCGGAGCCGCGGTCGGCGTCGGGGTCGGCGTTGGCGTCGGGACGGGCGTGGGCGTGGTGCTGGGCGACGGCGGAGGCGTGCTGGTGTTCGAGGTGCAGTACGTCGTGGGCGGGAATGGCGCGCCCCAGGTCTGCCCGAAGGGCGTCCAGAAGCCGATCTGGTAGAAGTACATGGTGGCCCCGTTGTTTGGCCCACCTCGCTTCCCGACGCCTTGCTGCGCCCGGGCTATCCAGATCGCGTCGTACTTTTGCCAGGTGGGATTGTTCGCGTCCACCTGGCTCAGATCCAGGAAACCCTTCGTGTCCTTCGTGCCGGGGCAGTCGTACGTCCAGAGCGTGTTGGTCACGGTGTCGATGTCGACGGACGTCTTGGTGTTGTCAACCTGCGTCGGAACAGTGCCGTTCACGAATACTTCGCGGACGGTCTGAGTGGTGTAGGGGCCGGGGAGCATGCCGCTGTTCGCGTCGACGGTGGCCCAGGTCACGCCGTCGGGCTGCTTGAAGTCGGTCACCGGCGTTCCGGCCGTGACGTCCGTCATGAACGCATGCCAGATCGGGGCGGCCATCTCGAGCGACATCACGCTGTGGCCCGGGGCGTTGTCGCTGTTGCCCGCCCAGACGCCGGCAACGATGGCCGGCTGTCCGGGGTCGGTCGGCGGCGCCACGTAACCCACGGCGAAGAGGTCCTGGGTCTGGTCGCTTGTCCCCGTCTTCAACGTTGCGGGTCGCCGGGTGGTACCCGACATAATCTTGTACTGGCTCCACCAGTTGTTCTGAGCCGGATCGGTGTTGCCGGCGAGGATGTTCGTGACGACGTAGCTGGCGGCCGGCGTCGAAGGGTGTGTCGTCGTCGGTACCTGGAGCGGCACCACCGAATTCCCCTTGGCGTCGGTGATGGAGATGATCGTGTTGCGCTGGACCAGCGAGCCCGCGTCGGCGATGGCGCCGTATGCCGAGACGAGGTCGGCTGGATGGACCTCTACCGTGCCGATGCCTATCGAGACGCCGGGGTTTGTGTTCGGCGGGAATTGCAGGCCGAAGTCCTGGGCACGAGCTATGACGTGGGAGACGCCGTTGATCGCCGCAGCCTTGACGGCCGGAATGTTCAGCGAGTACTGCAGTGCTTCCCGCAGACGAACCGGGCCCCGCTCAAATCCGTCCGCGTCGTGCGGTATATAGCCGCCGCCGAAATCGGTGGCCACGTCCATGAACAGACTGGCCGCGGTCATCGCGCCATCCTGGATGCCGATCAGGTAGTCGATTGGCTTGAACGACGACCCCGGTTGTCGCCCGTTGCCGGACGAGAGGACATCGTACTCGGGGTCGAAGTAGTCCTGGCCCTTTGCGCCGGGATCCGGGATCGTCTTCTCATAGAAGCCGGCGCTGCCTGCATACGCCAGAACCTGCCCCGTGCGGTAGTCGACCGCGATCAGCGCACCGTTGTGGATGTTGCCGTTCCTCAGACCCACGCTGCTCGTGGAGCTCGGACCGATGATCCGGGTGTAGTCGTACGAATCGGTCTTCGACGTGATCCCGAGCGCGGCCAGGTAGTTGATGTCGTCGGCCAGCGTCGCCTGGTTGGGGCCGAAGACGTAGGCCTTGAGCCACTTCTCGGCCGACGCCTGCATCTTGGCGTCTAGCGTCGTGATGACCTTGTAGCCGCCGGTGTCGACGGCCTCACAATCGGCCGGGTCTGTGCCCTGGCCGCAGAGCAGGTCGGCGAGCTGCTGCCGCACGAGCAGGTCGAATTGGGGAGCGATCATCTGGGCCTGGGGAGCGGGGTGGAGGATGACCGGCTCGGATTCGGCGGCGACGATAGCCGCGTCGTCGTACTTGCCTTCCAGGAGGCCGTCGTCGTTGTTGCGGCGCATGTCTTCTAGGATCGTGTTGCGGCGCAAGACGATCGGGGACTCGGGCGGGACTACCAGGGTCCCGTCAGTCTGTGGGACGGCGTTGGCCACGAGGTCGTAGGCCGACGGCGCCTGGAGAATGCCCGCCAGGATGGCGGCCTGCGCGATTGTCAGCTTGCTCAGGTCCGTGATCCCGAAGTAGCCCTGGGCGGCCGCGGCGACACCGTAGCTCTGGTTGCCGTAGAAGTTGAGGTTCAGGTAGGCGGTGATGATCGCCTGCTTACCTTCGAGCCCCGGGTATTCCTGCGTCAGTCGAACCGACTGGATGATCTCCTTGATCTTGCGATCGACGGTGCTGGTCGTGGGAGGGAGGAGCTTGGCCCGGACGAGCTGCTGGGTGATCGTCGAGGCGCCGCGCGGGGTCCCCGAGATGGCGTCGCGGACGGCCGAAAGAATTGCGGCAGGATCGAAGCCGGTGTTGGACCAGAAGGTCTTGTCTTCGGTGCTGGTGGTCGTATCCAGGACGACGTTCGGAATATCCGAGAACTGCAGAACCCGACGGTTCTCGGAGCCGAAGGCGGCGAGCTGGACAGTCCCGGTTCGGTCGTACAGGACTGTTTGCTGGTTGTATTGGATGGCCTCGAGAAGCTGCTTCGGGTCCTGGAGGTCCTTGCTGTACGCGGAATAGACCTCGACGGTGCCGACAAATGCAACCAGGCTGAGCCCGAGGAAGGTAGCGAGCAGGAAGAGGGGCAGGATTACGGCGATCCGGCTGCCGGTTCCACCGGCCGGGCCGTGGGAGCCCGAGTGGCGGCGGCGGCGGCGTTCGCGTCGGGCTAGGCTGGTCTGCATGGCGGCTCGCAAGATAGCATAGGTACGTGGGCGGACGATCCACCCCCTCCCGCCGGGGCTTCGGACGGGCAGCCGCCGCGCGGCGTGACGACAAGGAGCGGATTACGCCGATGACGCTGCCTGGCGAGACCCACCGTGCAGACAGGCCAAACCTTGCCGCAGGGCTCCCGGGGCTGCTCGATGAGCTGCGCTGGCGGGGCATGCTCCACCAGACCAGCCACGGCCTCGCGGAACGCTTCGACACGGGCGAACCCATCAAGGGCTACAACGGTTTCGATCCGACGGGCCCATCGCTCCATATCGGGCACCTCGTCCCGATCTTCGGGCTGATCCATCTCCAGCGTGCGGGCGGCACGCCGATCGTGGTGGTGGGCGGCGGTACGGCGATGATCGGCGATCCGTCGGGGCGGTCGGCCGAGCGGTTGCTCCTCAGCAGGCCAACGGTGGAGGAGAACGTCGTAGGGATCCAGGGCCAGCTGACGAAGTTCCTCGACTTCGACGGGCCGAACGGCGCCGAGGTCGTGGACAACTACGAGTGGCTCAGCTCGTACTCGCTGCTGCGCTTCCTGCGCGACGTCGGCAAGCACCTGACGGTGCCGTACATGCTCTCCAAGGATTCGGTCCAGATCCGGCTCGGCGCGGGCCTCAGCTTCACCGAGTTCAGCTACATGCTTCTCCAGGCGGCGGACTTCCTGCACTTGTACCGCGCCGGCGGCGTGGAGCTCCAGATGGGCGGCGCCGATCAATGGGGCAACATCACCGCCGGACTCGAGTTGATCCGCAAGGAGTTCGGGGCTGGAGACGGGCAGGACCTCGCCTACGGCATGAGCTACCCGCTGCTGACCAACGAGAGCGGCACGAAGTTTGGCAAGACCGCTGCCGGAACAAGCGTATGGCTCGACCCGGCGAAGACCAGCCCGTTTGCGTTCTACCAGTACTGGCTCGACGCCGACGACCGCGATGTCGGCAAGTACCTGCGCACCTTCACCCTCTTCGACCGGAGCAAGGTCGAGTCGCTGGAGGCCGAGCAGGCGGCCCACCCCGAGACCCGCGTCGCCCAGAAGGCGGTCGGGTACGACCTGACCGTTCGGGTCCACGGCGAGGAGGAGGCGCGAAAGGCTGTCCGGGTCAGCGAGGCGGCGTTCTCGAAGGACTCGATCCGCGATCCGGAAGTGCTCGCCACTCTCTTCGAGGCGATCGACAGCTTCGAGTTCACGGCCGACGACCTTGCCGGCGGCGCGCTGCGCATCGCCGTCGCCAGCGGCCAGTACTCGTCGAACGGCGAGGCTCGCCGGGCAATCACGCAGGGCGGTCTCACGATCAACGACGAGCGTGTCGCGGCCCCCGAGGACGCCGTCCCGACCCCGATCCACGACCGCTACCTTGTTCTGCGGGCCGGCAAGAAGAGCCTCCGCATCGGCCGTTTGAAGACCTGAGGCCGGGGGTCCTAGAGGTTGGCGGGCGCCGGAGGAGCCGCTGCGGGTGTCTGCGCCTGCGCTGCCCATTGTTGAAGCGTCCCGACGAGGTGCGCGCAGAACTTGTCCACGTCGTTGCGGCAGGCCCAGCCCTGGATCGGCCCGATCATGAAACTGTTGCCCACGACCTTCACGATGGCCGCTCCATCCGAGCCCCACAGTTCCAGCCGGATATCGACCGGGTAGCCTATCAGTCGAAGCCAGCCTCCCTTGGCTACCAGGACCTGCGGGGTCTGCTGGGCGACCCTCTTGCCGACGGCCACGGCAGCCAGAGCCGCGGCGGGAACGACGGCCATCAGCGGCGCCGGCAAGGTGAAACTCGTTTCGTACTTGGCCATCTTGCCTCCTCGTCTCCCGGTCCAGGAAGGATCCCAGAGGCGCCGAGTCTACATGGGTCCGCGAAGGCTTTGTGGTGGGTCGCTCTACCGGCGGTGGCGCTCGCGGAGGCGGGTGATGACGGCCGCCGGAGGGAGGCCGCGCTCGCGGAGCAGCACCAGGGTGTGATACAGCAGGTCGGCGACCTCGCCGGTGAGTGCTTCGCGAGTGGCGGATCGTGATTCGGTCGTGGCTACGGCGTCGTCCTTCGCCGCCATCAGCACCTCCGTGGCCTCTTCGGCGACCTTACGCGACGCGCCGTCAACCCCCGTCGCGAGTAGCCGGGCGGTATATGAGCTGGCCGGATCGGCGGCTGCGCGAGCATCGATGGTCGCCCACAAAGTCTCGAGCCACTCGAAGCCCTGCTCGTCCGATAGTGCGGCGGCCGCCGTTGTGCGCCCGCCGACGGCCGGCGTGACTACGGCTCCCGCAGGATCGAAGCAGCTCCGGGTGTTGCGATGGCATGTGGGGCCGCTCGGATCGACCTGGAACAGCAGCGCATCGCCGTCGCAGTCGAGCGACACGTCGACGAGCCGCAGGGTGTTGCCGCTCATCTCGCCCTTGCGCCACAGGCGGTCGCGCGACCTGGAGTGGAAATGGACCTCGCCGGTGGTCAGCGTAGATGCGAGCGCCTCGGCATCGACGTACGCAACCATCAGGACGCGCCCGTCAGAAGGATCCTGGACCACCGCCGGGACCAGCCCGCTCGGCCCCCAGGCCACTTCGCCTTCCGAAACCCGTCTGCCGATCACGAGACCGACTCCTCTATCCGGCGGACCGGCAATCCGGCCGCCTCCATGGCTGTCTTTACGTCCGCAATCGAGTACGTCCGATGATGGAAGATCGATGCGGCAAGCACGGCGTCGGCCTTCCCGTCGCGAACCGCAGCAACGAAGTCGTCCGGGCCCGCGGCGCCGCCGGAGGCGATCACCGGCACCCGCACCCGTGTCGCTATCGCGGCGAGGAGCTCCGTGTCGAAACCGCTGAGGGTTCCGTCGCGGTCCATCGATGTCACGAGCAGCTCGCCGGCGCCCAGCTCGACGACTTGCTGGGCCCATACCACTGCCTCGAGGTCGGTCGGCCGTCGCCCGCCGTGCGTGACCACCTCCCACCGGGTGCGGGCGCCGTCAGCCGCCGGCAGCCGCCGGGCGTCGATCGCGCAAACGACCGCCTGGCTGCCGAATCTCGCGGCACACGCGGTCAACAGCGCCGGCTCGGCGACGGCCGCGGTATTGAAGGAGACCTTGTCGGCGCCGGCCCTCAGCACGTCGCGCATCTCATCCACGGTGCGCACTCCGCCGCCGACAGTAAGTGGAACGAAAGCCCGCGACGCCGTCCGGCGCACGACCTCGAGCATCGTGCCGCGCCGCTCGTGGGCCGCGGTGATATCCAGAAACACGATCTCGTCGGCGCCTTCTCGCGCATAGCGCTCCGCCAGTTCCGCCGGATCACCTTCGTCGGTCAGGTTGACGAACTTCGTGCCCTTGACGACGCGGCCCTTGGCGACGTCGAGGCACGGGATCACTCGCCGCGCCAGCATCAGGCCGCCCCGCTCGCCGCTTGAGTGGCCGGAGATTGACCGGCAGTCGCAGAAACGAGACTCGCGAAATTGCCGAGCAGCCGCAGACCGGCATCAGACGACTTCTCCGGGTGAAACTGAAGCCCGTAGAGAGAACCGCGCGCGACGGCGCTGGCGAATGGCCGGCCGTGCGTGGTGGTGGCCAGAACGATGCTCCGGTCGACCGGCTGCGGGGCGTAGGAATGGACGAAGTAGAAGAACGAGCCATCCGGAATGCCGTCGAACAGCGGGTGGTTGCGCGCGAATTCGACCGAGTTCCAGCCGATGTGAGGCAGCGTCGGCGCGTCGACCAGACCGACCGTCCGGCCCGGCAGGAGGCCGAGCGTCAGAGCTCCGCCCTCTTCGCTGACGTCGAACAGGAGCTGGTAGCCGAGGCAGATCCCCAGGCATGGCTTCCCGGCCAGGATCCAGGCACGGAGCGGCTCGAGCAGCCCTCGATCGCGCAGGTGGTCCGTGGCCGGGCCCGCCGCGCCGACGCCCGGCACGACCAGAGCGTCGACGCCGGCGAAGGCTGAGGACTCGGCGGCCACCCCGACCTCGGCCCCGACTGCGGCCAGTGCTCTGGTGATGCTGACCATGTTCGCGGCCCCGTAATCGAGGACCGCGACCTTGACGGCGCCGCTCATCCGAGCGAGCCCTTCGTGGACCCCGGCCCGAGGCGCCGCGGATCGACTGCCACCGCCGCGCTGAGCGCCCTGCCCAGCGCCTTGAAGGCGGCCTCGGCGAGGTGGTGGTCGTTGCGGCCCCTGCCCTTGACGTTGAGCGTTACGCCCCCGGCGCGTGCGAGCGATTCGAGCGAGTGTTCGATCAGCTCGAGCGGGAGCCTGCCCGCTCGCTTGCCCCGAAACGGCAGGTCCACGACGGCATACGGCCGGCCGCCGACGTCGACGACCGCGGTGGCGACGGATTCGTCCATCGGAACGGCAGCGTCGCCGAAGCGAACGATTCCGGAACGATCGCCGAGAGCCTGCGCGAGGGCCGCGCCGAGGGTCAGCGCCACGTCCTCGACCGTGTGGTGCTCGTCGATCACGAGATCGCCGCTGGCCTTGATATCCAGGTCGAACAGGGCGTGGTGGGCCAGTGAATTGAGCAAGTGGTCGTAGAACCCAACCCCAGTGTCGATTTCGGTCTCGCCGGCGCCATCAAGCTTGAGCGTGACCGTGATCTGGGTCTCCCGGGTCGAACGCGACACCGTTGCCCAGCGAGGACCTGAGGCTACTACCGATCCGATCTGGTTGCTCATGCCGGAACTCCCGTGGCTGCTTCGATCAGGCGATCGTTCTCCGGCGCCGACCGAACCGTCAGCCGCAGACAGTCTGCGAGCGGGTGATCCGGACCGAACGTGCGCGGCACGAGACCGCTCCGGAGCAGGGTCTCGGCGGCGCCTGCTGCGGACGCGATCGAGCCGAAGCGGATGAGAATGAAGTTCGCCTGCGACGGGTACGGCCGCCAGCCGAGCGCGCCCAGATCCCTGGTCAGCCGGTCGCGTTGCTCGGAGATCCGGGCGACGTTCGCGGCGGCCAGCTCGGGCCGCCGTAGCGAGGCCGTGGCAAGGGCTGCCGAAACGGTGCCGACCGAGGCAGGGGCGCGGTAGGAGACGATCGGCGCAAGTGTCTCCGGCCTGGCGATCGCGAACCCGACCCGAGCGCCGGCCAGGGCGTGGGCCTTGCTCAAGGTCCGCACCACGACCAGCTTCGGGTAGTCGCGCCGGAGCTGGAGGACCGTGCGGCCCACGAACTCGGAGTAGGCCTCGTCGACGGCGACGACCGGCGGGAAACGGCCGTCGCGTGCTGCGTCGGATTCGAGGACGGCCAAGAGCCTGGCGATACCCTCGGGCGGCTCGAAGGTCCCGGTCGGGTTGTTGGGCTCGCACAGCCACACTAGGTGGGCCGTTCTGGCGGCAGCGGCGAGGGCCGGGATGTCCAGCCCGAAGGCCGCGTCCGGGCCGAGACGCGGCACCGCCACCACGCTCGCCCCGCGCTGTTCGGAGACGATCCGGTACATCGCGTATGTCGGCGTGGCCACGACGGCGACCGAGCGCTCACGCAGAGTGGCTCGCGCGACCAGGTCCAGGGCTTCGTCGGCACCGGCCGTGGGCAGTACCTCGGCCGAGGCCACTCCATATGCCTCGGCCGCAGCTGCGACCAGCGGCGCATAGTCACTGGGCGGGTATTCGCACAGCGGCGGATCGAACGGCCCACCGAGCACGTCGCCCAGGTCCGGCGGGAGCGGCGAGGTGTTGACGTCGAATCGGACGATGGACTCGCGGGGCAGGCCGTATTTCGTCGCGAGGAAGTCGGTCGTCGGCTCCCAGGCGTAAGTGGGCGTGACAGTCGCGTTCATTTGGCCCCCCCGAACCTGACCTCGACGGCCCGTTTGTGGGCGAACAAACCCTCGGCTTCGGCGATGGCCTCCACCGAGTCCCGGATAGCCGCGAGGCCCGAGCGCGTGATCCGCTGAATCTGGATGAACTTGCCGTAGCTCTCGGTGGAGAGCGCGCCGGAGCTACGGGCCAGACCGCCCGTCGGCAGGATGTGGTTCGCGCCCGACGCATAGTCGCCGGCCGACTCGGGCGCGTACGGGCCGACGAAGAGAGAGCCGGCATTTCGGAGCTGCGCCACGGCTTCTTCGACGTCCTCCACGACCACGGAGAGGTGCTCGGGGGCGTAGGCGTTCACGAAGCCGAGCGCGGCATCCCGATCGGGCGCGAGGATGATCAGCGCGCAACTCGCCAGGGAGCGCTCCAGGATGGGGCGTCGCGCAGCCGTAGCAAGCTGGACCTCGAGCTCCGCCTCGACGGCGGCGGCAAGGCCCGCGTCCCAGGTCACGAGCAGGGCAGGTGAGTCCGGACCGTGCTCTGCCTGTGAGAGCAGGTCCGCAGCAACGTGGCCCGGTTCCGCCGTGCCATCAGCGACGACCATCACCTCCGATGGGCCGGCCGGGAGGTCTATGCCGCAATCGCCGAATACCTCGAGCTTGGCAGCGGTTACCCACGCGTTGCCCGGGCCGACGATCCGGTCGACGGGCGCAACACCCGCATCCGGCAGACCGTACGCGAGCGCCCCTACGGCTTGCGCGCCGCCGGCGACGATGAACACGTCGACGCCCGCGAGGCCGGCCGCTCCAACGAGAGTGGCGTTGAGCCGGCCATCGGCGTCGGCCGGCGAGGCGACGACGATCGTGCCCACGCCGGCGACCCTGGCCGGAACCGCGCCCATCAACAGGGAGCTGGGGTATGCGGCGGAACCACCCGGGGCGTAAACCCCGACGCGCGCCAGCGGAACCCAGCGCCGCTCGATCTCGACTCCCGGGACGATGGTTGTCGTTCGAGTTTCCGGCAGCTCCGTCTCCGCGAAGCGACGGATGTTCTCGATTATCTGCTCGAAGCCGGACCGAATGCGAGGCGGAAGCGCGTCTCGCGCCGCCTCCATCTCTGCGCGCGTGACGAGGAGGTCGCCGGCGGCGCGCCCACCGCCAAACCTGGCGTTGGCTTCCCGAACGGCGGCATCGCCGCCGAACTTGACCCGAGCCACGATGGCACGGGCGCCCTCCCGTACTCGTCCATCCGGCACGGCGCCGCGGCGTATCAGAGACCGGACCTCGGCCGCTACGGCCGGGTCGGAATCCGCACGCGCCAGATCGAGCCGACGCAGCCTCGCCGATGGGCTGTTCATGAAACGAGCTTCTCGATGGGCAGGATCAGGATCCCGGAGGCGCCGGCGGCCTTGAGGCGCGGCAGCAGCGACCACACCTGATCGGCCTCAACGACCGAGTGGATGGCGCACATGCCTTCGTGCGCCAGCGGAATGATCGAGGGCGACTCAAGCCCCGGCAGCAGGTCCTCGAGCTCGGCGAGCTTCGCCTTGGGCGCGTTCATCATCAGGTATTTGCGGTCGCGAGCGGCTAGCGTCGCGCCGAGCATCGTCCGGATCGTGTCCAGTTCATCGGGGCGGTCATCGAGCGCAGTCTGGTTGGCCAGCAGCACCGCCTCCGAGGCGAATACCTCTTCGATAGGCTGGAGGCCATTGACGACAAGAGTTGACCCGGTGGAGACGAGATCGACGATCGCTTCGGCGAGGCCCAGGCGCGGCGCGACTTCGGCGGCGCCGGAAACCGGGATCACATCGACAGGGATCGAACGCCCCTCGAAGAACCGTTTCGTAAGTGAGATGTGCGACGTCGCGACGCGAAGTCCTGCCAGGTCCTCGGCGGCTCGAAAGGGCGAGCCGTTGGGAACCGCGATCGTCAGGCGGCATTTGCCATAACCGAGAGTCCGGAGCTGGGGCACGTTCGATCCCGACTCCGCCACGAGATCTAGCCCGGTCACACCCAACTCGGCGACGCCGTCGCTCACGAACTCGACGACGTCGTTGGTGCGAACGAACAGGATGTCGAGGTCGAAGTTCTGGACCCGCGCCACGAGCGCTCGCTCGCCGGCCTCGAAGACGAGCCCGGCATCGCGGAGGAGAGCAACGGTCGGTTCGACCAGCCGGCCTTTGTTGGGAATTGCCAGCCGCAGGCGTCGGGTCATCGAGCCGCCTCTCCGGTGGTGGGTCCTTTGGCCAGCCGCAACCGTTCGAGCGCGGCCGTGTAGCCGCCTTCACCGTGGTGAAGCCATTGGGCGATGCGAGTTATCGTCGCCGTGCTCGCGCCGGTCCGGCTCGAAATCTCCGCGTAGTGCATGCCGGCGTCGAGCTGCCGGACGACGGCCCAGCGCTGGGCCATGTCGTGAAGCTCACCCAACGTGCAGAGGTCGCGGAAGAAGGCGGAGGCCTCGTCGGGCGTTTCGAGACGCAAGATCGCCTCGAACAGCTCGCCCACGGCCTCGTTGCGCCAGGCTTCCATTGCGCTCATCGTCGTTCCTCATGATCGGTCCGGCCGGGCTGGCAGTCTGTGCGACCCTCAGGTCCGTGCTGGTGTAGTAGCATAGTAGCATGCTACAACAAAGGCAATCGGGAAGAGCGGCACGGTTCGAGCTTCTGCCGGCGATCGACCTGCGCGGAGGTCAGGTCGTTCGGCTGGCCGAAGGGGATTTCGCCCGCCAGACCGTGTACGGCAACGATCCGGCCGAAACTGCGCGCGGGTTCGCCGAGGCCGGCGCCCGCTGGATCCACGTCGTGGACCTCGACGGGGCCAGTTATGGGGTGCGACGCGAGGAAGAAGAGGTTGCACGCATCGTCGCCGCGGCCGGGCGGGGAGTTCGGTGCGAAGTCGCCGGCGGTCTGCGGGACGAGCAGGCCGTCGCGGCCGTGCTGGACATCGGGGCCGCGCGTGCCGTCGTCGGAACTGCGGCTCTCCGTGACCCCGACTTCGTCGAGCGGCTAGTAGCGCGCTTCGGCGCGGACCGCGTTGCCGTCGCCCTGGACGTCCGCGACGGCCGGGCGGTCGGCGACGGCTGGGTCCGCGGCGTGCCGGGCGTGCCGGTCGAGGCGGCGCTGGCCGCGTTGTCGGATTGCGGCGTCCGCACCTTCGTCGTCACTGCGATCGAGCGCGACGGTTTGCTGACGGGACCGAACCTGGATCTGCTCGGCCGAATGGTGGAACAGAACCGCGGCGACATCGTCGCTTCGGCCGGCGTTTCGTCGATGGCAGACCTCGAGGCTGTGCGGTCCATCGGGTGCGTCGGCGCCGTGGTTGGCCGAGCGATCTACGACGGGCGGCTCGACCTGGCGGATGCCGTGCGACGCTTCGATGGCGGCCGCTAGCAGGTGGGCGGCTGGGTTTTGCCGTAGTAGCGGCTGTCCGTGCCGAAGAGCTTGACGGAGAGTGGTGCGACCTTGTCCAGTTGGAGACACGTAGTAGATGCGCTTGCCGTTGACGTGGAGATGCTGTACGGCGGGCCGAGGACGTACTCGTCGTAATTCGCCGACGGCACCGATTGGGCGAAGTCGACCACGTCGGCCACCCGAGACGCCGGGAAGTTGGTGCTGACCAGAGAAGCTGCCTGGCTCATCAGATCCGGCAGCCGAACGAACATCGACGGGGAGGCCATCTTGTGCGCGACGGCGACCAGGAGTTGTTGCTGGCGGCCGGCGCGGGCCCAATCGCTGTTGCCTGACCCGTGACGAGACCGAGCGTAGGCGAGGGCATTTCGCCCATCCATGTGGTGTGGGCCGGCCGAGAGCTGGAACCCGAGCGGACCGCCGTTGAGCCAGTCGTACGTCGGATCGACGATGGTCGAGGGATTGACGATGTCGACCCCGCCGACCATGTCGATGATCTTCATGAAGCTGGCCAGGTCGAGTACACCGTAGTAGTCGATCGGGACGCCGACGAGGTAGCTCACCTCCTTGATGAGCGTCGTGACCGGTTGGTCGGGCGACTTGAGCCAGCCGTTCTTTACGTACGTCGGGATCGCGTTGATCTTGATCGTACCCTTGCCGCCCCAATACAAGGGATAGCCGGTGGTGTCTCGGGGGACGCTCACCAGCGAGATGCGCTTCGTATCCGTGTCCACGCTGACGACCATCAGCGAGTCATAGAGTGTCTCGCTTCGGGTCGGGTACGCGTCCACGCCCGCGAGCAATACCGTCAGGCGGGCGCTGGAAGGCGTGCCCTGGGGCGCCTCTGCCCCGCCACCACCGATCCTGAAGATGCCCAGATCCATCTGATAGGCGGACGCCACGAGCCAGGCTCCGGCGGCGTGGCTGGCCACGATCGCGGCCAGCAGCACCGACAGAGCAAGACGCTCGACGAACCGCGCTCGGAGGCGCCGCTCACCCGAGCCAAAGGCATGGAGCACGGCGAAGAGCCGCCACACGCCGAGGATCACGACCGCCACGAATACCGCCGCCGCCGCAGAGGGGTCGAGTAATCGCGCGAACAGGACCGTCAGGCCAGACCGCGCCGCGTAGAGGCCGATTGCGGCCAGCGCGAGGGCCGGGGTTGCGAATAGAAGCGCACTCAACCGTCGCCGGGCGTACATCTGCCCGAGCCCCGGCCAGAGGAAAGAGAGCAGGGCGGCAAGCGCCGGTGAGACCGGTCTCTTCGAATGCGCCGTTGCGGTGGAGTTCATCTGGCAGGACTCGGATTGCCGTTGGGTGGGCCCGTCTGGACGGCCTGGGTCGCCGCCGCGTTACGCGGCCGTTTGGCGGCGGCAGCGGATCGCGTGGGCGAAGCGCAGCTTTCCTGTGTCAAGAATGGCGCTGCTCGTGCCGATGGCTGGGATGGAGGCGTCGGCTCCGGGGCCGGTCTTCACGGGCTACGGCCTCGGTCCATTGCTGCGCCACCCTACGTTCTCACCGATCAGGGCGCGAGGAACAGCGGTGGGCCAACTCCGCCGAGGCGTAGCCGGAAATGCGGGCCCTGTGCCGGCCGGTTCGGGGTTCCTATCTGTCTCCGGACAGGGAGCCGCGCTCGTACCCCTTGCTCCTACTCCTTGTGCGCGGCCTCCTGGGCCTTCTTGTGCGTCTCGATCACCTTCTCGGCGATGTGCTGCGGCACGTCCTCATAGCGGTCCAGCGTGGCCGTGAACGTGCCACGGCCGCCGGTGAGCGAGCGCAGTTCCGTCGCGTAGGTGAACAGCTCGGCCTGCGGCACGCTGGCGGTGATGATTTGCATCCCGTCCTTGGCGTCCATGCCCAGGACGCGCCCCCGGCGGCCGTTGAGGTCGCGGTTGACGTCACCCATGTAGGCCTCGGGAATCCGGATCTCGACCGTCATGATCGGCTCCATCAGGGCCGGCTTGCAGTCGAGGATGCCCTGCTTGAGGGCCATCGACGCCGCGATCTTGAACGAGAGCTCGTTCGAGTCAACCGCGTGGAACGAGCCGTCGTAAAGGGTCGCCTTGAAGTCGCTGAGCGGGTAACCGGCCAGGACACCCTCGGCCGCCGCCTCACGGATGCCCTTCTCAACGCCGGGGAAGAAGTTCTTGGGCACAGTGCCGCCGACGACACGCTCGGCAAACTCGACGCCGCCGCCTTGGTTGGGCTCGATCTCGATCCAGACGTCGCCGAACATCCCGTGGCCGCCGGTCTGCTTCTTGTACCGGCCGTGGCTCTGAGTCTTCCCGCGGATGGTCTCCTTGTAGGGGACCTTGGGCACCTTCGTCAGTATCGCCGCCCCGAATTTGCGCTTGAGGCGCTCGCCGAGGACCGCGACGTGGGCATCGCCGGTTGCCACCAGGACCTGCTCGCCGGTGTCGCTGCGGATGACGCGAGCCGACGGCTCCTCCTCGAGCATGCGCTGGAGAGCCGTGCCCATCTTGTCGAGGTCGGCCTTCGTCTGGGGCTCAATCGCCACCTGCAGCGTCGGAATCGGGAAGGTCAATGGCGGCAGAACGTACGACTGCTCCCGGCTGGCGCACAGCGTGTCGCCCGTGCCGGTCACAGTGAGCTTGGCCACTGCGCCGATCTCGCCGGCGTGGAGTTGCCCGACGGTTTCCTGGTCCTTGCCGTGGAGCAGGAGCAGCTGCCCGAGGCGCTCGGCCTCGTTCCGGGTGGAGTTCCAAGCCTGACCCTGGCCCTGAAGCGTTCCGCAGAGGACCCTCAGGTACGTGAGCCGGCCGACGAACGGGTCGGCGGTCGTCTTGAAGACTCGGGCGACGAGCGGTCCCGCCGCGTCGGCCACGACCTTGACTTCCTTGCCCTTCGAGTCCACCGCCGTGAACTCACCGAGCTCAGCCGGGGAGGGCAGGTAATGGACCATGGCGCCTATGAGCGCCCGAACCCCAATGTCCTTCGAGGCGCTGCCGACCATAACCGGCGCCACCATGCCGGATCGAATGGCCTTGTGCAGACACGTCTCGAACTCCGCGTCGGTGATCTCGTCGCCCTCAAGGTACTTGGTCATGACGTCGTCGTCCGCCTCGGACGCGGCCTCGAGCAGCTGGTCGCGGCGGGCGTCGACCTCGGCCGACAGGTTCGCGGGGACGGCCACTTCGGCTTCCTTGCCGCCCTGCATCTGGTATGCCTTGCGATGGAGCAGGTCCACGTAGCCGGTGAACGACTCGGCCGTGCCGATGGCGACGTGGAGCGGCGCGATCTTCTGACCGAAAGTCTTGCGGAGCGCATCCAGCGCGGCCGCGGGGTTCGCGTTCTCCCGATCGCATTTGTTTATGAAGAAGAGCGCCGGGCGGCCGTTCGCGCGGGCCAGCGCAACGGCCGACTCGAGACCGGCTTCGACGCCACCGGACGCGTCCATCAGCAGGACTGCGGCGTCCGTAGCCGCGAAGCCTTCGACGACCTCGGCGGCGAAGTCGGCGTATCCGGGGGTGTCGACGAGCTGGATTCGAGTGCCTTCGTGCTCGAGGCTGGCTACCGCGAGGGTCAGCGACTGCTTGCGCTTCTGCTCTTCGGGCTCGTAGTCGAGGCTGGCCGTTGCGTCGTCCACACGGCCGAGCCGCGTGATCGCTCCGGCGTCGAAAAGGAGCCGCTCCGCCAGCGTCGTCTTGCCTGCACCGGCGTGCGCGGCCAAAACGACGCTGCGAAGGTGGGGGAGGTCGACACTCTTGGTTGTCATCGGCTCATCGATCCTCTCGTGGCGTCAGATCGCATCGGTATGGCGGCGTGACGAGGGCTGCCGCCCGGCCATGATATCTCCGCGCGTCGCAGCGGACGAGGAGAGGGCGACGCGTATCCGGCCTCGCAATCGTCGTGGCGCACAGCCCGAGGCTGACCCAGTCGGGCGGCTCGGACCCTCCGTTCGGCGGTATACTCCGGCCGATGTCAGGACATTCCAAGTGGTCCCAGATCAAGCGCCAGAAGGGCGCCAACGATGTCAAGCGTGGCGCCGTCTTCACCAAGATGGGCCGCGAGATAAGCGTCGCCGCGCGCGCCGGCGGCGGGGACCCGGACGGCAACTTCCGCCTCCGCCTGGCCATCGAGCGAGCCCGCGCCATCAATATGCCGCTCGATACGATCAAGCGGGCGATCGAAAAGGCGACCGGTGGGGGTGAAGGCGAGCAGTTCGAGGAGATCACGTACGAGGGCTATGGTCCGGGCGGGGTGGCGATTCTTGTCGAGACGGCCACGGACAACAAGAACCGCACCGCCGCGGACATTCGCTCGGTGCTGACCAAGGCTGGCGGGCAGCTTGCCGCGCCCGGCAGCGTCGCCTGGCAGTTCGAGCAGCGCGGCGTGGTCATTCTCGCTCCAGGCGGCAACACCGAGGAGCTGGAATTGCTTGCCATCGACGCCGGCGCCGACGACGTCGACACAAGCGGGGATCAGGTCGAGGTCTACACAAAGCCGACCGACCTTGAGGCCGTCCGTCGGACGCTCGAGGCGGCAGGCGTCAAGATCGAGTCGGCCGAGCTGAGCATGACCCCCAAGAACACGATCGAGCTCGACGCGACCAAGGCGCGCCAGGCGCTCAGGCTGGTCGAGATCCTCGAAGACCACGACGACGTCCAGCGTGTGACCTCCAACTTCGAGATCCCGGAAGAAATCCTCGCCGAGGTCGGTGTGTGATCATCCTCGGAATAGACCCGGGGACGGCGATGCTCGGCTACGGGCTTGTCGAGCGGACCGGCACACGGCTGCGGGCGATCGATTACGGCGTCATAAAGACGCCGTCCCATATGGAGCTACCCGACCGGCTAGTGTCGATCTACCTCAGCCTGACGGACCTGATCGAGCTGCATGCTCCGGCGCTCGTAGGCGTTGAACGGCTCTTCTTCACCAAGAACGTCCAGACGGCATTCGCCGTCGGACAGGCAAGGGGGGTCGTCCTGCTCGCTGCCGCGCTGCATAACCTGGAGATCCGCGAGGCCACGCCAAACGAGGTCAAGGTCGCCACCGCCGGCCACGGTTCCGCCTCGAAGGCACAGGTGGGACGCATGGTCCAGGCGATCCTGGGGTTGGCCGAGGTCCCCGAACCAGACGACGCCGCGGACGCGCTGGCGATTGCAATCTGCGTCGCCAATCGCGAACGGTCCGTGAGTCGCATTCCCACGGGCGCGCTCGACAGGTCCGCTCTCAAGCCTGCGCCGGGCGGTGTGACGCCCTACGAGAAGGCCGTCCGCGACGCCCTCCGCCGCGAGCGGCTGGGCCTCGGTCCCGACGGGCACGCCGCGCGCGAGCCCAAGTCGAAGACGGCTTCGTAGGGGCCCCGGGGCGTGATCGCCTCGCTCGGCGGCACGGTCAGCGCCGTTTTCGCGGACTCCCTGATTCTCGAGGTTGGCGGCGTCGGCTATCGAGTCTTTGCGGCTCCCTCCTTGCTCGCGTCGACGCCGGCCGGTGGGTCGCTCAAAGTCTTCACCCACCACGTGGTGCGCGAGGATCTCCAGGCCTTGTACGGCTTCCACACGCCCGAGGAGCTGGGCTTCTTCGGCCTCCTTCTGACGGTCACCGGCGTCGGACCTAAGGTCGCTCTCGGGATTGTCGGGTCGCGGGCCGTCGGCGACCTCCAGCTGGCGATCCTGTCGGATGACCTGGCACTGCTGACGGCCGTGCCCGGTGTGGGCAAGAAGCTGGCGGCACGCGTGGTCTTGGAGCTCAAGGAGAAGGTCGCCGCCGCTGGTATCGCTGCCCACGGCGCCGGGGGCGGGCCGGCGGCCGGCGAATCCGAGGTGATGGCGGCGCTCCTGGCCCTCGGCTACTCGGCCGGCGAGGCGCGGCAGGCATCTCGGGAGGCTTTGACGGACCTGACCGTGGGGCCCGGCCTGGAGGACCGTGTCAAGGCGGCGCTGAGGACGCTGGTCAGGGGGTAGCGGAGCTCTGGGCGGCCGAGAGCCGGTCGATCCTCTCGACCAGCTCCCTCAGCGACATCGGGCCTTGGTAGGTCGAAACGACATTGTTCCCGTCGACGGGCCATGCGTCCCACACGTACCCGGGAGCAAGTGTTCCCGTATCGGCAGCGGTCACGAACAACACATAGGGCGTGCCCGGTTCTAGTAACGGCGCGACGTCGACGTGTACCGAGTAGCACCCTACTGTCCCGCCCTCGACCGCAACGACCATCGGGCCCACGCGGGCATCTCCATGGATAACCTCGTCAACTTGAACCGCGAAAGGCGTGTAGACGCTTCTTGGAGTGAGGACGCCCTCTTCCTTAGC
>JBIOII010000004.1:0-56880 GCA_044449785.1 Candidatus Limnocylindrales bacterium
AAATGGAGACCGGCGACTCATGATCGAAGGCGGGACCAACGAAGAGTTCGTGGACGAGATCCACGTCCAGACCGTCGAGGAAGATCCGGCGCTCGCGCTGCCGTTCCGGGCGAAGATGGAGATCCTCGTCGCGGTCATGCTCGGCCTGTTCCTCGGGTCCCTCGACCAGACCATCGTCTCGGTCGCCCTGCCCCGGATCGTAACCGACCTCAACGGCAACGATTTGTACGTCTGGGTCGTCACGATCTACCTGCTCACGAGCACGATCAGCGTTCCGTTCTGGGGCAAGCTGTCGGACCTCTACGGTCGCAAGCCGATCTTCATGATCGGCATCGGGATCTTCCTCGTTGGCTCGGCGCTCTCGGGCCTGAGCCAGTCGATGTGGGAGCTTATCCTCTTCCGGGGCATCCAGGGCGTCGGGGCGGGATCCCTGTTCCCGGTCGCCCTCGCGGTCATCGGCGACCTTTTCACGCCGGCCGAGCGAGGCAAGTATCAGGGCCTGTTCGGGGCCGTTTTCGGGATCGCGTTCATCATCGGGCCAGCACTCGGTGGCGTGATCACCGACACCGTTGGCTGGCACTGGATCTTCTACGTCAACATCCCGATTGGGCTTGTCTCGCTGTACTTCATCGGGCGCCTCCTCCCCACGGTGAAGAGCGCCCGAGCGACGCGGAACTTCGATGTCCTCGGCGGGACCGTCTTCACCCTGGCGATCGGCTGCCTGCTCGTCGGCCTCACGAATAAGGGCATCACCAGCGCGACCACACACCTGCTCAACCCCTGGACCGACCCCTCAGTCGGCGGTCTCATCCTGGTCGCGTTCGTCGGGATCGGCCTGTTCCTCCTGGCTGAGGCGCGGGCCAAAGAGCCGATCATCCCGCTTGGCCTGTTCCGCATCTGGACCTACTCGAGCTCGATGATCGCGACCTTCTTCGCTGCCTTTGCCTTCTTCGGCTCGATCATCTTCCTGCCGCGCTGGTTCCAGTTCGTGAAGGGCTACTCCGCCACCGCGTCCGGCTACGCGGCCCTCCCGCTGCTCGCCGGGCTGATCGCGAGCTCGATCGTCTCCGGCCAGATCGTTGCCCGCACCGGTCGCTACAAGTGGCTCACCGTCGTCTCGATTGTCATCATGGGTGTCGGCGCCGCACTGATGACCCAGCTCTCGGCGACCACGCCGTTGCCGCTCCTGTGGCTGTGGATGTTCATCGCCGGCGTCGGGGTCGGACCGACCTTCACCGTCTTCACGATCATCGTCCAGAATGCGGTGCCCTTCAACGAGCTCGGGGTCGCTACGTCCAGCCTGACGTTCTTCCGCCAGATCGGAGGCACGATCGCCCTCGCAATCGCCGGGACCCTGTTCGAGACCGCGTTCAACGATCAACTCGTCCCTCAGATGACGTCGGCCGGCGTGCCACCGCAGGTCGTCTCAGGAATCCAGCAGGCCAGCGCGACGGGCGGCTTCGACCTCAACCAAGTGTCAGGAGTCGGCCTTGACCTCGGCAAGGCGATCCTGGCGGCCTTGCCGTCGCAGATCCAGAGCACCGTTACTCCGTTCGTGCCGAGCATCGTGAACGGGATCTACGGTGCGTTCAGCACAGCCGTCGGCCAGACGTTCTATATCGGCATCGGCGCTGCCGCGATCGCTGCGGTCGTGGCCGCCACGATGCACGAGCATCCGTTGCGGACGGCGAATGGGACCCCGGCGCTCGCGCCTACTAAGGAAAGCAGCGGACCGGGCGCCTCAGCCCTGTCCTAGCCGGGGCCCACGCCAGCCCGCTGCGACTCTTCATCGAGCGAAGGCCCAGAGAGCATTTAGCACCGCGCTTGTCGGCCGCCCACCTGCCCCCGGTCACGCAGCTGAATCTTTCAGAAGTGCCTGCTAAACCGGTCAGAAGATTAGGCTCTGTAACGCGAATTAGACGCTGAGGACCAGAGAGCCTAATTGGAGTTGAAATGGGCGATTCGTGAGGGAACTTCACGAGGAGAGCACCGCGCTTCCGAGATTCCGACTTGGAAGGCTGACGCTCTACCGACTGAGCTACTCCCGCCGGACGCCGGATCGGCTACCGAGCGAGCCTATCATGGCCCTCGCCGGTGCGCCAGGCAGCGGATACGGCCTTGAGGCCGGCGTCAAGGTCTCGAGCGCGACCCGACCATTGATCTCAGGTTCGTCCGAGAAATCGACCATTGAAGCGCCCGTCCTGGAACCGTAGGCCGCTAGCCTGGGCGATCCCGCACCCGGTCACAAGCTGTCGCTTCCAAAGCTCAGCTCGATGTCACCAGATGCCGTTGATCACCAGCCGAGCCCCCCAGTCGGCCATGGCACCCGGCGTCTCATAGCGGACCTGGCTCCAACCGTGCGTATACGGCGAGCTGACTGCGAGGTACGGGAACCCATTGGCTTTCAGGATCTTTTCGAAGCTCTGGGCCTCCGGGCCGTAGAACTTCTGGCCCATACAAGCGATGACGTCGAAGTACATCCTGGGCCGTTCCTTTGCCGGGATCTGAGGAGCCAGCACGGCCGGCGAATGCGAATTGATCCCTTCCGCATTGCCGAACGGCAGGGCCGAGCTCGTGCCCGCTGCCCCTGCCCAGAAGTAGCCGGAGAAGGAGATCGAGATGCCGAAGACGTCGGGGTGGCGCATCTCCAGCATGGTCGCGCAGAATCCGCCCGCGGACATGCCCATGATCCCTCTAGCCCTCGGGTCCTTGATGGTCTTGTAGCGCGAGTCCACCCAGTTGGGGACGGTCGTTGATATGTACTGCTCGAACCACTGAGAGGCGTTCATCGCGTCGGCGCACTGCGTGTCGCCGTATGGGGCACCCAGGGAGTCGATGAAGACGACGATCGTCGCCGGCATCTGCCCCGAATCGATCAGATCGTCGAGCGCCGATAGAACATGAGTGCCCTTGTCCCACAGCGCAATCCCAGTGGGCGCCTCGTACAGGACCGGATACAGCCGGTCCGCGTAGTTGTCGTAACCGGGCGGCGTATAGATGTCGATCTCGGAGGTCGACTTGGTACCGCCGACCCACGGCGCGGGCAGGTTGACCATCGTGAGATGACCGATGCCGGTCGGCTTCCAGGCCAGCCACGGCTTCGTCCCGGGTTTGGCGGCCTTGAATGGCGTGGCCGGCGCGGATGCCGACGTCGTGGCGGTCGAGCTGGCAGATGTGGTCGGGGTTGAAGTCGGGGTGGGAGAGGCCGTCAACTCGGTGACCGGACTCACATTCGGGATCGAGTTACCCGGCGCGAGACCCTGGTACTGGCTTCCGGCGAGCATCAAGGCGTCGGGCGAGAGATTGACCATGTCGCCGAATGCCGGGACGGTGACCACGAGCAGGACGAGAACGAGGGCGGCGGCGATCGGTCGACGGGCCAGCTGCCGGCTCGGACGTCGCGTCCGGACAATTTCACGAAGGGCCACGCCGGAGGCGATCAACGACGGCCGGACCGCGGCCGCGATCGTGGCTCCGGCCCAGGATGCGATCACGGCGATCATGGCCAGGGTGACGAGCGTGAGCACCCAGCCGATGAGATCGAAACTGCCGAGGGCACCGGTCGCTCCTAAGGCGTTCTGGGTCTCGGTCACGAACGTCTGCGTGAACAACGCCACGACCGAGCCGGCGCCGAGCAACGTGGCAAACGCGATTCGATTGACCACCACCGTCACGGCTGCCGAAGCGATCGCGGCGATGATCAGCGATGTGATCAGCTGGGCTCGGTCCGGGTCGAAGCCCATCAAGACCAGGGCCGCGTCGGTGGACTGGACGGTGGCCGACAAGATGGATCCCAGAACCACCGCGGCGGCGATTGCCACGCCCGCCGGAATCCAGGCGTGTTTCTCGAAGCGAACACCGGGGCGAGGTACTCCGGCGAGGGCTGCCGGCACAGCCGTAGCCTTGACGCGGCCAGCCCTGGGGAGGGCGACCTGCGGGAGCGAGACTCTCATGCGACGGCGACCTGCCTCGCCTTTCGTCGGAGACCCGGCAAGTGGATGGCGCCGGCGAGATGGATCCGAAGCAGCCCGATAACGAAGGCGATCAGGTCCCTCCGGCGGCGGATGGCTCCGTAGCGCGGGATCCAGTAAGGGTCGAACTTGTTCTTGAAGCGGGCAAGACCGCTCACGTCGTACCACGGGTGAACGAGCCGACCGCCGTTTGCGAGAAGCCGCTCCTCGAACGTCGGGCTCGAGGGATCAAGGCCGGCCAGCGGGGCCAGACCGAGCGAGAGGGTTCGGGCGCCGGTCGCACGGAACGCGACGGCCGCTTCGGCGAGGCAGGCCTCAACGGCGCCGGGTGGACCGTCCGGTGCGCGGCGCATCAAATCCAACACCCAACCTCCGTCGACCCCCGTTCTGCGGAAGGTAGTGTAAGCGAGTGGGCGTCCCGCCGGACTAACGGCAACCGAGACCGGATGCGATGAAAGAGTGGCACGGTCGAACTGGCTAATGGTGAACCCCATCTGGGGGCCGGCTTTCTTGCGCCACGTCTCGTCGATCGCGGCGAGGTCGTCCAGAAGGGCGATTTCCTCGAGCGGAATACCATCCCCGAACCAGCGGAAGACGACACCGTCCTTGCGGCAACGCGTGATGGTGTGACGGAGGTTCGCCCGTCGCGCTCCTGTCGTGTCGAATGTGGAGAGATCGATCAGGGCCTCTTCGCCCACCTTGAACAGCCGGAAGCCGGCTCCGATCAGTGTCGTTCGCCCTGCGGCGCTGGCCTGGTATACGACCGGCACGCGGTCCGCCTTTCGACAATGCTCCAGGAATTCGCTCATGACCCGGGAGGCGGACTCGGGTGGGCCGATCAGGTCTCCCAGAACGACCGCGGTCCGCCCCGCGAGGCCGTACACGACCAGGCCGTCGGCGTCAGGCGGCGAGAAGACGAGCTTGTCCTCACCGAGCTGGAAGGGCAGGAGCGCGCCGCACCCGTACCGGGCGGCGATCGACCGGGCCCGAGCCCTGGTCGTGGGATCGGCCGGCGGTTCGGCGACGCGGCTCAGGACTCCGAGCGCCGCGAGGACGATCGGCAGGCGCGAAGCCAGCAGCAGCAGGCCGAGGATGGCGTCGCGACTGGTTTGATGCAGCACCCGATCCGCAGTGGAGTCGCTGAGACCGAGGGCATTGCCGATGGCCGCGGTTATGTCGCTTGCGGCTGTTAGCGGCCCGGGCCATGTCCCCGTCGTGGCGATGATCAACGAGGTCTCGAGGCCGACGGCGAGCCCACCGATGACGACCAGTGCCACGATCGCGCGGCGCCAGCCGATATCGGTCTCGACGATGTAGCGGCGACGGTCGGCGAGCAGGACCGCCAGCAAGCCCCCAACCACGATTGCGACGATGGGATGGGACAGAGCCTGGGCCTGGGCCAGAAGGGAAACCGCGAGCGTCGCCATCGCGAGCCACCACGCAACGGCCTTGCCGCGAATCAGGCCTATGGTCACTGCCGCGAGGCCGATCGCGGAGAGGATCGCGACGACCGGATCCGCGTCCGCCGGGTCCACCGGGAGAAAGCCGTCCAGGAAGTCGGCCACAGGCCGTAGGACCGCAAAGAAATAGGCGAGAGCCGCCAGCGCGCTCACCGCCAGGAGAATCGCCGGCGCTGACGATGAGACGTGGAGCGCCGTGCGGAGAGGCCCGCGGCCTCGAGCCAGTGTCTGGTCTGTCATGGTGCGAGTCGCGGTCGGCGTCCTACGGCCCCGAGAGGGACGACTGTAACGCGACCGTGACCAATGCCAGTGTAGTGCTCATACACACCGTCTGACGCATTTGGGCAGTCGAAGGTGCCGCCGCGGGCGCGGCCGAGCCCGGCGTTGCGCCGGGCGGGCCGCTTCGAGCTCGAGCTCTTTCCCCTCATCGTCAGGACGCTCCCAACATGCCTACCCAGATTTCGGCTCCGTGGCAACAAGCTCGAAGTGATCGGCGATCGCCGGTATCTCCAGGTCCTCGAGTTCGGTGCCCCGCAGGGGGTCATTGAGTCGACCACCAGTGGCTCCCAGCAGCAAGTCCCATTCGGACCAGGCTGTCAACACGATCACGGGTACTTGGCCGGCTTCAGACGCCGATTCTCCATCTATTCCGAGGCCCGCGACCGCAGTCAGGAGACCCTCCGTGGCGACGAGCTGATCGACAGGCACGAGTGCCCGCCGCTCCCAAATCGCCATCGACCCGGCTGCGATCGAGGTCCTGTACAGTCGCAGAACTCGAGCTCCCTCGCTGCCGACTCCAGTCGAGGCTACCACACGATAGCGGCTCCGGGTCGTGTCGCCAAGAAGCGAAGCCTTGGGAGCGAGGTAGCTGGGGATGCCGGCCGAATCCGTCCCGCGCTCCATCGCAGCTTCGTCGCGCCACACACTTGCAGCGAGGTGTTCCCGGCCGTTCTTGCCGAGGCGACGTCCGAGGAAGCACGTAATCATGCCCTCGGGGGCCGGGGCGATCACCTGGTGGTGAAGGTAGCCTGCCACCTCGGCGTCGAATCCGGGCACGACTCTGTATTCCAGCAGGCTGATGAGCACGATCGGAAGTGCCCCCGAACAAGAGAACCGATCTCCGAGGCCGCATTCTAGTCGCCGCTCGGCGAAATGAGCGAATGAACCGATGAACGCCGCTCCGTGGCCGCGCAAGCGAGCCACCGCTCGTGTACCGTCACGGCGTTCCGGTCAGACGAGCCGAGGGACCTGCGCAGCACACGGAGCGAGGAACGCGATGGCCCTGGACGTCATCGAACTTTCCGATGCCAGCTGGCAACGCCACGACTTCTACATGCGCCTCGCGCTGGTTGTCGAGTCGGGCGCGAAATGCCTGGGATCGCACGTCGGGGCGGTGATCGTGCGCGACGATCGCGTCCTGGGAAGTGGATACAACGGCACGCCGGCCGGTTATCCCAACTGTACGGAGTCCGAACGCGGCTGCCGCCGCTGTGCGCTGCGCGCCGAGAAGCCGGATGCAAGCCTGTCGGGCAGGCTTTACGACATATGCCTGTGCGTCCACGCCGAGCAGAACGCCATGGCCACGGCCGCTCGTTTCGGCACGGCGATCGACGGCGCAATGCTCTACACCACTCTCCAGCCTTGCTTCAACTGCCTCAAGGAGCTAATGCAGATCAGGCTCCGCGGCGTCGTCTTCCTGCGGGAATGGCACGCCGGCCACCCCGACTATGCCTGGGTCGCCGCCGAGTACGATCGGCTCGTCGAACATTACCGATCGAACGGCAATCGCTTCGCGCGCCTGGACCAGCGCGAGCCGATGCAGGCCGTCGGGCTCGAAATCGGCCACCCGGTCTAGCGCCGGGGACGACGGCCCGGCGCGAGACGGGGGTCGCGGGCCGGCTCAAACGATCGAGATCATCCGCTCCAGGGCCAACCGCGCCCTTGACGCGACTTCCGCAGGGATCTCGATCTCGTGAATGCCGAGCCTGAGTGAATCGCGTAGTTTCTCGAGCGTTGTCAACTTCATGTACTGGCAGACCCTTCGCGATTGACCGGAACGAATCGCTTGCCGGGCGCCTTCTGGTGGAGCCGGTGCAGGATGCCGACTTCGGTCGCGACCAGGAAGCTGTCCGCGGTCGAATGCTCCGCGAACGTCACCATTCCCTCGGTCGACAGGATGTGGACGTCGTCGCCGGCAGCCTCGAGCACCTGGCTGGTGCAGCCGCATTCGGGATGGACGAGCAGCTCCGCGCCGGGCTCGGCACGACGCCACTGCTCAACGTCGGACGGCCGAATGCCCGCATGGACGTGGCACTCACCCAGCCAGATCGTGAGCTTGCGACCAGTGATCCGCTCGAGCCACATCCCGAGGAACATGTCGGGCAGGAACAGGATCTGGCGGTCGGCTGGGATGGCGTCGATGACGGCCCGGGCGTTGCTGGACGTGCAGCAGTAGTCGCTCTCAGCCTTGACCGCGGCCGTCGTGTTGACGTACGAGACCACGACCGCGCCGGGATGCTCAGCCTTCCATGCACGGAGCTGGTCCGCGGTTATCGAGTCGGCGAGCGAGCAGCCCGCGGTGAGGTCCGGCAGCAGCACGCGCTTCGACGGCGAGAGGATCTTCGCCGTCTCGGCCATGAAGGAGACGCCGCAGAAGACGATCGTCGACTCGGGCGCCGACGCGGCGATGCGAGACAGGCGGAGCGAGTCGCCGACGTGATCGGCCACGTCCTGGATCTCCGGCCGCTCGTAGCTGTGGGCCAGGATGACGGCGTCGTGCTGTCGGGCCAGCTCGCGGATCTCGGACTGCAGACGCGGGAAGGCGGCAGCGTCGCCAGGCGGCGGCACGACCACAGCGGCGGGGCCGGTCGCCGGTTGGGCCGCGGCCGCAGGGTCGGCCACCGGGCCGAGCAGGGCGTTCAACCTGCCACCTCGAGCGAGACGTCGAGCGCCTTGACGGAGTGCGTCAGCGCGCCGATCGACACGAAGTCGACGCCCGTGGCGCCGATGGCGTGCAGGTTGTCCAGGGTGATGCCGCCGGACGCCTCGGTCTCGACTCGACCGCCGACGATCGCGACGGCGCGGCGTAGCTCGTCGATGGTCATGTTGTCGAGGAGGATGCGGTTCACGCGGGCCGCAAGCGCCTCTCGAACGTCGTCGAGGGTCTCTGCCTCGACCTCCAGGCGCAACCGCGGCGCGGTCTCGCGCAGCCTTGCCGCAGCAGTCGCGATCCCGCCGGCAAGTCGCAGGTGGTTGTCTTTGACGAGCAGCGCCTCGCCGAGGTTGAGCCTGTGGTTGGTCCCGCCACCACAGCGGACGGCGTACTTCTCCAGCTCTCGCAACCCGGCGGTCGTCTTGCGGGTGTCGAGCAGGGTAGCCCCGGTCCCGTCCAGCTCGGCGACGCAACGCGCGGTCAGTGTGGCGATTCCGGACAGCCGGCCCAGCAGGTTGAGCGCGGAGCGTTCGCCCGAAAGGATGGCCCGCGTCGGGCCGGTCACGCGCGCCAGCTCGGCCGGAACGGCGGCGATTCGGTCGCCGTCGGCCACGGCGGGCGCGACGGTCACGTCCCGATTGAGGGCACTAAACACTGCCGCGACGATCGACAGCCCGCACACCAAGCCGGGTTCCTTGACCAGGAGCGAGGTCACCGCCGTCGCCTCGGGCGTGAACAGGCCATCGGTCGTGGGATCGCCGAGGGCTAGATCCTCGGCCAGCGCCGACGCCACGACCCGCGCCACCGCGTCGGGGTCCGGTGGTCGGATCTGCCGGCAGGCGGCCGGCGCGCCTGAAGCTGCGGCGGGGGCCTGGCCGGGGGTGGTTTCCGTGGCGGTCACGTCCAGTGCTCCAGAGTGAGATCGCGGCCTGGTCGAAGGACGAAATGCCCTTCGAAGGCCGGGCTCGTGGCGGGTGCATCGGTACGGTAATGGACGCCGCGACTCTCGTGGCGGGCGACGGCGAACCTGGCCACCAATGACGCCACCGGGTCCGGGCTGGCCGCCAGCTCCGCCAGTGCGGCCGGGTCGCGCAGAACGCCCGCCTGAAGCCATACCTGCTCGCGCAGGGATTCGGGCGCGACCCTCTCCGGCGGTGCCGGCTCCACTCCCGGGAGCTTCGAGGGGAGCGGCGGCTCGTCGAGCGCGGCCAGCGCGGCCCGACGCCCGAAGACCAGACATTCGAGCAGTGAGTTGGACGCGAGACGGTTCGCCCCGTGCACGCCGGTGGCGGCGCACTCCCCCGCCGCATAGAGCCCGGTGATCTCGGTGCGGCCGACCAGGTCGGTCACGATGCCGCCGATCGTGTAATGAGCCGCCGGCGAGACCGGGATCAGTTGGACCGCCGGATCGAAGCCGGACTCCCGTATCTCAGCCATAAGACCTGGGAATCGCCCCCGGTCGATCGACCGCAGATCGAGGAAGGCGCGGCCCTTTCTGACTATGGAACGCGCGACCTCGTCGCGCGGCGCCAGCTCGTCGACGAATCGGTCGCCCGTCTCGTCGAGCAGCGTCGCCCCGTCACCGCGCAGGGCCTCGGTCAGGAGCAGCCTGGAGCCCTCCAGCACGGTCGGGTGGAACTGCATGAACTCCAGGTCGGCGACAGCCGCGCCGGCGGCCAGCCCGATCGCCACCGCATCGCCGATCTGGCCAGGCGGGTTCGTCGTCCGGGCCCACAGCGCCGCCGCCCCGCCCATCGCCAGGATCGTCGCCCGGGCGGTGAGCGGACCGTCGGGCGTGAGGATACCCAGGCATCGACCGCCGTCCACCAGCAGAGCCAGCACCGCGGTCGCCTCGCGGGTATCGATCCGGTCGGAATCGAGGGCCCGGTGGCTCAACCGGCTCGTGACCGCCCAGCCCGTGGCGGCGCCGTCCACGCTCGAAACGCGCCGCCTCGAGTGACCGCCTTCGAGGCTCAGTTCCGGATCGAACGGCACGCCCAGCGCCGCCAGCTCGCGGACGCGTTCGGGTCCCTCTTCGACGAGGACGCGAACGGCGCTCGGCCGGCACAGGTCGCGTCCCGCCCGCTCGGTATCGATGGCATGCAGGTCCGTGGCGTCGTCGTCGCCCATCACCCCGGCGATGCCACCCTGCGCATGCCAGCTGCTCGAGTCGGCGGCGTGGCCCTTGGTCAGCATCAGCACGCTGGCGCCCCGTTCGGCGGCGGCAAGGGCGGCGGTCAGGCCCGCGGCCCCCGTTCCCACGACGAGAAGGTCGTATAGCTTGTCGGACATCTGGGTGACGGTCCTCTATGCCCCCCGGCGCCCTCACCATACGCTATCGCCGGCCCGACGAGCCGATCCCTTCGTTGTCGCCTGCGGTCCTCGACTCCGCGTCGGGCTACAGGCCGTCTCGGTTCTCCCGGCGCAGCGAGACCGCTCGACGGTACGAGGCGGCATACTGCTCGGCCGGTCCGGCCTCCCACGACCAGTCGATCGCCATACCGCGGTCCTGCAACGACGACCACTCCCGGCCGCCGTCGCGGTGATGCTTCATCGCCCGACGGCAAGCTTCGAGCAACGATTTCGTGGTGGCCTCGCCGTGGACGAAGCCCGTTCCTTCGTCCGGACGCTCGTCGACGTCCACCACGGTGTCCGCGAGCCCGCCGGTTCGATGCACCACCGGGGGCGTAGCGTAACGGAGCGCGATCATCTGTCCCTGCCCACACGGCTCGAACCGCGACGGCATCACGTACAAATCGGCTCCCGCGTAGATCCGCCGCGCCAGCGTGCGGTCGAAGGCCTCGACCACCGCCACCGAGGTGGGATGAATCGCCGCGAGCTTCTTGAGGTCGTCGACGAGCTTTGGATCGCCGGTGCCGAGGGCGATCACACGGGCCCCCTCGGCAACAAGGGTCGGGGCCGCGCCGGCAAGCAGGTCAAATCCCTTCTGGGGATCGAGCCGGCCGATCATGCCCAGGACCGGGGCCGGGTCGTCCGGGTCGAAACCGAGTTTGGAGAGCAGCGCCCGCCGGCAGGCGGCCTTGCCGGTCAGATCAGCGCGGGAGTAGACGGCCGGCAGCGCCGAGTCGGTGGCCGGGTTCCAGACGTCCGTGTCCAGGCCGTTGAGGATGCCGCCGAATCGATGGCCCAGCGCGGCTAGGTCGGGATCGAGACCCATCCCGAAAGCCGGGTGCACGATCTCCGCCGCGTACCCCGGGCTTACGGTGTTGACCAGCTCCGCGTGGCGGATCCCCTCGCGCAGCAGGAGTATGCCGTCCGCGTCGGGCGGGACGAAATGCTTCAGCTCGTCCTGGAAGAGCATCCCGGCGGCGCCGGCGCGGCTCAGCCAGCCCTGGTAGGCGAGGTTGTGGATCGTGACCATGACCGCGGCCCGAGAGATGCGCGGATAGCCCTCGTAGGCGCAGTCGCGCATCAGGACCGCCGGCATGGCCTGCCAGTCGTGAAGGTGGAGGACGTCGACGGGGCGCTCGTCGGTGAGGAGGGCTTCGATCGCGGCCCGGCACAGGAGTCCGAACCGCCAGCCGTTGTCGGCGTAGTCGCCGGTCGAGTCGCCGTAGTAACCGGCGCGATCGAACGCGGGCGGGTGGTCGATCAGCCTGACCCGGTATCCGCGATCCTCGAATTCGACGAGCGTCACCTCGGTCATTCCGCTCCGGGCGAGTGGATCGGGAACGTCCAGCGGCCTTGACGTGGCCCCGGCCGGGACCGCTACGCCGCGATACCTGGGCAGGAAGACTTCGACCGGTGCCTCAACACCGCCGGGCGCATCGAGCTCGGCCTGCCCGACACCCATGACCGCTCCGGTGCCGACCCACACCTGCGGCTGCGGTGCGCGAGGCTTGCGGCTCGGCCGCGCCGCGGGAGCTGCCGCCCGGTCGGTTGGGGCGTGTTCCTCGCCCGTCTGGCCCGTCGCTCCCACCGCCCGAGCCAGCGCATCGACGACGTCGCCCAGCCCGCCGGTCTTGGCCCAGGGCTCGCATTCCGCGGCGATGGTGACGACCCGCATCGTTCACTCCTGTGGGTTCGGAGGTTTCGCCCGACGTGGGCATCCATGGTAGTCAAACCGACGGCGGGTGGCACCGGAGATCGAGCTTCGATCGGGAGGCTAGACCCCGGAGGACCGCCGAAACGATCGACAATCGCTGTCGGATATGATGCGCGACAGATGGAACACCCGGTCCAGGTTCCCACGCTCCCGGGCGCGTCCTTTCGGCTGCCTCCGCAGCTCGAGGGCCTGCGCCGGCTGTCTTACAACATGTGGTGGAGCTGGAACCCGCGGGCCCGAGCGCTATTCAGCCGGATCGACGGCCTGTCGTGGTCGCGCTACCGCAACCCGGTCGAAGTCCTGTCGCAGCCGATCGCCTGGTCCGAGCTCATGGACGATCCGGCGTTCAAAGCGGAGTACACGCAGGTCCTGGCCGAGTTCGACCGGTACATGGCCGGCGGCCATGAACACTGGTTCAATCGCCGGTACGGACCGTCGCTGAACGGCCCGATCGCCTACTTCTGCGCCGAATACGGCCTCCACGAAAGCCTGGGCATCTACTCCGGCGGCCTGGGCGTTCTCGCCGGCGACCACATCAAGTCGGCGAGCGACATGGCGATGCCGTTCGTCGGCGTCGGGCTGCTTTACAAACACGGCTACTTCCGCCAGACGATCGATGCGGACGGCCATCAGGAGCACGCCTACCCCGACTACGACCTGGCGAAGCTGCCGATCCTGCGCGTGCTCGGCCAGGACGGCGAGCCGCTGACCATCTCCGTCGAGCTGCCGGAGCGCGACCTGTTCGCGGCGGTGTGGCTCGTCCAGGTCGGACGAGTGCCGGTGCTTCTTCTCGACACGGACATCTCGGACAACGCCGAGTCGGACCGACCAGTCACCCACATCCTATACGTCCGCGGCCGGGAGATGCGCCTCCACCAGGAGCTGGTGCTCGGCGCCGGCGGCGTCCGAGCGCTGAAGGCCCTCGGCATCACGCCCGCAGTCTGGCACCTCAACGAGGGCCACTCCGCATTCCTCCTCGTCGAGCGGACCCGCGCCCTCGTGGCGCAGGGAGTGGCGCTCGACGACGCGTTCGAGCGCGTCCGTTCCAACAGCGTCTTTACGATCCACACGCCCGTCTCGGCCGGCAACGAGCGCTTCGACGCCGAGCTGGTCCGGCGGGTGGCGGGGCCGCTCTACGACGGCGACGGCCGAAAAGGCACCGGCGGCGTGCCGATCGATCGGATCCTGGAGCTGGCCCGCGGCGTCGACGGTGACGGCCGCCAGCTGGACATGACCGCGATGTCCCTCCGCCTGTCGAACGCGGCCAACGCCGTCAGCCAGCTCCACAGCGTGACCGCCAACACCACCTGGCAGGGGCTCGGCAACAAGCAGATCCTCGCTGTGACCAACGGCGTCCACATGCCGACCTGGGTCGGGCAGCCGATGCGCGACCTGTTCGAGCGTTATCTCGGCGCAGAGCTGGACAACGTCGATGCGCGGAACGGCTCGGACCGCTTCTGGGAACGCACAGATCAGATCCCGGACATGGATCTGTGGGAGGCTCATCAGCGCCAGAAGCTCGAGCTGATGATCTTCGCCCGCAACCGGCTGCGCCACCAGTTCGCCCGCCACGGCGAATCTCCGGGCACGCTCGAGGAACTCGAGGAGGTGCTCGACGTCGGCGCCCTGACGATCGGCTTTGCCCGGCGCTTTGCCACGTACAAGCGGGCCAGCCTGCTCTTCTCCGACATGGACCGGATCTCGAAGCTCCTCTGGAACAAGGAGCGGCCGGTTCAGATCATCTTCGCCGGCAAGGCCCACCCGGCAGACCGGCCCGGGCAGGGCGTCATCCAGGAGATCTTCGCCAGGTCGCGCTCGCCCCAGCTGCGCGGTCGAGTCTTCATCCTGGAGGACTACGACCTGCGAGTGGCCCGGTTCATGGTCCAGGGCGTCGATGTGTGGCTGAACAACCCGCGCCGGCCGCTCGAGGCCTCTGGCACAAGCGGCATGAAAGCCTCGGCCAACGGCGTCGCGAACCTGTCGGTTCTCGACGGCTGGTGGGACGAGGGCTGGCTCGGCGACAACGGCTGGGCAATCGGGGGTCGCGAGATCAACCCCGACGACGGCACCCAGGACTACGCCGACGCGCAGGACCTCTACCGTCTGCTCGAGCAGGAAGTCGTGCCGCTGTACTACGGCCGCGACGACGACGACATCCCGGAGGGCTGGACGGCGGAGATGCGCCGTTCGATCGCCAGCACGTTGTGGCGGTTCTCGACGATCCGGATGCTGCACGAGTACGCCGAGCAGATGTACATGCCGGCGGCCGGGGTCGAGGTCAAGAAGCAGGCGAGCCGCCGCACCGCCACCGAAGCGGGCTGAGGTCGGATTGGCCGACCGCGTTTCGCTCGCGCTCGTCATCCACAACCATCAGCCGGTAGGCAACTTCGGCTGGGTCGTCGAAGACGTTTACGAGCACGCTTACTCGCCCCTGCTCCACGCGCTGGAGCGGCACCCGGCGATCCACCTCGGTCTCCACTACACCGGGCCGCTGCTCCAATGGATGGCGGCCAACCGGCCCGAGTCGATCGACCAGATCCGTGGCCTGGTGGCTCGGGGCCAGGTCGAGATCGTCGGCGGCGCATATTACGAGCCGATCCTCGTGACCCTGCCGGACCGCGATCGGCACGGCCAGCTGGTCCGTATGCGCGATGAGCTCGAGACGCTCTTCGGGCGACGGCCCTCAGGGGCATGGCTCGCGGAGAGGGTCTGGGAGCCGTCGCTCGCCTACGACCTGGCCGAGGCCGGTTATGGCTGGACCGTCCTCGACGACAACCACCTGCGCGCCGCGTCGATCAGCGAAGACGCAATGTGGACAGCCTTCACGACCGACGATCGCGGCAAGCGGCTGACGGTCTTCGGCACCGAGCAGGGCCTGCGGTACCGGATCCCGTTCAAGCCGGTGGAGGACTTGATCTCGTACCTGCACGTCCGAGCGAGGCCCGACGGCCGGTTCGTCGGGATGATGGGCGACGACGGCGAGAAGTTCGGGTCGTGGCCGGGAACGTTCGAGTACTGCTGGAGCCGCGAGCGCTGGGTCGACCGCTGCTTCGAGGCGATAGCGGCGAGCGGCGAGTGGCTGGCCACGGTCACGCCGTCGGAATGGCTGGCGGTTCAGCCGCCCACGGCGCGGGTCTACTTCCCCACTGCCTCCTACGTGGAGATGACGGAGTGGGTTCTGCCGCCGGCCGAGACCCCGGTCTTCGTGGAGCTGCTCGAGGACGCAAGGGCCCGCGACCTCCCTGCGGCGCGGTTCCTGCGCGGCGGGTTCTGGCGCAATTACATGGCCCGCTACCGCGAGGTCAACGATCTGCACAAGCAGATGCTGCGGGCATCGGATGCTGTGGAGGCGATGCCGGGAGCGGCCGGCAGCGGGACCGGCGCCGGCGGCGGGCCGGCCGGTGCCTCAGCGCTGAAGGCGCGCGCCCTCGATCACCTCTACCAGGGCCAGTCGAACGACTGCTACTGGCACGGGCTCTTCGGCGGTATCTACATCGTCCACATGCGGATGGCCACGCTCGCCCATCTGATCGCGGCCGAAGATCTGGCCGACATCGCGGCCGAGGCGTCCGGCGGCGAGCCATACGGGGCAAGACTGGCCGATACGGACATGGATGCGATCGACGAAGCGATCGTCAACTCGGCGGGGCAAACCATCGTCGTCGATCTCGCCGAAGGCGCAGGCATCTCGTCGTGGGATCTCCGGGCGAGTCGCGTCGCCCTGGCCTCGGCCTTGCGCAGGCGGCCCGAGGCCTACCACGAGAAGCTCATAGCCCGCGAGCGGGCCGAGAAGCCGGACTCCACCGCGGTCGGCGCCGGCGGCGGAGCCGGTTCCGAGACCGATGCCGCAGCCGGAGGGCGCGCGGGGGCCGCCGCGGCCGACGCCCCCAGGACGATCCACGACGTTGTGGCCACGAAGGAACCAGGCCTGGCCGCGCTCCTCCATTACGACCGCCACGAACGGCGGAGCGGCCTCGTTCATCTTCTCCCCACCGGCGGTGCGACCGATCTCGCGGCGTTCGTCGGCGCGAGTTACGAGGAGCTCGGCGACTTCACGGAGGCGGCCTTCGAGCCGGTGGTCGTCGCGCCCGATCGACTGGTCGCCCGCAGGCTCGGTTCGGTTCGAGTAGACGGCGTCGGGCGGCCGCTGATCGTGGAGAAGACTTTTCGGTTCGGCGGCGACCGGTCGAACCCGACTCTCGCGCTCGAGCTATCCGTCGAGAACCCCGACGACCTCGCGGTTGCGTTCGAGCTGGCCGTCGAATGGAACGTCGATCTCCTCGGCGGCGGCCATAACCCAGCCGCTTACTACGAGGCCGCGGGCGGCGGGCGCACGCCTCATGACGCGGCCGGCGATCTGCGGGACGCAGCGGGAATCGCCTTTGGAAACGATTACGAGGGAGTCCGGATCGAGGCCGTGGTGGAGCCCGCCGCGCGCTTGACCTGGTATCCGATCGAGACGGTCTCGAACTCGGAGGGAGGCTTCGAGCGGGCCTACCAGGGCAGCTCGCTGCTGTTCCGCTGGCCGGCCTCGGTGGCGCCAGGCGAGCGCGGCACGTTCGCCGTCCGATTCGCGGTCACGCAGACGATCGACCACACCGCAGCCGAACTCGCCTGACTCTCGGCCGGCCGTTTCCACGTGAAAGGTCACCCTGAACCTGGGTCCACGGCCGGGGAATGCTTCTCCGGCGAGGCTCCGCTACCATCGCCGGAGTGAGTCGCCCCAAGCTCGCCGTCCACGGCCATTTCTACCAGCCGGAGCGCCGCAACCCCTTCAGCGGGGAGATCGCGCCCCAGGCCGGCGCGGCTCCGTACCGCGATTGGAACGCGCGGATCGACGCCGAGTGCTACAAGCCCAACGCGGAGCGCGGCAATCTCCGCCACATCTCCTTCGACCTGGGGCCCACGCTGGCCGGCTGGCTCGAGACCCATGACGCCTCGACCCACCAGGGTTTCGTCGGCTCGGACATGCCCGACGGCGCCGACGGGATCGACGCGCCGGAGAGAGGCAACGCCATGGCGCAGGCGTACCACCACGCCATCCTGCCGCTCGCATCGCTGGCCGATCGTCGGACGGAGATCCGTTGGGGGCTGCGCGACTTCGAGCTCAGGTTCGATCGAAGGCCCACCGGCCTCTGGCTGCCCGAGACGGCCGTGGACCTGCCCACGCTCCGGATCCTGGCCGGCGAAGGCATCCACTACACCATCCTCGCTCCGTGGCAGGCTGCCGACGGCCGCCTCGACCCACGCCGGCCATACCGGGTCGACCTTGGTTCGCGCCGGTCGATCGTGGTGGTGTTCTACGACGCCGCGCTCTCGGCGGCGGCCTCGTTCGAATCGGACGCCACGATGAACGCCGACGCCTTCGCCCGCGACCGCGTTCTGCCGCGCATTGCCGGCCCGAGCTTCGCCGACGGAACTCCGAGGATCGCCCTCATCGCCACGGACGGAGAGCTATACGGCCATCACCAGAAGTTCCGCGACCTCTTCCTGGCGCGGCTAGTGAACCCCGGCGGCGAGTTGCCGGACCGTGGCTTCGACATCACGAGCGTCGGACGGATGGTGGGCGGGATTCCGGCCAGCGCGTTTCCCCTCGCCCAGATCGCCGAGCGGACGTCGTGGAGCTGCCACCACGGAGTTCTGCGGTGGACCGGCGAGTGCCCGGATGCGGCCGACGGCCGCTGGAAGGGGCCGCTTCGGGTCGCGCTGGAGCGGCTCGCCACGGCCGTCGACACCGTGGCCGCCGGGCTGGCCGCCAATTTCATGGGGCCCGACGCGCTGTGGCAGGCGCGCGACGAATACGTCGACGTGGTATTCGGGGCAGAGACGGCCGAGGACTTCGCCCGGAGCAGGCTGCCGCTCGCGTCGCCCGAGCAGCGAGACTGCTTCCTCACTCTGCTCGAGGCAGAGCGGTGGCGCCTGTCGATGTTCGCCAGCGACGGCTGGTTCTGGGGCGACCCGATTCGGCCGGAGACCAAACAGGTGCTCCTCTGCGCCGCCAGGGCGGCGCGGCTGATCGACGGCGCGGCCGCGACGGACCTCGAAGACCGCCTGCTCGACGACCTCTCGCTCTTCGGCTCTCCTTCCCGCCGGATCGACGGAGCCGGCATATACGCGGAGGCTCTGATCGAAGCAGGCCAGCCGGTATCGCGGCCACGCCGCAAGGACGTTTCGATCCGCTGAGTCCGTACCGGCCCGCGACGGGGCGACACCGCGACCGGGGGTTGGGCCACGCCGGCGCGCGATTGCGCAACCCCGGGGGTCGCCTCCACGCCCCGCCCTGATAGACTCGCGCGGACCGGCCAACGCCCCCGATCTCGGGCCGCCGGCTCCGCATGCAGGTTCGGAGCGCATTCGTGGCATTCGAGTTCCACATCTCGAAGGCGGCGCGTGACCGTTACGAGTTCGACCGGGCGCTCTTCCAGACCAGCGGCAACGTCATCATTCCGGACTTCCCCGCCGCTCGGGCATTCGCCAAGCGCATGAACGACCGCGCCGACGCGGCGCGATACCCGGACCGCGTCGTCCACGCCGCTGAGCTCAACGCCATGGGCCTGATCGACGAGATCCTCCACCACGCGGTCGAAATCTACCGTCGGACCGTGAACCCCAACGTCATGGGCGATGCGCTGGCAGCGCTCGTCTCCCAACTCCGGCCCGCCGACCTGGACGGCGCCCTCTCGCAATTCGTGAACCAGTTCCCGCCGCTGGCGATTGCGCGGGATGGCCAGGATCCGGCGACCTATCTCGACGGCGAGACCGAGGGCCACCCCAACCGCGAGATCGCCCTCGAAGAACTGCTGATGCTGTGGCTGGCCAACGCCAACCCAGCCTTCGACACCTTCGATGAGCTCTTCGACGACGCCGACCTGGCCGAGCGGACGGCCTACGGCGACATGATCGACAGCTTGCGGGCCTTTTTCGATGGCCAGCCCGGCTTCGGTCCGGAGGGGCTGTCGCTCATCGCCTTCCTTCGGGCGCCGGCGCTGGCACGCCCCGACTCGCTGGCCGAGCAGCTGCGGTACATCCGCTCGCGCTGGGGCCTGGTTCTCACCCCCTTCCTCGACCGGCTGGTCGTCAGCCTGGACGTGCTCCATGAGGAAGAGGTCGCGTTGTGGATGCGGATGCACCCGACGCCGAGCCCCGCCCCGGCGATCCATGGTCCGGGCCTGGGCGGGCTCGAGAACGAGTACGAGAAGTTCAGCCGGGACCGCGACTGGATGCCGCGGGTCGTGCTCATGGCCAAGACGACCTACGTCTGGCTCGACCAGCTCTCGAAGCGCTACGGCCGCTGGATCCACCGCCTCGACGAGATCCCCGACGAGGAGCTGGAGGCTCTCTCGCGCCGTGGCTTCACCGGGCTGTGGCTGATCGGGCTGTGGGAGCGGAGCCGGGCCAGCCAGCGCATCAAGCAGTGGCGCGGCAACCCCGACGCCGCCGCCTCGGCGTACTCGCTGATGGACTACCGCATCGCCGACGACCTCGGGGGTGACGAGGCGTTCCACCAGCTACGAAGCCGGTGCGCGGCCCGCGGCATCCGATTGAGCTCGGACATGGTGCCCAATCACATGGGCATCGACTCGCGCTGGGTCATCGAGCATCCGGACTGGTTCCTGGGAATGCCGGACTCGCCGTACCCGGCCTACTCGTTCACCGGCGGCGACCTCTCCGACGACGAGCGGGTCACGATCCAGATCGAGGACCACTACTGGAACTCGACCGACGCCGCGGTCGTGTTCAAGCGGACCGACAAATGGACGGGCGACGCTCGCTACATCTACCACGGCAACGACGGCACGAGTATGCCCTGGAACGACACGGCCCAGCTCGACTACCTCAACCCCGAGGTCCGCGAGGCCGTAATCCAGACGATCCTCCACGTCGCGCGCCAGTTCCCGATCATCCGCTTCGACGCCGCGATGACGCTGGCGCGCCGCCACATCCAGCGGCTGTGGTACCCGGAGCCCGGACAGGGCGGAGCCATCCCGTCGCGGGCCGAGCATGCGCTGCCCAAGGCCGTGTTCGACGAGCGGATGCCGAACGAGTTCTGGCGGGAGGTCGTGGATCGCGTTGCGGCCGAAGTGCCGGACACCCTGCTCCTCGCCGAAGCGTTCTGGCTTCTCGAGGGTTACTTCGTCCGGACGCTCGGCATGCACCGCGTCTACAACAGCGCGTTCATGAACATGCTTCGCGACGAGGAGAACGCCAGCTATCGCCAGGTCATCAAGGACACCATCGAGTTCGACCCGGAGGTGCTGAAGCGCTTCGTCAACTTCATGAGCAACCCCGACGAGCGGACGGCGGTCGACCAATTCGGCAAGGGCGACAAGTACTTCGGCGTCGCCACGTTGATGGCGACGATGCCGGGGCTGCCGATGATCGGGCACGGCCAGGTCGAGGGCTTTGCCGAGAAGTACGGCATGGAATACCGGCGGGCGTACCGCGAGGAGAGCCCCGACGGCTGGTTGGTGGAACGCCACGAGCGCGAGATATTCCCGCTCTTCCACCGCCGCTACCTCTTCGCCGAGGTGGCCGATTTCCTCTTGTACGACGTCTACGACCCGGGCGGCTGGGTCAACGAAGACATCTTCGCCTACTCGAACCGGCACGCCGACGAGCACGCCCTGATCGTCTACCACAACCGATTCGCAGAGGCGAAGGGCTGGATCAAGATGTCAACCGCGTTCTCGGTTGCCGACGGGAACGGCGGGCGGCGCCTGGTTCAGAAGTCGATCGGCGAAGGGCTCGGGCTCCACGCCGAGGGCGATTGGTACACGCTGCTTCGCGAGCACCGCTCCGGGCTGGAGTTCCTGCGTCGCTCTGCCGACACGTGCCGTGACGGGCTCTACGTCGAGGTCCACGCCTACGGCTGCCAGGTCTTCCTCGACATTCGCGAATTGGAGGACGGACCTACGGGCCAGTTGGGCCGATTGTTCGAGCGGCTGAATGGGGCAGGCGTTCCGAGCATCAGCGGAGCCCTGCGCGAGATGCAGCTCGAGCCGCTGCACAATGCGGTCCGCGGTCTCACGGAGAACGGCTCGATTCTGCGATTGACCCAGATCGGGGCTGCGCGTGCGGCGGCGGCCTGCCCCGGCGCGCCGGCCGTCGACCTGGGCTTGCGTAGCCCGGGTGTTGCCAGGCCGAAGCCCGGGTCCGGGGCAAAGAGCACGGTCGCCGGCGGCCCCGTGGCGTCAAGTCCCGTGGCGGCCGGCGCGGCGCCGGGTGGCCCGGCGGCGAGGGCAACCGAATTGGAGCTGACCCAGCTTCTCGATGGCGCGCAGGCGTTGCTACTTCGAGCCCTTCACGCGCAGGTCGAGGTGACTGGAGCCGCCGGGGATCCGGAGCGTGCCGCGGCCGACTTCCGGTCCTCCCTCGAAGCGGCTCTTCGCCTCCCAGAGCTCGGCAACGATCGACTTTGCGCCGGTCTCGCGGACGAATGGACCTGGGTCGCAATCGTCGGCCGCCTAGCCGCCGGTGCGTTTGCGGCCGTAGCGGAACCCGGCGATGGCTCAGGGACATCGATCGACGAGCTGGAGCTGGGCGGAGTCATCGCCTCTGTCTTCCGCGATCTGGGCCTCGACGACGGCGCGGCCTGGCGGCTCGTCGCCTTGATTCGAATGTTGCGAAGCCTCCCGCTGCCGGCCTCAGTAGCAGGTCTGGCCGCGGCCGAGCGGACACCCGCGCTGGTCCGAGCCCTTGTCGCCGACGAGGCGGTTCGGCCGTACATCCGCGTCAATGTCTGGGAAGGCGTCAGCTGGTTCAACCGCGAGTCGTTCGACCAGGTGCTGTGGTGGATGCTCGCGCTCGATGCCCTGGACGTAGCCGAGTCGGCCGAGGCGAAGGTCGCCACCGCGAAGCGCCTTGCCGCAGCCGAGCGCCTGACCGCAGCGCTGGCCGGGGCGGCAGCGTCGGCCGGTTATCAGCTGGACAAACTCGAGGCGACAGCCAGCGCGCGAGCCTAGCGGCGGACTTCGCCGGGTCCTCCCTTGACGTCGGCCCTCGACCGCCGTCCCGTTGTCGCCGAGCTGCGCGTGGCAGTTCCTTGCTCTCCTGATTTCCCCATAGGTGTGCGGGGAGTGCTATGCACAACCAGACTCAGCCAGGGTTCGGTTCGAGCACGATCGCGGCCGGATTCGAGAGCTCCGAACGGCCGAAAGCACCAGAATCGCCGCCGAAGGCGCCGAACGCGCGGCTGGACGGGCTGTTTCAGGGGCGATTCCGAAGCGTTAGCCGCAACGCGCCGCGGCCGCGTTTCATAACAGTCCTCCCAGGCGTAGAAGGAAATCGCGGCCCCGCGGAACTGGCCTGTCGTAAAGCCTCAGTCGTGCGGGCCGGCTGAGGGCGTTGCGTTCGGATAGCGAGGCTGAAGAATCGGGATCGCGAGGCGCGCTACGTCGGCGGCGACCTCGTCGACCGATCGCGTGCCGTCGATCACCCGTACTTCCTCGCCGTCCGCTCGAACCGCCTCGATCGCGGCGTCGTAGGCACCCGCAATCCGCGCCAGCTGGTCGTTATCTTCCTCGAATCGCTCGCGGGTGCCACGAGTGCTGAAGCGCGAAACCCCGACTTCTACCGGCACCGCGAGGAAGACCGTCAGGTCCGGTCGGGTCGCGAAGCGGTTGATCTCACGAAGCCACGCCAGGTCGCAGTTCAGCGCCTGATACGCCAGACTCGACAGGTAGTAGCGGTCCGCGACCACGGTCAGGCTGCGCGCCAGCGCCGGAGCCACCTCGGAAGCGACGTGGTCCATCCGGTCGGCCGCGAACGCCAGCGCCTCGGCTTCGGGGCCACTCAGTTCGAGTTCTCTGCCCAGGTGGAGCCGCAGCGCGCCGCCGATCGGGCCGGCCGACGGTTCGCGGGTGAGCATGGACGGAATCCCGGCCCGATTGAGCCACTCAACCAGCATCTGCGACTGCGTGGTAGTGCCGGCGCCGTCGATCCCTTCGATCACGATGAGGGCGCCCGGATTCAGGTTGGGTGGGTTCATCGGCGGTTTCGGCTCCGTCATTTGCATGGCTCGCCGGCCGATCGGCCGCTTGGCCCGGTTCCGCGCGTCCCATGGCGTTCAGATTGTGGCAGCCGCGAACGCAGCTGTCGCCTTTTCCACTCTCTCACCGAACCCCGTCCGACGGGCGAAATTGGTGGCAAGGCAGGCGAAGATCAGTCCTACGCTGGTACGACTCGGCGCTGGCCGATTCCGTCGTGGGCGGCGCGGTCGGCCATTCGCCTCCTGCGACGAGTACCCGCCCGTCCAGCAGCAGTGTCGCCGTGTGGCCTTCGCGGGCAGTGCCCATCGAGCCAGTTGGACTGAACGATCCAGTCGCCGGATCGTAGGTCTCAGCCGTGGTCAGGCCGATCGAATTGGTCGCGTCGACGATGACTGGACCCACCGAGGGAACGCTGCGCGGGCTGTTGAACCTGGCCTCGACAGTAGAACGGTCCAGGGTGGCCGCCGTCTGGTTGCGCCTCATCCCGCTGGGGCCAAATCGCGTCGGACTTTCGTACGCTGTGCCTCCCGGGCTGTAGAAGCCACCCGCCACCAATACTCGGCCGTCGGTAAGTAAGGTTGCGGTGTGATACAAACGCGCGGTCGGCAGCGAGCCGGTCAAGCTGAAGGTGCCGGACATCGGGTCGTACAACTCGGCACTGTCGAGCTCGAAGTTGTCCGTCCGGCCGCCGGCCATCAATACGTGTCCGTCGGGCAGCAGAGTCGCACTGCAGCCCTCTCGCACCGTGGTCATCGAGCCGGTCTTGCTGAATGTCCCGGTCGCCGGATCGTATAACTCGGCCGAAGCCTGCATGCGAAGGTCGGTTCCCGAGCCCCCTGCGACCAGAACTCGCCCATCCGCGAGCAGCGTCGCGGTCGGGCGCCAGCGCGCCGTGGTCATGCTACCGGTCGTCCGGAAGGTTCCTTGCTTCGGGTCGTACAGCTCGGCGGTGGCCAATCCAGTCGTCCCACTGAGGCCGCCGACGATCAATACGTCGCCGTCCGAGAGCAGCACGGCAGCGTCGTCGTAGCGTTCGACAGCTAAGGACCCGGTGCGTGTGAAGGCGCCCGCCTTGGGATCGAACAGCTCGGCTGAGGTCAGCTGACCTGTCTGGCCGACACCTCCGGCAAGCAGGACCCGACCATCGAGTAACCGGGTCGCCGTGCCGCGGTTGCGCGCGTCGATCGTCGAGCCCGTCGGGCTGAACGTGTCAGCCGCAGGGTCGAACAGCTCAGCCGAACGGAGAGGGTTGTTTGAGACGGCGCGGTTTCGATGGCCACCTGCACTCGGCCCTTCCCCTGCGACTTCGGCTGTCCACTTATCAAGACCGTTGAGCGGGCCGGAACGGGTCACTGCTCGATGAGACGCTGCGGAAACGGGATGCCGGCGCAGCCACGAGGTGAGGAAACGGTTACTGCGTGGTATCCCCCAGAAGAATTCGGCGAATCAGCGGGATCGGCGGCGAGCCGTGGGCGATGACCGACTCCAGGTGCTCCTTGTACGTGAAGCCGGGCGTCGGGCCGAACCCGCCGACGACCCGCGGCTCCGGCACGGCGGCGGCGCCGAGCGGATCGCCCGAGGCGATCGCTGCGCGGATGCGCACCTCGCGCTCCAGGTTCCACATCTCTATCGACCCGACGAAATACGTCGAGAGCTGTGTGGAGGTGAGGCGGGCGCGGTCCCACTTCTTGCCCGCCTCGGACTCCTCCTGGAAGCCGCCCTTGACCATGAGATCCATCGCCTCGTCCTCGGTCATCGTCCCGGCGTGGATCCCGATGTCGATCATCGCGTTGGTGATCGCCCGCAGATAGAACTTCCAGTGGATCAGCTGCAGCGCGAGATCGCCCGCCTTGAAACCCACGTCGATCATGACCTGCGTGACGTAGACGGCCCAACCCTCGACGAAGACGCCGCTGCCGAAGACCGCGCGGGCCAGCGATGGGCAGCGGTTCGAGTAGACCAGCTGGAGGTAATGGCCCGGCGTGCCTTCGTGGATGGTGGTCAGGTCGACCTGTCGGTCGTTCTCCTCGGCGAGGTAAGACTCAACCTGCTCCGCGGACCAGTCCGCCGGCGGCGGCGTCATGAAGTAGAACGCCTTCTGCCCCTTGTCGAGCGGTCCCGGCGAGTCGAGCATCGCGCCGGCGAACTCGCGCAGGAAAGGCGGCGTCCAGTCGATATGGAGGGGATCGTCGGGAACCGTGATGAGGTCGGCCTTCCGGCAGAAGTCGACGATGCCGCTATAGCTCTCGCGGCAGTACTCGACCAGCCCGTCGACCGGATGGTGGGCCCGACCGATCGCGGCGGTGACGGCCGCGACCGTCTGCGAGTCGGCCGCTTCCTGGGTACCGGCCGAAGCGGCTGTCGGAAGTGGCCTGCCCGGAACCCATTCGGGCCAGATCGCACAGGCGATCCGGATCATCTCCGCGCGAACCGCGCCGTACTCGCGGCGGGCTTCGGACAGGATGTGTTCTGCGGTCAGGTTCGTGCGGAACGTGTGGCGCAGCTTCCGGCCGAACAGGTCGGCCCCGAGACGGCCTTCCCCGACCGATCGTGGCAGCAGCTCGTCTCGCAGGAATGCCCCGAATGACTCGATCGCCGCTTCGGCGGCGTCGGCGGCAGCCTTCAGCCGCGGCGCGACCGCTGCCACGTCCGGATCCCCAGCCGCGGCGTCGGCTTGGGAGACGGCATCTGCCGCCAGAGCAGCGATGCCGGGTAGCTGCTTGATCGCCATTTCGGTGTGGAGGCGCGACGGCGGCCGGTCGGCGAGGCTGCCGAGCTCCTTGCGAGCAGCGGCAAGGACGGCGGGGACGCCTTCGAGGCGGCCGGCGATCGACGTGAGCCGGGTGGCGAGCGGCGCAAAATCGCGCGCCAGGAGCGGGAAGATGCCGCCGCCCAGAAGGTACACGTACCCGAGAGCGTCCCAGGCCCCCTCGCGCAAGTCCATTTCGTCGAAGCGCAGTGCGTCCAGCTCGGACAGCAGCAGTTCGAGGTCAATCCGCTCGTCCGGCCCCAGCGCCGAACCGGCGTGCGCCCGAAGCTCGGCCTCCCAACGGTCCGCGAACGCCAATCGCGCTTCACGGCCGGATTCGCTCAGGTCGGGCCACTCGCCGTCGACGGCGTGCATCCCGATCGCCGTGGCGGAGACGGGGAAGAGGCGGAAGAACTCGTCCAGGAAGACGTCGACTCGCGCGCTGAACTCGGGCATTGCTCTCCTCGATTTGAAGGTGGATCGAGTTTAGCGGGCGGCGGGAATGCGGGCGCCGGCCGCCGTCGGCGGAATCGGCGCCCACGGCAGGCGGCTTCCCAGGCAGGACCGCCTCCCACGCGTTCGACCTGGCGCGAAGCCCTCGCACGCACGGTCTCGCCGCGTTAGCATCGGCCATGCCGCGCCGCCGCACATGGATGGCGCAAAGCCCGGGAGGAGACGCTGATGCTCGACCTAGTCGTCAAGATCGCCGTAAACGCCGCGGCGCTGCTTGTGGCGGCCAACGTCGTGCCTGAGTTCAAGCTCGTCTTCCAGACCGACAAGCTCGAAGACTGGCTCAAGATCGCGGTCATCGCCCTTGTGTTCGCCCTGGTGAACAGCTACATCAAGCCGATCGTAAAGACGCTGGCGATGCCGATCGGCTTCATGACGATGGGGCTCGTGGCGTTCGTCATCAACGCGGCGATGCTGCTGGGGACCGCCTGGATCGTCGACCAGGCGAAGAGCACCGTCAACATCGCCTTCACGCTGGGCGGCTACCCGCCTCACTGGAGTTACGAAGCTATCGGATGCGCGGTCGTCGCCTCGATCGTGATCAGCGTCGTGTCGACGGTCCTCAGCATCGTCCTGGTTCCGCGCAAGATCGTCGGCCTGTAGCCAGACTCCAGCCGAGCCGCCCGCCTCTCGCGCAGCTCGCCCGGACATGTCCCGTCGAACCGGACCCGTTAGGCTTGCATCGATGCCAGCAACAGAAACCACGTCCTTCGCCAGCCTGTTCACCGCGCGCGAGCCGGCGAGCTCCGCCGGACCGGCCCAGCCCGGTCACCTGACCGAGCGCGAGCGTTTCCGAATCCGCCTGCGGCGTCGTCCGCTCTTGCTCGACGGGGCCATGGGTACGCTGCTCTACTCTCGCGGGGTGCCGCAGCGGGCCTGCCTCGACGAACTGATCCTCACCAGGCCGGAACTCGTCTCCACGATCCACCGCGAGTACATCGAAGCCGGCGCCGACGCGATCGAGACCAACACATTCGGCGCGAACCGGTTTCGGCTGGCCGACTTCGGGCTCGAGAAGCTGGCCGCCAGGATCAACCGCCGCGGCGCTCAGATCGCCCGTGAGGCTCGCGAGACTTCGGGCAAGGATGTCCTGATCGCCGGCTCGATCGGGCCGCTAGCCTCGACCGATCGCAGCCCGCGGCCCCACCCCGGCATCGCCCGGGCGGCCTTCCGGGAGCAGATCGAAGGGCTGCTCGAAGGCGGGGCGGACATCCTGGTCTTCGAGACATTCGATCGTCTGGAGCCGCTGCTGCTCGCAATCGAGGAAGCACGCCGCGCATCCGACCTTCCGGTGATCGCCCAGATGACCTACTGCGAGGATCTGGCGGCGAACGACGGCACGACCCCAGAAGCCGCGGCGGCGGCGCTGACCGCCGCCGGAGTGGACGCCATCGGCGTCAATTGCGGCTCCGGGCCGCTCGTCTGCCTGGAGGCCCTGGTTCGGACCGGGCCGCCCAGTGCGACAGTGGCACGCTCGATAGTCCCGAACGCCGGGCTGCCGCAGCGTGTCGAAGGCCACTTCGTCTATTCCGCCGGGCCCGAGTATTTCGGGGAAATGGTCCCGCAGATGCTCGCCGGCGGAGCGCGCATCGTGGGCGGCTGCTGCGGCACGACGCCGGACCACACCGCAGCGATGCGCGCCGCGATCGACGCGCTGGCCCTCGACGTCCACGACGGTGGAACGATCACGGCCCCGCCGCCCGAAGCCGAGACCGACGCCACGACCGGCGACGAGTCGGATCCGGCCAACGGAGCCGCGCCACGAACCCCGCGGCTCGAATCCTCCGGCAGCGGCGACGCGACCCCGCCGTCCCGCCTGGCCCGGAAGCTCGCCAACGGCTCATTCGTCATCTCAGTGGAGATCGACCCGCCGCGGTCCATTCGCATCGACCGGACGATCGAGGCTGCGCGCCTGCTCCAGAAGGCCGGCGTCGACCTGGTGAACATCAGCGATTCGGCCACCGGGCGAGTCCGAATGGGCGCCATGGCGGTGGCCTTCGGGATACAGAGGCAGCTCGATCTCGAGTGCCTGGTCCACTTGACGACGCGCGATCGCAACCTGATGGCTCTCGAGGCGGAGTTGCTCGGCGCTCACGCTCTCGGCCTGCGCAACATCCTCGCTCTGACCGGCGATCCGCCGCGCGTCGACGACAGGCTGGCCACCACCGCAGTCTGGGACGTGGACTCGATCGGGCTGATCGAGATCATCCGGCGCCTCAACAAGGGCGAGGACGGGGCCGGCCAGTCGATCGGGCAGACCGCAGGCTTTACCATCGCGTGCGCTCTCGATCCCACGACCTCCGACCCCGAAAAGGAGTGGGGCCGGCTGGAGCGCAAGCTCGCCGCCGGCGCGAACCTGATCATGACCCAGCCGCTCTACTCGCAGGGGCAGGTGGATTCGATGCTGGCCCGATCGCGCGAGCGTTTCGGCGGGAGCGGTTTCCCAGTGCCCGTGCTGCTCGGTGTCCTGCCGCTCCACAGCGCGCGCCACGCCGAGTTCCTTCACAACGAGGTGCCCGGCATCACCATCCCGACCGAGCAGCGCGCGGCGATGCACGCTGCCGGCGACCGAGGCGCCGAGGTGGGCCTCGAAATGGCGATGGACCTCATCGCGGGTGCGGAAGGCCACGTCACCGGCACATACATCATGCCGAGCTTCGGACGCTACGAGCTGGCAGCCGAGCTGGTGCGCAGGTTGCGAGCTCGTCAGGCAGCCAGAGAGTCGAAATAGCCACGGCCAAGGCACCGCACGCCTCTGCGGCGTCGACCGCGCGCCGCCAGCCGGAGCGGCGTCGGGTTCCGCAGACTGGCTCACGGTCTGTGCCCTTTCTCGGCTAAACTCGCGGCATGGGCGCAGTCGACACGATGGAACAGTTCTTCGACCTGCTGAACGCAGGCGACCGCGAAGGCGCAGTCTCGCTCATGGACGAGAAGGCGGAGCTTCGCGTCCACATCGCGGGCAATGCCCGCACTCTACGCGGGCTGCGCGAGGTGGGCGGCTGGTTCCTCCGCGCCGAACCCGGTTTCCGAATGATCCCCGGCGACGTGCGGGATATGGGCAACACTTACCAGGCGAACCTGCTCGTCGTCCGGCCCGGTGCGCCGACACAACAGCTGGATGCTAGCTTTCGAGTCGAGGCGGGCAAGATCACGGCGATCAACCTGGCGCCTCGCTCGTAACCGGCGTCGCCGCTTGATTCGGTGCCGCATCCACCGGGCGCATCGAAGAGGCGGGCGGCGGTGCCTAGGTCGCGGATGGGGCGGGTGAAGCCGGAGGCATCGTCAGCTGGCCGGGCGCCGGGATATTCAGGGGCTGCCCGACCTGGATGTAGTTCGGATCGACGCCCGGGTTGGCGAGCTCCAGCTCCCAGAGCGGGATGTTGAACCTGGCCGCGATCGCCGCCATGTAGTCGCCGCTCTTTACCCGGTACACGAGGAAGCTCATCGGAGCAGACGAGGTGTCCTGGGCCGACGGCACCGAACTGTCAAGGGGGGCCGACCCGCCGGCGGGGAGCGAACCGCTCGGTGCGGGGCCGCCGCCGTGAGGGCTCGTGATGATCGGGAAGAGCACGAGCGCAACCATGATCAGGGCCACCGCCACCGCTGCAACGAAGAGCGGCTGGTTTGCACGATGCTCTTCGCGGCTTCGGAGCCGCGGGAAGTTCTCCAGCCGCGGCGGGTTCTCCCAGCCGGGATGGCTCGGACCGCGGCGGGCCATCGCCACTGCCGGCTCGGCAACGGAAGACGGCGGAATCGGGGCGCTGGGGGCAGTCGAGCGTCGTGACTCGCCTTCGTAGCTCCAGAGGCCGGCGCTCGCGTCGGCCGTTCGCTTTGACGCCGGGGCGATCTCGGGCGTCACCGAGACCCTCGACCGAGCGGCCAGGAACGCAGGCGCCGCGGCATCGTCTTCGGCCACGCCGGATCCCGCGCCACCGACCGGCGCGTCACCGAACGCCGCCGCAACCGCGGGAACGGGGCTCGGCTTGATCGCCGCGGCTTCCTGGCGAGCCCAATCGAGGAAGACGGGACATCTCGCAAACTCCGCCGAGAGGCAGTAGCGCTCCTGGTGGGGGAAGGCTCGGGGCTCCGGTTCGGGCGCGGCAAAACAGCGGTGGTTGTAGTCGGGGGCGCTCGAGCGATGGTCCCGGTCATCCTCGAAGGCCACGAACGGACAGGCGGTCGGACCGCTGTCTGAAGGGGTGGACGGCTCCTCAATCACGCAGCAGATGATACCCGCGGGAGACAGTGTTGTGCCAAGGCGGCCGCGAGAGCGGCTCGTGAGCCGACCACCGCGGACCCGGCGAGATGCTCGATTCGAGCCGATAATCGCCCGGCCAAACCCGCCGTCGAGGTTCGATCATGCCACCGACCTCGCGCTTCGAAGGCCGCGCAATCCGGTCTTTCGCGGCCGCCGTCTGCGTCGCGATGCTCGCGTCGGGGTGCGGCGCGGGCTCGGTCACACCGTTTCCGCCTCAAAGCGGGCTGACTTCGGTCGTCGCTCCGGCAACGGCATCGCCGACCCCCGCGGCGAGCGCTTCAGCCTTCGTGACGCCAGCGCCGGCCGCGAGCACGACCTCGACTCCGACTCCAGCGCAGAAGCCAACGGCCCTACCGGTGGTCTCGATCGGCCTGGTAGCCGTCGCCCGCGGCCTGCCGAGCCCGATCGGGGTCTCGGTCGCGCCCGGCGATCCGCGTCTGTTCGTGATCGGCCAGACCGGGCGAGTCGTGATCGTCAACGGCGGTAGCGTTACCGGCACGTTCCTCGACATCTCGGCCCGGATGTCGTGTTGCGGCGAGCGCGGCCTGCTCGGGCTGGCCTTCCACCCGAAATACGCATCCAACGGACGCTTCTTCGTCCGATACACGGACCCGGCGGGAGACATCCGCATCTCCGAGTTCCACGTCAGCTCGAACCCCAACGTGGCCGACCCGGGATCCGAGAAGATCCTTCTCACGATCCCCCATCCCAGCTACGCCAACCACAACGGCGGCCGCATCGTGTTCGGCGCCGATGGCTATCTGTACATCGGGACCGGCGACGGTGGCAGCGGTGGGGATCCCAACAACCACGGCCAGAGTCTCAACACACTCCTCGGGAAGATGCTGCGTATCGACGTCGACGGCATCTCGGCCGGCAAGCCCTACGCAATCCCGCCCGACAACCCGTTCGTGGGGCAGAGCGGGAAGCTGCCTGAGATCTTCTCCTACGGCCTCCGCAACCCATACAGCTTCAGCTTCGATCGGCTCACCGGCGACCTCTGGATCGCGGACGTGGGCCAGAACTTGTGGGAGGAGATCGATCGCACCCCGGCCGCGACCGGCGGAGGCAACGGGGCCAACTTCGGCTGGAACATCATGGAGGGCAACCATTGCTACAAGCCCTCGACCGGTTGCAATGATGCCGGCCTGACGCTTCCATACGCCGAATACGGCCACGGCCCGAACGACTCGAACGGTTGCGCCATCATCGGCGGCTACGTCTATCGAGGCGCTACCTACGCGCAACTCTACGGCCGCTACTTCTTCGGCGACGAATGCAGCGGCCACATCTGGGACATTCCCGCGGCCGGAACATCTCTCCAGACGCCGCAGCTGCTCCTGTCCTCGGGCCTCAATATCGATGGCTGGGGCCAGGACGTCAACGGAGAGCTATACCTCGTGGCGGCCAACGGGGTGCTATATCACGTTACCTGAGCCGAACGGTTGAGGGCGGGGCGCCTACCGCCGAGAGCCGCCGCGCGGCCTCTCCGCGCCGATCACATCCCCGCCTGGCTGAGGGCCGACTGGAGCGACTGGATGTAGCCCTCGCTGGTGTACGTGGCGCCTGAGATCGTGTCGATCTGGGCGCTCTGGGCCTGCAGAGCCTCGTTCCGGAGCTGCGGCCCGGCGTACGCGCTGACCTCTTGCGTGTGGCCACCGCCTGTCGGGAGCTGGAGCGCCTGGACGTCGGTGATCGTCCCGCTTTGGATGGTCACCTGGACCTGGACGGTACCGAACGGCGTTTGAACTGCATCGCCGGTCACCTGGCCGCTGTAGCTCGTATGCGATCCCGCGGTGGCGCCGGCTCCCGGAGTACCGGCCGCGCCCGGCGCTCCGCCGCCGCTCTGCGAGCCCCCGCCGCCGCCGCCACCGCCGGTGGTGGTAGTCAGGCTGATCACTTGCGGTGTCTTGAAGCTCAGCAGCAGCGCCAAGGCGGCTGTCGTCAGCAGAGTCGCTATCAGAGGTCGTTTGCTCATCGTTGTTACTCCTCGGCCTCAGAAGGCGAAGCGTTCGTAGTGGATCTGACGGGCCGGGATTCGCAGCCAGCGCAGGCCGCTCAGGACTCTGGTCATCATTCCGGTTGGGCCGCAGACATAGATGTCGCGGTCGTGGATGTCGGGCACGAGCTTGCGCAGGGCCCGCGGATCGAGCGGATCGGCCGGCATCTCGCGCGAACCGCGTCTGCCGACGAGGTAGTGGACGGTGGCGCCGCGCAGGCTGGCCAGCTCGTCGATCTCGGTCTTGAAAACCACGTCTTCGGGTCCGCTGGCCCGGTACACGAGTGTCAGGTTGCCGCGGGCGGCTGGCAGCTCCTCGAGCAGCGCCCGCAACGGCGTGATGCCGATGCCGCCGGCGATAAGCAGCACTCTCGCTCTGGTCCGAGCCGCACCGGTGAGGGCGCCGTAAGGGCCTTCGACGAAGACCGGGATGCCGATCGGCATCCGCTGCAGGGTCTTCGTGTAGTCGCCCAGCTCCTTGATCGTGAACCGAAGGTACCGGCCGTTCGGCGCCGCGGATATCGAGAATGGATGAGCGCGGAACCAGCCATTCTTGGTCAGGAACCGCAGGCGGAACCACTGGCCGGCTCTATGTGGCAGCTGGTCGAGATCTCGACCCGTCAGGTAGAGCGACGCGACTCCCGGAGCCTCCTCGACCACGTTGGCGACGTGGAAGCGGTGCCGCATCGAGATGGCGATCGGCTGGCCGAAGCGGAAGACCAGCAAGCTGCCGAACGCGACGACGTAGAGGCCGATCCAGTAGATGCTCGCGATCTGGTCTGTGGTGAAGTCCACGCCGACGAAGAGTTGGTGCAAGAAGCCGAGCGCGATGGCCAGGTACGTGTAGAGGTGGATCGCGTACCAGGTCTCGTAAGAGGCGCGGCGCCGGACCGCCCGAACGGAGCTGATCCCGACCACTATGAACAGGAACAGGGCGGCCGCCGACCAGAGCACGTACGGGTACGTAAGCAGCAACGAGATGAACTCGTTCACGGGCGAGGCGTTGACGCTCATGGCATAGCCGAAGGTCGTCAGGAATGCGTGGGAGACGAGAAGCCAGATGGCCCCGAAACCGACCCACCGGTGCGCGTCGGTGATCCGATCCTGGCCGAAGACCTGGTCGAGCCAGGGGCTGCGCGACATCAGGATGAGCTGGATCAGCACCAGGTACGTCCCGTACAGGGCGCTGATCTCGCCGGCAGCGGTCAGGATACCGGGCGTCGTGCTCAGCTCGTGCAACCCGCCATGGCGGACCCACATGCCGAGGATCAAGACTGCGTTGCCGATCAGAAGAGCGTAGATGTCGTTCGCCGTGACCGGCCAGATGCGCGGAACCGGCACGCGGCGAACCTTGCGCGGCTGCGCCGCGGTTCGCACGCTGTTGCGATTCACGTAGGTGCTGTCCATTGAGTTGTCGCGGCTCCCAGTGTGGCTGCTCGGTTTACGGGCGGTCAACGATGCTCCCTTTTACGGTGCCCGCGTCCTCGGACGTGAGCTACCCGACAAGCCAGATATTCGAGTCACTTTCTGGAGTGCGGCTGAAAGCTCCGTGGCGTCAGTGTGGATTTACCGTGGAGGCAGGATGGAGGAAAACGGGCCCAAGCCCAGCCCTCGACTACCGCCGGCGCACGTGCGCAGCGTCGAGCGCGGGCGACTCGATCGTCAGGACCCGGCCGCCGGTTCGGCGCAGATTGGGGTTTGACAGGCCGCCCGGCCTCTCCAACACTTGCACACGGCCGAGGCCCAGCGAAGCTGCCTGCTTGTTCCCGCCTCGCCTGACGTCCCGCGCCGAGAGGAGATCGATGTCGCCTGCAACCCGTTGGCTGAAGCCGGCCACCACCGTTTACGCACACTGCGACGTTCCGTGCGGTATCTACGACCCTCACCAGGCTGAGCTGGCGGCTCGAACCGTCGCCCGCATGGTCGAGTTGATCGGCCAGTTGCCCAAGGAGAACGTCTCGGAGGCCGACCGCGCGAAGTTCGTCCGCTGTATCACAATCAAGGAGCAGCACGCCGAGATCGTCAAGCACGAGATCCAGGTTATCTGGAGCGACTACTTCAAGCCCGAGCACGTCGAGCGTTATCCCGACCTCCACGAACGGACGTGGAAGATCCTCAAGCTCGCGTCGAAGAACAAGCAGAACATCGACGCGGCGGCGGCGGCGGAACTCGAGGCCGCGGTCAAGGAGTTCGCCGACATCTTCTGGTCGACCAAGAAGTAATGACCGACCAGTCGGTCACATCGGACGCCGGAGGCAAGTCCTCCGGCGTTTCGGTCTCCGCCTCCGCCGGCGCGCACGAGCGGTGGTGGCAACGCGCCCGTGACGGCATCTGGCGGGTGGCGGTGGCCGAGGAGAGCATGGCGCCGGCTCTGAAGGCGGGCGATTGGCTCATGCTCGACCCTACCTACCGGCGGTGGCCGCGGCGCGGAAGCGTCGTCGTGTTCCGCGAGCCGGAGACCGGGCTGCTCGCCATCAAGCGCCTTTCCGCAGGCCCCGGCGACCGCGTCCGGATCTCGGCCGGGATCCTGCACCTCGGTCCGGACGAGGCCTGGCTCCTGGGCGACAACCGTGCGGTGTCGGTGGACTCGCGCCGCTACGGACCCGTGCCGGTTGAGGCTCTCGTGGGACGGGCGTGGTTCCGCTACGCGCCCCTGAGCAGGTTCGGGCCGATCCCCGGCCGGGGCGATCTCAGACCCGGCCGATGAGCTCGCGCGCGGCCAGCTCGATCATGGCGTGGTCACGCGGCAGCAGGTCCTGCAGCATGATCCGCTCCACGCCGGCGGCCGCGAATCGGGCCACCATCGCCCGAGCCTGGTCGGGGGTTCCGACGATCCACCGCGGCCTTCGTTCCTCCAGCCAGGCCCGTGCATCCGTTGCCGGGGACCCGACCATCGCGATCTGATCGCGGACGCGCCGCTTGAGCGCGGCCTCGTCGGCACCTACCAGGAAGCCGGCCATCACCGAATGGCGGATCGTGGCGGGATCGCGCCCGATCTTGCGGCACTCGGCGTCGAGGCGGGCGTGGGCTTCCGCGCACGGGTCGGGGCCGGTGCTCGACATGTTGTACTCGTCGGCGTAACGCGCCGCGAGGCGCAGCGATCGGGGACTCCCTTCGCCGCCGACGATGATGGGTGGGTGCGGCCGCTGGACCGGCTTTGGGTTGAACGACGCGGACGCGACCGTGACCTGCTTGCCCTCGAACGACCAGCCTCCCGGCTCTTCCCACAGGCCGTGGAGGATCGCCAGCTCGTCCTCCATCAGGTCGGCTCGTTGAGTGATCTCGGGAAATGCCAGCCCCAGCTCGCGGTGCTCAGCTTCGTTCCAGCCGGCTCCCACCCCGACCTCGACGCGACCGCCGCTCATCTCGTCGACCGTGGTGACTACCTTGGCGAACGACCCCGGATGGCGGAACGTGACCGGCGACACCAGCGCCCCCAGGCGGATAGTGGAGGTCTCGCGCGCGAGGCCGGCCAGGACTGCCCAGGCGTCGGTCGTCGGCCGGTCGGCCGGGCCTGGGAAGCTTCGATAGTGGTCGGACCTGAAGAACGCCTCGAAACCGAGCCGTTCGGCGAGCCGCGCCAGGTCCAGCTGCTCGGCGTAGGTCAGCCCCTGCTGGGGTTCGGTCATCAGCGCGAAGCGCATCGGCATCCTCCGGCGGGGGCTGCAAGGGTCGCGTTTGGCGCCTCCAGTGTGGACCGAAAGCACGGACGGCGCAGTGGGCGAACTAACCCGTGCAGGAAGTCGCCGGCACCGCTAGACTTCCCGCGGTCCGTCGGTCAGGGGTCGACGCGACCTACTGGTGTTGGTGCCACCTGAATCTTCCTAGGCGGGCCGGCCCCCCCTCACCGGCCCGCCTTCCTCTATCCGGCTGTTGCGGACCCACGGCGCCGCCCGGCGGCATACTTGGGGTATGACAGCGAGGCTCCTGCCGCCGAATCCGACGCTGAGCAACGGTGTGATCGCGCTCCGCGCGTTCCGGGCCGACGACGCCTCGGCCGTGACCGCCGCCTGCCAGGACCCCGAGATCCAGCGCTGGATCCCGTTGATCCCGGTTCCGTACGCAGAGGCCGACGCGCGTCGATTCATCCTCATGACGCTGCAGGCCTGGCACGACGGCACGGGTTACGAATTCGCGATCGTGGATGCGCGGACCGACCGATATCTCGGTTCCATCGGACTCCACCCCGGGCCCAACCAGCGACGTGTTTCGGTGGGCTATTTCGTCGCCCCGGAAGCCCGGCGGCGGGAGTGGCAGTCGGCGCGCTCCGCCTTCTCACAACCTGGGGCTTCGAGCAGCTCCGGATCGAACGACTGGCGTTGTGGACCCTGCCCGGCAATGTGGCTTCGCAGCGCGTTGCCGAGAGAGCCGGGTTCAGGTTCGAGGGGATCGCGCGCAACTGGGAGTCGGATCGCGACGACCTGCCGGCCGACGCGGTCATGTTCTCGATGACGCCGGAGGACCTGGCGGACGCGCTCGAGAGCGACCCCGCCGCGGGCCGGTTGAGCGACGGCTTGCCGCTCCCCGGAACGCCGCTCGCCGAGGCGGCACTCGCCGGCTTTCCCCACGAGCTGCGCGCGGCCGGGACTCGAGCGGCGCCGTTCCTGGACGTCGCCGCGGTTGCCGACCTGGAGCCCGGGACGATGCGCAGGGTGACTCTGGCGGGCCTGGATCTGCTGGTGGCCTGGACCGATGCCGGGATCGTCGTGACCGACGACCGCTGCCCCCACATGGCGGCGCCACTGAGCATCGGGGAGCTGGCTGGGTGCGTCGTGGCGTGCCCGCTGCACGAGGGCCGCTTCGATCTATGTACCGGGGACACGGTCCGGATGCCAACGACCGGCGGCCTCGACGCCGGCGGCAACTACCACCGCCCTTGGTCGCCCAGCGGTTCCGAGCCCAAGCCGGAGCCGCCGTCCAAGAAGCTCGAGGCCCGCCGCCTGACGCGCGTCAACAGGCTCCGCTACTACCCGGCCCGGATACGCGACGGACGTCTCGAGGCACAGCTGCCAATCCTGCCGGAGTAGAGAGGCCGCGGCGCCCGGCATTGCCGATCGAGGCACGAGCGGCGCGCCCAGGCTACGGATCGTCGCCCGGGTGCAGGAACTCAGGCTAGCGCCGGACCCTCGGACGCTCGGCCGCGCGCGCCACCTTATCGGCTTCCTGGGCCCGGCGGCTCGAGGACGCGGTGAGCCAGGCGCAGGCTTCCGCCATGTCGTCGGTGCACCGCATCAGATCGATGTCGGCGGGTTCGACGTTCCCGTGGGGCACGGCTTCACGCCTCAGCCAGTCGAGCAGCCCGGACCAATATTCCGTCCCGATCAGGACCACCGGGAAGTGGCGGATCTTCCCGGTCTGGATGAGCGTCAGTGACTCGAACAGTTCGTCGAGCGTACCGAAGCCGCCCGGGAAGATGGCGAAGCCGTCGGCGTACTTGACGAACATCACCTTGCGAGCGAAGAAGTAGCGGAACTCGACACCGAGATCGACGTACGGGTTGACGGCCTGTTCGTGCGGCAGCTCGATGTTGCAGCCGATCGAGAGTCCGCCCGCCTCATGACAGCCACGGTTTGCGGCTTCCATGATGCCGGGTCCCCCGCCGGTGATGACCGCGAAGCCCTTCTTCGCGAGCAGCCCGGCCAGCTCGCGAGCCTGGACGTAGTACGGATCGTCCTCGGTCACCCGGGCCGAACCGAAGATAGTGACGGCCTTGCCGACGGCTGCAAGCGCGTCGAAACCCTCGACGAACTCCGACAGGATGCGCAGCGAACGCCACGGATCCGAGTCGAGGAAGGCCGGCCGCTGGCTCGGCGAGAGCAGCCGCTCGTCTTCGGTGCGGGCGTGGACTGTCAGCATCTCGGCCGCAGCGGGCCGGTAGGTTACCCGACCGCTGCGACGCCGATCGTGGTTGCCGGTGCCGTTGCCGTCGTGGGCGTGGTTGTGATTCACCGTGGGTGCCGGCACCGCATCGGTGCCAGGTCTTGCGGCTGGCTGGGCCCCGGGCTGCGCTGCCTGAGCTCCGGCGCCGTCCCGGACCTTTTTGGCTTGAGAACGAGGCATCTTTCTCTCCTGGTCGTACCCGCAGAGAATGCCACGGCGCGTAAACCGCCGTTCGGGCGACTCTAGAGGGTCGGTCGGTGACCCGGCCGGATCAGCGTAACTGCGCGGGGTGCCGACAAGGCCCGCAGTCCGTCTCGCGCCGCGCCGGGGATGGTTGGGGAGTGGCGCTGGCACTCCCCAACCGATGAAGCGAGCAGCTGCTACCCGGCTATCTCGGCGCGATCAGAGAACAGCCCAGCGACTAAGAGCGCCCCGACCAGCCAGACGATCACAAGCACCTGGGCCTGGTCGGCCGGAAGCCCGCTGGCGCCGCCGGCGAACAATCCGGGAGTGCTCGTGCCGGTAACGAGTGACGCGTTGGCGACGCTGAACGGCAGGTACTTCACGATGTCCGGCAGGACGATGGCGGCGAAGCCCTCGCCAAAGTAGAAGGCGATGCCCACGCCAATTCCGGCCAGCTGGCTGCGGGCGAGGGTGGCGATGGTGAAGCCGAGAGCTCCTTCCTCAACGACCGCGACCCAACCCTTGAGAAGCCGCTCGGGCAGATCGCTGAGCGTGGCCGAATCCCCCAGGCCGCTGGTAGAGATGTTGGCCAGATTCGCTCCGATGATCGCTGCCACCACACCCACGGCGAAGGTGAGCAGGATCCCGATGGCGATCATCACCGCGACGGTCACGTACGAAATCATCATGTAGCGGACCCGGCTCTCGCCCCGGGCCACCGCCGACTTGAGCGTGCCCCAGCTCCATTCGGAGCCCGCGATTGCCGCCCCATAGATGACCGCGAACAGGCCACCAAGGCCAGTGATGAACTGGAGGAGCCTGTCGTAGGCGCCGGGGAAAGTGACCATGGTCTTGGCGGCGGCTTCACGCGCCACGTTCGTGCGCTCATTGGCCGTGGCCCCGACCGCGATGATGATCAACGCCAGCAAACCCATCAGGAGCCCGACTGTGACCCAGCTGGCGGGTCTTCGGACGAGCTTTCGCAGCCCCGAGAAGAAGAGCCTCATGCCGCAGTCCCCTTTCCTGCGGTCGCGGTGCCATTGTCCGGACCGCCCAGGCCGACGAACGAACCCTCACCGCCAGATGGTCCCCCACCACCCGTCAGTTCCAGGAAGAGCATCTCGAGATCTGTCCCGGACTCGAGTCCGGATACGAATATTCCCGCACCCGCCAGCTTCTGGCTGATCTCCCCGGCTCGGTTCGGAGCGATGCGCACCGACAACCAGCCTTCCTCGCGGTCGGTTTCGGTCAGGCGGTCCGCGGCGAACTCCGGTGCCAGCGTCGCAATGGCGGCGTCCACCCGATCCGGTTGGACCCGGACCTTGACGACCGCCTGCATCGCCAGCAGCTCCTTCAGGGGCCCCTCGCGAACCAGCTTTCCGGAGGCGATGATGCCGACCACGTCGGCCATGACCTGGATCTCGGCCAGGAGGTGGCTCGAAACGAAGACGGTCTTGCCTTGTGAGGCCAGGGCCCTGAGGGTGTCTCGCATGGCCACGATGCCGGCCGGGTCGAGGCCGTTCGCCGGCTCGTCGAGCAGCAGCAGCTTCGGATCGCTGAGCAACGCTGCGGCAATGCCGAGGCGTTGCCTCATTCCCATCGAATAGCCCTGGACCTTGTCGTTGGCTCGGTCGCACAGGCCGACGAGATCGAGCAACTCCTCTATACGCTTCGACGGCACCGGGGCGCCGGAGGCTGCCAGCTCGCGCAGGTTGGCTCGGGCCGAGAGGTACGGGTAGAAGGTCGGCGACTCCACGAGCGCTCCGACTTCAAACAGGCGGCGCCGGTCGCCCCGCTTGAACGGCTTGCCGAGGATCTCGAGCGTTCCGCCGTCGGGGTGGATGAGGCCGGTCAGGACGCGCATGGTCGTCGTCTTGCCGGCGCCGTTCGGCCCCAGGAATCCGTAGACGACGCCCGCCGGGACCGACAGGTTCAGGCCGTCGAGCGCGCGCCGGGATCCGTAGCTCTTGCGCAGACCGTGCGTCGCCAGGGCCAGTCCATCCGTGCCGCTCATACAGGTCCTCCGCCGGCGTTGCCTGCCGGGCTCGCGGGCCGCGTTCCGGAAATCACTCGAGGGCCTCCTTTTGTCGAAACCGATGGTGGGGTCGGGGCCGGCAGGCGCTCGGCCATGACGCGAAGCAAGTTGTCGAAATCGGCGAGCTCATCTCCGGTCAGGACCGAAAGCACGCGTCGAAGTGCCTCCCGCCGCGCGCCGGCAATCTCGGCCAGCAGTCGAGCCCCTTCGTCGCTCAAGCGACTCTCAACGACGCGCCTGTCGTCGGCGCGATGGCTCCGGATCGCGAGGCCTCGGCGTTCGACGCGATCGACGAACTCGGAGGCGGTGGCGTCCGTGACGCCGAGCATGTCGGCGAGCTGGCCCATCGAAACGGGGCCGGATTGCCTGAGCACGAAGAGGAGCCGAAGCTGACCGAAGGTGAGGTCGTGGCTGGCCCAGCCCGGCACGCCTCTCGGCATGACCTGGGCGAGTGCCTGGACGTGGGCCTCGATCTCGTCGAACGTTACGGCATGTCCTGATGTTTCGGGCATGTCCTTACATTATGGCGAAATCCTCAAGAATTCCTGAAAGCGAGTCAGCGCGCCGGCCGAGGAGCCGGGCGAAGCGATCCGGGTTTGACGAGCCCGGGACGCCGCCACTACTTCGGCGATGCCGCCAGCCAGACCTTCCAGGTGGCATCGGCCGGCCCGGCCGTGAACGCGTTGGCGAACCGGACCAGTGGCAGCTTCAACAGCCCATTGTCGGCGAGGAGCCGCTCGACGATTTCGTCGTCGCCGAGGCGCATATAGGCGAGCCCCTGCTCCTTGTAGTGGCGGCCCTCGGTGTCGAGCAGGGCCTCGGCTCCGAGCCGCTCGACGAACCGCCGCAACTCCCCCGGCGCGATCGGCCTACGCCGCAGGTCCACGAAGACCACGTCGACTCGCCGCTCCTTGAAGTAGCGCAGCGCGGCCCGCGTCGGCCGTGAGTCGACGTGGCCGAACAACTGGACGGTGGGACCCGACTGTGCCGGCATCGCCGACAGATTAGCGGGCCGCGACTCGGTCTGGCGGCGCAGCGGGCGGCCGCCGGCCCCAACCCCTCCCCGGCGCCGCCCGCGGCAGGTACCATCCGCTCAGGAGGTGCCGCGTGATCTGGTTCACCGTTGAGTTGAGCGACAAGCCAGGGTCCCTGGCGAAGATGGCGGCTGCCCTTGGCGATCGCGGCATCAACATCAGCGCCATCGTCGGCATCGCCGAGGACACGGACGGCGCCCTGATGCTGGCCACGAGCGACGCAGAGGGAACACGCAAGGCGTTTGCAGAGCTCGGCCTCGGCTTCGAGGAGCACGATCCCGAAGCGGGCCTGGAGATCGGCGATCATCCGCGCGTGGCCCAGGGCCTGGCCGACCGCGGCATGGGCGTCGGCTGATGGCGCGCTCCGCTTCCACGCCCGGGACCGTCGCGGTTCGGCTCGACATCGCGGACAAACCGGCGGCGATCCCAGACATAGTGGCGAAGGTCGCCGCGGCCGGCGGGACGCTTCGAACGCTGAGCACCGTGCGGCGCTGGAGCGACGAAACCGCGGGGGCGCTGGTCGAAGTCGAGCTCGAGGTCGAAGGACTCCCGGAAGCGCAGGTGACCGAGATCCTCGACCGCCTGCCCGAGCTCAGGAGCTGCCGCCTTACCAAGTCCCTCGACAAAGTCTTCGGCAAGCGGCTGATCGTCATCGGCGGCGGCGCCCAGATCGCCCAGGCCGTCCTCGGGGCCGTGAGCGAGGCGGACCGCCACAACCTGCGCGGCGAGAAGATAAGCGTCGACACCATCCCGCTCGTCGGCGAGGAGAACCTGGCCGCGGCCGTTCGGGCCGTCGCAGACCTCGACCGTGCCCGAGCCCTGCTCCTGGCCGGCTCGATCATGGGTGGCGACATCACCAGGGCCGTCGTCGAGATCCAGCAACTGGGCCTGCCGGTCATCGCGCTCAACATGGTCGGCTCGGTCACCGACGTGGCCGATCTCGTGGTCACCGATCCCGTCCAGGCCGGCACGATGGCCGTGATGGGCATCGCCGACACGGCCAAGTTCGACTTCGCCCGGCAGAAGGGCCGGCGCTACTAGCCGACCGGCGTGCGTGGCGGAGGCGCCGCGGCGGCCGATCGAACAGTTCGGAGCAGCCGATGCGCATCGCGACCTGGAACGTCAACTCACTCAAGGCCCGCATGGAGCGCGTCGAGGAGTGGCTCGCCCAGCGCACACCGGACGTGCTGCTGATGCAGGAGACGAAGCTCGCCGACGAGGCCGCGCCCGTGCTGCCGTTCAGCATGGCCGGCTACGAGCTGCTCCACCACGGCGAGGGGCGGTGGAACGGCGTCGCCATCGCGAGCAGGGTCGGGATCATCGACGTCGTCACGAACTTCGGCGATGGGCCGGTGCGGCGGTCTCCGGCGGCCGACGCGATCGCTGACGCTCTCGAGGCCGAGGCTTCCGAGGCGCCGGCGGACGAAGCCCGGATGGTTTCGGCGATCTGCGGCGGGATCCGCGTCGTCAGCATCTACGCGCCCAACGGCCGGGCCGTGGATACGCCCTTCTATCGGGCCAAGCTGGCCTGGTTCGACCGCCTTGCTCGGTGGCTGCGCGAGAGTTGCGATCCGAGTCGGCCGCTCCTCATCGGCGGCGACTTCAACGTCGCGCCGGAGGACATGGACGTCTACGACATGGCCGACTACGTCGGCGCCACTCACGTTTCGAGTCCCGAGCGAGCCGCCGTCGCGGCCCTCCGCGATTGGGGTCTCGTGGATGCGTACCGGCTCCACCATCCCGAGCCGGGCAAGTTCTCGTGGTGGGACTACCGGGCCGGCAACTTCCACAAGGGTCTCGGAATGCGCATCGACCATCTCTACGTGACGAAGCCGGTGGCCGATCGCTGCTGCGGCGCCGAGATCGACCGCGACGCCCGCAAGGGCAAGCTCCCATCCGACCACGCGCCGGTATACATCGACCTCACCGACTGAGGCGGCCCGTTCGGACGCGTGTCGCCGCCAGGGTCCAGGGGCCGGCCTCGGGCTTGGAGCATCAGCCGCCGAGCCCCACCCAGACCTGGGCAGCGTGCGTGTCGGGCCAGCCCATCGTCCCGCCGACGAGCAGCCGCGGTGAGGCCAGAACGCTGGCCAGGCCCGCGCCCGAGAACGAGACGTCCTGCGGCAGGTGGATCCAGGTTCGACCGTCGCCAGAGCTCCAGACCACGGCCGAGCCGTTGCCGGCGTCGGAGCGCCAGCCGGCGGCGACGAAGCCCGCGCCTTCAACGGCGACGGCGGTCATAACCATCTCGAGACCGCCGTTGTCGAGCCCGCTCCCCGACGACGAGACCCAGGTCGATCCATCGGTCGAGAACCAGGCCGCCGCCCCGGTCTGATCCTGACGCTCGCCGACGGCCACGAGGCCGGTCCCCGACGCGGCGACCGCAAGCATCCGCCCGGACGCGAAGGTCGGGCTCGCGACGGACTGCCAGCTCGTGCCCGCATCGGTGGACCGCCAGACCGCTGCGGTTCCCCGACGCTCGTCGCCGGCAATGCCCACGGCGACGATGCTCGCGGGACCAACCGCAGCGATGCCCGTCACCTCGCTCGCTCCGGCCGGGAGCTCGGCATTAGCGCGCACCCACGCCACGCCGTCAGCCGACCGCCAGAACGAGGCCGTCTTCACCGCGGTGGCCGACTCCTCGTAACCGCCGGCCACGTAGCCGCCGCCGGTGGCCGCGACCGCCGTCAGCAGTTCCGTCGCGCCGGTCGGAGGCGCGGGCAACGCCGTCAGATTCCACGAGGAGCCGTCGTCGCTGCGCCACACTGCCCCGGCTCCCCCACTCCCACCTACGGCCAGGATCGCGGCGCCGCCGGGAGCCACAGCCGCAATCACGCTGCTCCCCTCCGGGGCCGGCAGCGAGGTCAGGCGGTGCCAGGCCGCCGCGTCGGTCGAAGCCCAGGCCGCGGCATGCGAAGGCGGCTGATCGTAGCCGAGCGCCAGGAACCCTCCCCGGAACGACACGATCGAGTCGATGTACGTCCCGATGACCGGGTGGCACGGCGAGCAGAAGCCCGGCGAGCTCGTCGGCGCCGCCTCAATGGCCGCCGGCTGGTCCACCCTGGCCGCGATCCACCGGGCCGAAGCGACCGGTGAGGCGACCGAGGCCACGGAAGTAGCCGGAGAGGCGGTCGGAGGCACCGGGGCGCACGCGGCGGCGAGCCAGGCCGCAAGAAGCACCGCCGCGGATCGCCTGCGCCACCGGTCTGTCATGCGCTGTTGCCTCCGTCCCAGCGGGAATCTAGCAACGGTCGCGCACGGACGCGCCTGGATTTGGCAGCGCCGCGCACCCCGGAACGCGAGCCTACGAAGCCGTTGGCGAAGGGCTCGCTGCCGGTGGCGGGGTTAGCTGGCCGGGCTGCGGGATATTGATCACCGAGCCCACCTTGAGCATGTTTTGGTTCGTGATCCCCGGATTGGCCACCAGAAGTTCCCACTTCTGGAGGTGGAACTTCGTCGCGATCTTGACCACCGAGTCGCCGGCCTGGACCTTGTACTGCTGGTAACTGATGTAGACCGTCGGCCCGGTCGGGGTCGCGGTCCCGGTTGCGGACGGCACCGGCCTGGGCGTCTGCCCGCTCGCAAGAATCACGGGACTGGCGCTCGTCGAGGGCGACCGGGAGCCGCTCGCGACGGACACCGCCGTCCCACCGTGGCCCAGCAGCCACGGGACGAGCACGACCGCCACTAGGAGGATGACCACGCCCAACAAAGCAAGGAGCAGCGGCTTCATCGGCCGATGCTCCTCGCGGCCCCGGAGCTGCGGAAAGATCCACGGGCTCGGCGGCTTCTCCCAGGCCGGATAGGTCGGGACGCGGCGAGCCAGCACCGCGGGCGGCACTTTGAGCGGGGGGAGCGGCGTGGTCGGGGCTCTGAGGATGCTCGCCTCTATTGCCTGCCTCGACGGCTTGCGAGCCCGGACGATGCGCTCTGTGGACGAGTCGGAGACAAGCGGCGACTCCGCGTCCGATGTTTCGTCCGCCGGCCCCCGCCGGCGAACGGCCTCCTTCTCTTTGTCGCGATCCATCATTCGTCCTCGTTGAGCAGGCGCCTTTGCTCGGTCCCCTGCGCGGTAACCGCGCGGCCAGGCGCCGCGGCAGGAGGGATCCTCCTGAGGAGCACGACCGGCGCGTTCGGCGGGTCGGCTCGCCCACAAAGGTACAGGATGGCTCGTTCCCAGGCTTGCGCCATGCCTACAGCCTGACAGACCGGGTCAAGCCGGACGAAGCCCAGAGTCTCGACGAGCCTTCTGAACGGCCTTGAAACGCGGCCGGAGGCGCCCAGAATCAATCCCGAGATCCAGCAAAGTCAAGCGCGCCGCGGACCCTTCCTACGGGCTCGCCGGGACCGCAGGGGGCGGGTCGGCTGGCCGGGCCGCGGGATGTTGAGGCCTGTCCGACCACGACGGAAGGAACCGCACTCTCTCGGTTTCGGAGACCTGGGCGCGAACCGGCCGTCGCGCTGGGCCCAGAAACGCTCGCCGATCCGGGTCGGTGCGCCGAAACTGCGCACGCGACCCACCGAAATGGCAGTATGAGCAAATGGAAATCCACTTCCTCGGCGCTGCCAACACTGTCACTGGCTCCCAGTTCCTGCTCGTGACCGAGCGGGCGAAAGTGCTGATCGATTGCGGCATGTTCCAGGGCGGTCCGCACGAAGTCGTACGCAACCGCGTTCCAGTCTCGTACGACCCTGCATCGCTGGATGCCATCGTTCTGACACACGCCCACCTCGATCACTGCGGCCTCATTCCTCACGTCGTGGCCGAAGGCTTCAACGGCCCGATCTACGCCACTCGGGGCACCATCGAGCTCGCCTCCCTGGTTCTGCTCGACTCGGGCAAGCTCCAGGAGGAGTTCGCCAAGCGTCAACGCCACTGGGCGTCCAAGCACCCCGACAAGGCCGCCAGCGAAGAGCAGCGCGACGAGGCCGAGATCGAGGCCCAGGAGCAAATCGCCGAGCAGGCGGAAGAGGCGCCGGCGGACAGCGCCAGCACCGGAGCCCCCGGCGGGCTGCACCGCGGCGACACGACGCCCGACGGTCACGTGATCGCGTCCGGGATCGACGAGCTCGCTCTGCACGACGAGCAGGGCCTGGGCACCCGAATGGGGTATCCGCCGGTCGGGCACCCGGACCACGCCGCCGCCATGGCCGGCAACCCCGCCCACCCGAACCTCGTGCTCGAAGAACCGGTCTACGACCTGGCTCAGGCGGAGAGCTCGCTGACCCACTTCCGCGCGACCGACTACGAGAAGCCGCTCGAGGTCGCCCCGGGCATCACGGCCACCTTCCACGACGCCGGCCACATCCTCGGCTCATCGATCGTGGAGCTGCGTATCGCCGCCCAGAAGGACGTTCCGGCCCGCACCCTCGTCTTTTCGGGCGACCTGGGCCGCACCGGGGCCCCGATCTTGCGCGACCCAACGGTCCTGCGCGAGGCGGACTACGTGTTGGTCGAGTCGACCTACGGCGGCCGCGAGCACGAGCCGGAAGAGGAGTCCCTAAAACAGCTCCAGGACGCCGTCAACGACATCGTCGCCCAAAAGGGTGTGCTGCTCATCCCCTCGTTCGCGATCGGCCGCACCCAGGAGGTCGTGTGGGCGCTGAACCACCTCCTCGATGCCGGCCGCATCGCCAGGGTGCCGGTCTACCTGGACTCGCCGATGGCATCGAAGGCTTCGACGATCTACCGGGAGCACACGGACTACTACGACGCCGACACGCTCGCGCTCCTCAAGAAGGGCGAGGGCCCGATCGACTTCCCCGGGGCAAAGGAGACCCCCCTCCCCTCCCAGTCCGAGGCGATCGAGCGCTCGCGACGCCCGTACGTCCTCGTCGCCTCCAACGGAATGCTGACCGGCGGCCGCGTGCTCGGCCACCTGCGGACACTCATCGGCGACACGAAGGCGATGATCCTGTTCGTGGGATATCAGGGCGAAGCCACGCTCGGCGCCCGCCTTCAGGGCGGCATCAAGACGGCTCACGTCGACGGCCAGGAATACCAGGTTCGCTGCGCCATCCGCTCCATCACGGGCTTCTCCGCCCATGCCGACGAGCCGGAGCTGCTGGCGTGGCTCGGCAACTTCATTGCGGGCCGCAAGGCCGGCGACCCCGGCGTTCCCCGGCGCGTCTTCATAGTCCACGGCGATCCGGACGCGCAGGCCGCGATCGAACCGAAGATCCAGGCCCTCGGCCTGCCGACGATCGCCCCGCACTGGCACCAGCACCTCGTCCTCGACTAACCGGCTGGCGCGAGCCAGGCGGAACCCACGACCCGGGCCGACGGCAAGATCGAACAGCGGAAGCCCCGGGCTCGTCTCTATTGATGGAGGCTCGACCGGGTGGCGCCGCGCGGCGCGTTCCTGTCGAGACGTGGCCGAGGAGCAACGTTGAAACGCTGGCGAGAGCGCAACTACGACCCTGCGGCGGACGAACGCGACCCCGCGGCGCAGGGGCCGCTCTGGGTCGAGCCGCTGGCAGCTCGCCGGCGAGCTCGCTACGGCGCGCCGATCCTGATCGTCGGCTTCGTCCTACTCGCCTTCGTCGTCGCGATGTTCGGTCGCTTCGCGGTCTTGTTCTCATCGGCGGCCGACACGCCCCAGCCTCCGACGCCGATCGCGTGGGTGGATATCACAGTCGCCCCTTCCGTTGCGGCGTCGGCCGATGCCGGCTCCGCCGCGCCGGCCGATCCCATCGCCAGCCGGCGGCCCCCGCTATCGATCTCGGCGCAGATCTCGTCGGTCTCGGCCTTCTGGTACCGCAGCTCCGCGAGCCGCTTCACCTTGGATCTGGCCAATCCGACGGCCGGGCGGATCTCGATGGATCCCTGCCCCGCCTACCGCATCTACCTCGCCGGAACGGACAAATCGTCGGCGGTCCTGCGCCGGCTCAACTGCGCCGCAATCGGCCCGGTACTGGTCCCAGGCGGCGTCGTCTCGCTGGACATGGAGTACACGCCGGCAGGAAGCGATCCGACGGGAAGTCAGACCCTGGTCTGGGAGTGGGCTTCGCCCGATTCGATCCAGGCGATCGCCACCGCCAGCGTGTTCATCGCTCCGTAGGGCGCTCCGCGGATCGGCGACCCGCCCGCGCTACCCCGCCGCCGCGCCCGCGCTACCCGGAGCTTGGAGCGGGATACCGGCGGCGCAGGCGGGGCAGGCTTCGGGGCCCGGATCGTAGGTGGGCAGCTGTAGCTGCCACAGCGCGCGGAGCGGGTAGTTGCGCCCTGTCTTCGGGGAGCTGAGCGAGGCCATCCCGCCCGACCGATCGGCCAGGACGGCGCACGTCACGATCTCGCCGCCGAATTCCTCGACGGCGGGCAGCATCGCCAGCAGCGAACCGCCGGTGGTCAGGATGTCGTCCACGAGCAGGACCCGCTCGCCGGGGGCGATGGTGAAGCCGCGCCGGAACTCGCGCCGCGAGACTCCGCCAGGGTCTTTCACCTCTTCGGCGAAGATGCTGCGGACGCCGAGCTGGCGGGCCGTCTCGAAAGCGAGAACCACTCCACCGGTGGTCGGACCGGCCACGACGTCCACGAGCGGCGCGCCGTCGGGTCCTCGATGCCGCGCCGCCCAGAAACCGCACAGCTCGCTCGTCGCCGCGGGATCCTGAAGGACCAGGAACTTCTCGAGGTAGCGCTCCGAATGCTTCCCGCTCTTTAGCAGGAAGTGGCCCTCTTTGAGCGCGCCAGAACGGCGGAAGAGATCCTCCGTCCGCGTCGCGATCGCCTTCTGCGCAGCCAGCTCGACCTCGGATCGAATGGTCGTCACGGATGCCTCCTCGGCCGCCTCATGGCTTGTACTCGACGCCCTTGGCCGAGGGCGCCCCGGCTCGCTTCGGCAGCGCGGTCCCGATCAGCGGCCGATACGAGTCGAGGCCCCGGCGCAGGCATTCGGCCCGCAGCTCTTCGCCCAGCCGGACCGGCAGCTCCGGGTCGGCAAAGATGGCCGTTCCGACCTGGACGGCAACCGCGCCACAGGCCAGGAAGTCGAGCACATCGTCCAGGTTAGTAACGCCGCCGATGGCGACCACCGGGATCGAGACGACCTGTGCCACCTCGTAGACGATGCGCAACGCCACCGGCTTGATGGCCGGGCCGGAGAGGCCGCCGTAGGTGTTGCCGAGGAACGCCCGCGTTCGATCCGGCGCGACCGCCAGCCCCGAGAGAGTGTTGATCGCGGATATCGCGTCGGCACCGGCCTCCTCGATCGCTTTGGCGATGGGCCGGACGTCGGCCACGTTGGGCGACAGCTTGACGAGGAGCGGCAGCTCCGTGGCGCGGCGGACCGCGGCGGTAACGGCCCGCGCTGCGTCGCGATCGATGGCGAATTGGAGCCCACCCTTGCCGACGTTCGGGCAGCTGATGTTGAGCTCGATCCCGGCGACGCCGGGAACACCGTCGAGCCGGCGGGCGACCTCGACGTAATCCTCGATCGACTCGCCGGCAACGTTGACGATGACCGGCACCTTCCAGCCCTGCCAGATCGGCCCGTACTTATCGATGACGGCGTCGACGCCCGGGTTCTGCAGCCCGATCGAGTTGAGCATCCCGCCCGGCGTCTCGGTCACGCGCGGCGGCTGGTTCCCGGCCCGCGGTTTGAGGGTCGTTCCCTTGCAGCAGATCGCACCGATCCGCTGGACGTCGACGACGTCGCCGTATTCGATGCCGTAGCCAAAGGTGCCCGACGCGACGAGGATCGGGTTGTCGAGCAGCAGGCCTCGCTCGGGCGCCAGGTCGACCGACAGGTCGACGCGGTCGAGCGCCTCGCGAGTGGCCAGGGTCGGCAAAGCGACGCTCGGCGAACCCAGGTTCGCAACCGCCGAGGCCCCGCTCTCGACGCGCAGCCGACCGGCTGCCGCGCTTCGGTTTCGATCGACCGGCACGATTGCGCTCTTGATCGTCCGGATGGTCGGCGTCCGCTTGGTCCTGGCGACGCGCACGTCCGCCGAGGTGACGACCTTCTTCTTCGACTTCATCGAACCTTGCTCAAGCGTGGGTCGGCCATGCGATCTCCTCCGCCGCGAAAACCGGGCCCTCGCGACACACCCGCTGCGGTCCGTCGACGCCCATGACCACGCAGCCCAGGCAGGCGCCCACGGCGCAGCCCATCGTCTGCTCCATCGAAACCTGGAGGAAAGCTTTGCGCCGAGCCGCTGCGGAGCCGAGCGGATCGGTCTTGCCCGCGCCCCTCCTGCGACCCAGCCGGGCAACTCCGAGCCGATCGCGGCGCCCGGCGGCGAGGTGGGCGAGACGCGCCAGCATCGGATACGGGCCGCAGGCAAAGGCCTGATCGGCCCATGCCTCGTACTCGGCCATGAGCTCGGTCACGAACCCGCGATGGCCGAGCGATCCATCGTCGGTTGCCACGACGTACTCGACCTCGTCGGGCAAGAGGCTCGACGGATAGACGTGACTCGCGCTCAGCGCCCCGAAGAGGACAGCCACCTGGCGGCCGTCGCGAACCGCCTCGTCGGCGAGCATCCGGATCCCGGCCATGCCGAGGCCCCCGGCGATCAGGAGCAGGTGGCGGCTCCGCGGGTCGACCTCGAACGGCCTCCCCAGCGGACCCAGCATGTCGAGCCGCTCACCCTGGCGGACGCGCGTCATCCACTCCGTCCCGCGGCCCACGGTGCGGAAATGGAGCGTGACGATGCCGGTGGCCGGATCGGCGGTGTTGATCGAAAACGGGCGCCGCAAGACTAGGCCGGAGTAGTCCCCGGTGCGGACGTGGACGAATTGCCCGGCACGCGAGCCGGTCGCGAGCTCCGGGGCGTGGAACGACTGAAGCCATTGCCCCGGCAGTATCTGCCGGCTTTCGACCAGCTCAGCCGCGACGAGGCGCATCGTCACCGGCGGTCGTCGCCCTCCCCGTCCTTGCCCGCCGCTGCATCGTCGGCCTCGCCCGCGTCGCCGTCCTCGCCGCCGCGCTCTTCTCCTTCGGCATCCGCCGAGCCGGCCGCCCCGGCCGGTTCACCGAGACCCGGGAACGATTCGGCAAGGGTGTCGGCCAGGTCGCCGAAGATGTCCGTCGGGTCGTAGAACTCGACGATGTCGTCCGGGCCGTCCAGCTTGCGCCACGTCCCCGACTCCGTCTCGTTCTCCGGTACGACCTCGGCGCTGAATGACCCGTTCGAGCGCAGCGTCAGACGCTCGTCGTCGTCGTCGACGATGATCAGGTCGCCGAGGACCGAGCTGAGCTGCGACGCACCCGACTCGAACTGCTCGAGGAGGTGCGCTTCGGTCTGCTGGCTGCGCTCCTGGAAGGCCAGCGCCAGGTCGTACAGCCGCTCGGCGGCCTCTTCCTCGCTCTCGGGCGGCTCATCGTACTGGCGCCCGGCGGCAGCCCAGTCGTCCGCGGCTGCCGCGTAGGGGTTCTCGCCGCCGACTGGGGTGGCATCCGCGGCACCGACGTTCCCGGACTTGAGCTGGTCGCCGGCGGCGGGTTCCGCACCGAGCCCGGACTCGAGATTCGTCGCGTCCTGAAACGCCGCGAAGACCTCCGCCAGGTTGTATAGCTCGACCAGCTCGGACGGGTCGTCGATGACCTCGGTCTCAGTGACCCACTTGCCAGTCGTCTCGTCCAGGTAGGGGTTCCGGCTCCGGAAAGTGAGATCGCCCTCGATCGCCAGGTAGTCGGTTTCCTCGTCGATCAGGACGAGACCACCCAATGCGGCGATCCGGTCGGCGTTCTTGTCAAGGAACTTCTTCAACTGGGCCGAGGCGGCCGCGAGGAAGTCCGCGCGCTCCAGGGAGGCATCCGCGGCGAGTTCGCCGAGCTGATCGTTGCGGCTCGTGTCCATCGCTTCGGCCTCCTAACCCTTGAACTCTAGATCCGGGCCAATTCGCTCCCGGAGGAACATCGAATGGTGGCGCTCGAACATCCACTCCCCGGCGCGGTGGCCGAGGGCGCGGGCCGCCTCGTCTCGTTCCAGCTTGTCCAGCGTGGCGTAGTCCGGCAGATCCAGCAGTATCACGTTGTCGAAGTCCCAGCCGTGCGCGACGTTGTACCAGCCGATGAACTTGATCCCGAACTTCTCCTCGTACTGCCTCATCTGGCGCGGCAGCAGCGTCTTCATGAAGAACTTGAAGAACGGGTCACGACCACGGCGGACCGAGAAGAAGGTCGCAAGGACTGGCACGGGCTTTGCGGTCTCCTGACTTGTGAGCTGTGACGGTCGCCGTGGCGAGCCGCCGCGCGGCCTCCTATTCTCGCACGCCGGGCGGTTCGTCCGGCGACATCGCCGGCGAGCTGCCGGCGGAGGCCGAAAGCGCGTATCCGCCCGATGTCAGGCTTCGTCCTCGCCCGCCCTCGGATCCTCGTAGGCGAGACGGCCGCCGGCAATTGTCAGCACGACGCGGCCGGGAACCTCCCGCCCGAGAAGCGGCGAATTCTTGCCCTTCGACAGGAGCGTCTCGGCAGTGACCCGCCAGCCCTCAGACCGATCGAAGACGACGAGATCGGCAGCCGCCCCCTCGACCAGGCCCCGCGGGCGAGCGGCTGCGGTGCCTGAAGCGCGCGTCCAGGCTGCGACCACCCCGGCGGGACCGACGGTCAGTGCCGCGACGGCTCGGGCCAGCGGCAGTTTGCCAGCTTCGACGAGGGCGAGGAGCACGCTCAGGGCCGTCTCGATGCCGCTGATGCCGTTGGCGGCGAGGCCGAATTCGACTTCCTTGTCCACGATCGTGTGTGGGGCGTGGTCCGTGACGACGGCATCGGCCGTCCCGTCGAGGAGCGCTGCGAGGCAGGCTGCGGCATGGGCCGCGGTCGCGAGCGGTGGATTGACCCGCAGCGACGTGTCGTACGGCGACTCGGTCAGCGCGCCGTCGACCCACGGATCGCGCGGCTTCCCATCCGAACCGATCGCCTCCCAGGCCCAGCGCCGCGAGCCGGCGATCCACTCGTCGGTGAACGCGAGATGGTGCGGCGTGACGTCGCAGGTGACGGGCAGGCCGCTCGCCTTAGCCCGCCGCACGAGCTCCAGCGCGGGAGCGGTGGAGACGTGGGTGAGGTGGAGGCGCGCCCGGGGCTGGTCGCCGAGTGCGTCGGCCAGGACGGCGAGATCGCGGGCCACTGCTCCGACTTCGGCGGCAACCGGCCATCCGGCGAGTCCGAGGACCGACGCCACGTAGCCTTCGTGCGCTTCCGCTCCGGCGGTCAGCTCCGAGTCTTCGGCGTGGTCGATGACCGCCAGACCCAGCATGCCGGCGTAGACGAGCGCGCTGCGGAGGAGCTTCGGCGTCTTGACCGACGAGCCGTCGTCCGAGTAGCCGAGGACGCCGGCGTCGGCGAGCTCACCCATCGCCGACAGTTGCTCGCCGGCGCGCCCCGCCGAAACCGCCCCGTAAGCGAAGACCTCGACCGGGGATCCGCTCATTCGGGCCGCCGACCGGACGCGTTCCAGGATGCCCGGCTCGTCGAGCGCCGGTTTCGTGTTGGCCATCGTCACGACAGTCGTATAGCCACCGTGAGCGGCCGCGGCACAGCCGCTGGCGACCGTTTCCGCGTCTTCGAAACCGGGCTCGCGGAAGTGAGCGTGGAGATCGAGAAACCCGGGAGCCACGATCACGCCGTTGTCGGTGACGCCGGCAGCCTCGTCGCCCTCGAGCCAGACGACCGATTCCAGGATGCCGTCCGTGACGACTATCTCGCCGGGGCCCTCGCGCCCGGAGGCCGGGTCGACCAGCCAGGCCTTCTCCAGGTCGAACCGTTCGACCATCTCCCCGATTTTCGGACCGACCGCGTTCGCCCGGACTCCGTCGCCGTCCTCGCTCATCGAGCCGCCTCGCCGTGGGCCGCCCCGGCGGGGGCCGGGTCGTGGCCGCCCGCCAGCAGGTAGAGGAGCGCCATCCGGACCGCGACGCCGTTGGCAACCTGATCGGTTATCACCGAGCGGCCGCTGACGGCCACGTCCGGCGCGATCTCGACGCCCTCGTTCATGGGCCCGGGATGCATGACGATCGCATCGGGCTTCGCGAGGCCGACCCGCTCCGCGTTGAGCTGGAACCGCGCCGCGTATTCCCTGAGCGAAGGCAGCAGGCCGCCCTGCATCCGCTCGCGCTGGATCCGAAGACCCATCACGACGTCGGCGTCGCGCAGGGCGGCGTCGATGTCGCTCGTGACGTTGAAGCGGCCGTGGCCCGGCACGGCGCCGCCGCTCCAAGCCCCCTGCCCAACGATCCATTCCCCGCAAGAGAGTGGCCGGGCCGCACAACCACAGGTCCGCGCCGGCAGCGGTCAGAGACCAGATGTTGGACCGTGCCACTCGCGAGTGGAGGATGTCGCCCACGATCGCGACCTTCCGGCCGCGCAGATCGCCCCCGGACAGGTGCTCCCGCATCGTGTACAAGTCGAGCAGCGCCTGGGTAGGATGAGCGTGCCAGCCATCGCCGCCGTTGAGGATGTGCCCGCCGAAGATGTCGGCCGCCAGATATGGGGCACCGGAAACGGCGTGCCGCATGACTAGGATCTCGGCCCCGAGGGCCTCCAGCGTCCGAACCGTGTCGACCAGCGACTCGCCCTTCGTCACCGACGAGGTCGCGGTGGAGATGCTGACGACATCGGCCGACAGGTTTCGTGCGGCGGTCTCGAACGAGACTCGCGTCCGGGTTGAGGCTTCGTAGAAGAGCGTGGTGACACGGCGTCCGTTCAGAGCAGGCACCTTGCGGATCGGCCGGGCGAGGATCCCCTTCATCTCGTCCGTGGTCCGCATGATCAGCTCGATCTCGGGCCAGGTCACGACGTCCAGGTCGATCAGGTGGCGGTGATGCCACGCAGTTGCTGGGGCGTTCTTCACGGCCGGGACTGCGATCGTCATCAGTTGCCTGCCTCCCCGGTCTCGTGGGGGCGGACCTGGCGGGCGATGCTGACCTCGTCGGAGCCGTCCACTTCGGTCACGTGGACCTTGACGATCTCCTCGCGCGACGTCGGTACGTTCTTGCCGACATGGTCCGCTCGGATCGGGAGCTCGCGGTGGCCGCGATCGATGAGCACCGCCAGCCGGATCGCGCGCGGCCGTCCGAAGTCGATCAGCGCATCCATTGCCGCGCGGATCGTCCGGCCCGTGTAGAGCACATCGTCGACCAGCACGATCGTCATCCCGTTCAGATCGAAGGGCAGGTCCGTTCCCTTGACGATCGGCTGCTGGGCCACGAGCGAGAGGTCGTCGCGGTAGAAGGTGATGTCGAGCGCACCGACCGGAGGCCGGACTCCCTCGTGCTCCTCGACGGCATCCGCGAGGCGCACAGCCAGAGGCACGCCGCGGCGCTGGATGCCGACCAACGTGAGGTCCTGCGTGCCGGCCTGCTTTTCGACGATCTCATGGGAGATCCGAACGATGGCCCGCCGGATCTCGTCCCCGGTCATGATCTGCCGGTCGGTCATCGAAGCTTGCTGCCCTGCAAGGCGCAGTCCTCCTTCCCGGCCTCACCGTGCCGGTCGTTAAAGGTCGAGCGCAGGATACATCGCCGGAAGGGCCGCCGCCTGATCGCCGGCCCGACGAGGACCGCAGGCGACATCGAAGGCATCGGCCGTCCGGCCGGCCGTCACGGAACTCGATCGCCGGCCCGACGAGCCGAGGCCGAGGCGGAGCCGAGGACCGAAGCGAGCACACCCCGAGGTGCGTGAGCGAGGACCGCAGGCGACAACGAAGGAATGGGCCGTCCGGCCGGACGCCACGGAACTCGATCGCCGGCCCGACGAGCCGAGGCCGAGGCGGCGCCGAGGACCGAAGCGAGCACACCCCGAGGTGCGTGAGCGAGGACCGCAGGCGACAACGAAGGAATGGGCCGTCCGGCCGGACGCCACGGAACTCGATC